>JAAVHT010000073.1 GCA_014799565.1 Clostridiales bacterium
AAATGAGCAGCCGCTGTATCTCAAATGAATGTCTCAGCGGAACAGGGTTCAGCTATACCCTGTCGCTGATCAATGGGAAGTACAAAATGACCATCCTGTACACGCTGATGGAATTTGGGGTCGTCCGGTTCAACGAGATGAAGAAGTATATCGGCGAGATCTCCTACAAGACCCTCAGCGCCACACTGAAAGAGCTGGAGGCGGACGGACTGGTTCACCGGGAGGAGTATCCCCAGATCCCACCCAAGGTTGAGTACAGCCTGACGGAACGGGGCAAGTCATTGATTCCCATTTTGGACGCTATGTGCGAGTGGGGCAGCAACAATCGGGTTTCATGGAGGTAATCAATATGAACTTTGATATCAACAATTTGAAGTGGGTCAGAGAGCCCAAACAGTATACCATCCAGAGCGAAAGAATCGAGATCACCACTATGCCCGGAACCGATCTCTGGCAGCGTACCTACTACCATTTCCGAAATGACAACGCCCCTGTCCTCCAGATGGAAACGGACGAAACGTTTTTCTCATTCATCGTGCGCACTGATTTCACCGGCGCCCACCACCGCTTCGATCAGTGCGGCATTGTGATGTACCTAGACAGTGAGAACTGGCTCAAAGGGTCTGTGGAGTATGAGAACGAGGAGTTCCAGCACCTGGGCAGCGTGGTGACCAACCATGGCTGGTCGGACTGGGCCACCACCGCCATCCCCGCCCAAGTGAAAACCATGTGGTACCGCTTCAGCCGCCGGGAGGATGATTACTGCGTTGAATGCTCCCAGGATGGTGAGCATTTCTCACAAATGCGGGTGTGCCATATGCAGGAGGGAGCGGGCAGGATCAGGTTTGGCATCTACGCCTGCAGCCCGGAGGATTCGTCCTTTACGGCGGTCTTTGACCACATGGAGCTCACCGAGTGCAAGTGGCTGGCCCATAACGGGCAGGCTCCTGACAAAGACGAAAGCAAACGACCTTGAGGGCAGATTTTTCTGTTCACCAGAGCGAAAACTGAGATTTATTCTCGAAAGCCATTACCCCGCAATGCTCTCAGAAAAAACATTTTTGCCACATTGAGTCAACGTCAAAAATCGACAGGTTTCCACAAGAAACCTGTCGATTTGTCATTTCTGATATATCTCAAGTCATATCAGGCCAGATTGACCTCAATGATCTCATTGTCGGTACACTCCGCCAGGTGCGTGTTATCGCTATAATGGGCGTTGACCATCATGGGATCGCTTTTTTACGCTCTTTTACCAGCAGAATGATGTAGATGACATCAAATATACTGCAAAAGATGCCGCAAACAAGCACCACCCAGTTAAAGATAAGCACACCCATCAAAATAGTGGGAGCCAACGTGCCGATCCACTTTGCGACTGCCAGCAGGACAGACTGACCTTCCATGCCGCCGCGCTTAACATACATGGTAATGAACAGTACGGACATCAGTAAATTCTGTAAAAATGCCGCATATTGGGCCGCCATGGTGAAACCAAATTCCTGAATAAAAACAAGCTGGAGCGCAAAGCAACAGGCCAGCCCTAATACACTCCATGGCACAAACATTCTGCCGTCGATCTGATTAGGCCATTCCTTTTTGCCGTATCGGAAGTATGTTGTCAAAATAACCACATCCAGACATACCCAAGCCGCATTGGCGACAGTCTGGAGAAGAGTCATCCCTTCCAATGGTCCGTGCGCCTCGAGAAAAATATCCGACACTGTATAGATCAGCTCCCAGGCAAAGTTCAGGCCCAACGCCCAGAAAGGCATTGCGTAGGTTTTTTGCTTCATGCCGAGACGGATACATTCCTCATAAACGATGACCCACCCAAGGCCGCTGAGGATCGTCAAAAATACTGCCATCGTAATTCCTCCATCAAACATTCTTGACATATGTCAGCTTTTTCGGTATTATAAGGAAAACCGCCGCGGAAGTCAATATTGCAGGGAAAAAACGTACAAAATCGAAAATATGTCAGTTTGATCGTGCGTTCAGGCTGGGAGGAACTTATGTATACAGGAAAAAATCCATCCGCGCTGCGTTCCAAGGACTGGCTGCGCAAAGCCCTCCTACAGCTTTTGGCAGAACGGAAATACACGCAGATCACGATTAAAGAAATATGTGCCAAGGCGGATCTGTCCCGGCAAACCTTCTACCAGATGTTTGATTCCAAGGACGAGGTCATGGAATATCATTTTATGACGCTGTTCCAAGAGTTCTCCCAAAACTGCAATGACTTTGAACATATTACGATTTCCGATATTACCTGTCAGTTTTTTCAGTTTTTTTATCAGCACCGAAAGTTTGTCAAGGAACTGATTGAGAATAACATGACCTACATTTTAGAGCAGCAATTTGAAATCTACCTGCGTCAAATCGCCCTGTTTCGGAGCCTCAATGACAAGGAAACGCATCCAGACTATTCACTGGCCTATATTGCGGGAGCTCTGACGCAGATTTTGATCCACTGGTTTCAGTGTGGGTTCGATCTGTCCGCTGAAGAGGCGGGGAATATGACGGAGCAGATGATGACAGGGGCGGTTTTTCATCGGAACGGATAGAAACGATCCCTATATAGCCGCAGCAGAAAATGGAGGTGCGCAGCAATGCCGCTGATTAGAGACCTGAAGGATGCCAAGACCCTGACCGAGCGGGAGGCCGGTATCCGCAATTACCTCCTGGAACACCCGGAGCACATCATGTCCATGTCCTGCCAGGATCTGGGCAGCGCTACATTTACGAGTGCTGCCACAGTGACCCGCTTTTGCAAAAAGTTCGGCTGCAAGGGCTACCCAGAGTTCAAGCTGCGTTTCTTAAATGAGGTGGCAGCGGGGCAGACGATGGAAGAAGCGAGCGCGGTACAGCTCTCGGAGCGGGAAAACATGGTGTCCCTGCTGCAAAAGGTGAATGACGTCCAGGCCCAGGCGCTGGAGACTACCCGAAAAGCGCTCTCCCTGTCCCAGCTGCTGCGTGTCCAGCGGCTGCTCCTAATCCATCCCTACATTGATTTCTATGCCTATGACACCAACCTTCATCTGGCCCGGTACGCCAGCAGCTTTTTTTCCATGCGGGTAAACTGGCGGCTACGTATTCCGAGTCCAACATTCAGGTGCTCAGCACCCTGTCCGCCCAACCAGGCCATCTGGCCATCCTCATCAGCCACACCGGGGAGAACAGCCGCCTGATCGAATTGATCCGCCTTCTTCGCCGTAATGGGACCAAAACCGTGGTCATCACCTCCGGTAAGGATACTACCCTGGGCCGGATGGCGGATGAATTCCTGTTCGCCCCCACCGCCCAAGGGATGGATCGGATGTGGTCCAGCACTTTTTTCACCGCGGCCAAATTCCTGCTGGACCTGATGTATGCCATCGCTTTCTGCGGGGACTACGCCGGCAGTATGTCGCTGAACCAGCGGTATGAGACCATTGGCGCGTTCACCTTCTGGGGGCTGAATTCCCAAAATCAGGACTGACACTTTGCACAAAAATAAAAGCCGCTTTTTGACGGGTGAAACGTGTTTTCACATCTCGCCCCCAAAAGCGGCCTTTTTATGCAAGAAACCGCCAACCGGCACAAAAACGGTTGTATCGGAGCCGCCTGATTTGTATAATGCGTTTCAGCAAGGGCAGAAAGCCCGCCGCTCTCCCGGGGCGGATATGAACGGAGGTAACACAATGGCATCTGCAAAAGTCCGAGATTATGCAAAGCTCGCCGCCGACATCAAGGATCAGGTGGGCGAGAGCAACATTGTCAGCGCGGCCCACTGCGCCACCCGGCTTCGTCTTGTGCTGAAGGAGTCCCCCTCTGCGGAGGTGACCCAGCGCATCTCTGAAATGCCCACCGTCATCCAAGTGGTGGAAAAGGGCGGCCAGTACCAAATCGTCATCGGCACCCACGCCAAGGACGTGTATGAGGAACTCACTAAAATCATGCACATCGACGAGTCCGCTCAGGCGGAGGTCAAGCAGGGCCTGTTCGCCCGGATCATCGCCACCATGTCGGCGGTATTCGCTCCCTTCGTCTACATCCTGGCTGCCGCCGGTCTGGTACAGGGCTGTCTGATCATCATCACACAGTTTGCCCCCGCCTTCGCCGAGACAGGCACCTATTCCGTCCTGAGCTTCATCTCCTGGACGCCGTTCACCTTCCTGCCCGTCATGATCGCGGTGACGGCCTCCAAGCACTTCAAGTGCAATACCTATATTGCCATGTGGTGCTGCCTGGCGCTGGTCAATCCCGACTGGGGCGCCATTGCCGCCCGGATCGCCGACAAAGAGGTGATCAAGTTTCTGATCTTCCCCATGGCCCAGACCACCTACACCTCCACCGTGCTTCCCCCGCTGTTCCTGGTACTGGTGCTGGCTTATTTGGAGCGGTTCCTGGAAAAGCATCTGCCCGACGTCATCAAGGCCATCGCCGTGCCCTTCATCTGCGCCGTTATCATGGTTCCCATGACCATCCTGGTCATCGGCCCCATCTCTGATATGCTAGCTAACGGCATCGCCGCTGGCTATAAGTTCCTGTCCGATACCGTACCCGTCATCGCCGGCGCGCTGGTGGGCGGCATCTGGGAAGTGTTCGTCATCTTCGGCGTCCACTGGGGCGTCACGCCCATGAACTTCGCCAACTTTAACAACAACCACTGTGACACCTTCCAAGCCTTCCAGACCTGCGCAGTGGTGGCGCAGGCCGCCGCCTGCTTCGGCGTGTACCTGAAATCCAAGAAGAAGGAGACCAAGCAGGTGGCCTTCTCCTCCGGCCTGACCGGCATCTTCGGCATCACTGAGCCCGCCATCTATGGCGTCACTCTGAGCCTGAAAAAGCCCTTTGTCTGCGGCTGTGTGGACGGCGCCATCGGCGCGGTCATCATCAGCCTGTTCGGCACTCAGTATTACGCCTACGCCGGCCTGCCCGGCCTACTGACCACCGTCAACGCGATCTGCCCCACCGACCCAGCCACCCTCGCGAGCCTGAACCTGACGGCAAACCCCATGTCCTTCCCCGGCATGATGATCGGTACTCTGGCCACCATTATTATTACCATCGCATTGGTCATGATTGTGGGCTGTGATCCCGTCCCGGAAAAGGGCACGGCCAAGGGGATCCCTGCGGCCAAGGAGGCGCCTGCCGCCCCCGCTCCCGCTGCTGTCCCTGCGGCCATCACCGTGCTTTCCCCCTTGAACGGCGAGGCCAAGCTGCTCAGCGAGGTCAACGATCCCACCTTTGCCGAGGGCATCCTGGGCCAGGGCGCGGCCATTGTTCCCAGCGAGGGTAAGCTGTACGCTCCCTTTGACTGCACCGTGTTCGGCGTGGCCGACAGCAAGCACGCCATCAACCTGGTTGGCCCAGGCGAAATCGAAATGTTGATCCACATCGGCCTGGACACCGTGGAGCTGGGCGGCAAGGGCTACACGCCCAAGGTCAAAGACGGTGACATGGTAAAAGCCGGAGACCTGCTGATCGAGTTCGATTTGGAGGCCATCAAGGCCAAATACGAGACCATTACCCCATCCTGGTCACCAACGCGGACGATTACGCCGCAGTAGAGCCGTTGAAAACCGCCGGATCCGTCAAGGCGGGCGAGCCGCTGTTGGCAGTCAAGTCTTAACATTTGATGGCTACCCCCGCCCTTCTGGGCGGGGGTAGCGAAAAATCTCAGAACTATTTTGGAGGAACATCATGAGTTTGCGAAACGATTTCCTGTGGGGCGGCGCTGTGGCCGCCCACCAGCTGGAAGGTGCCTGGAACGAAGACGGCAAGGGCGTCAGCGTCTCCGATGTGCTCACTGCTGGTAGCGCAGGCATCCTGCGCCGCATCACTGACGGCATCCTGCCGGGAGAGCGCTACCCCAATCATGATGGCATCGACTTCTACCACACCTTCCGGGAGGACATCGCCCTGTTTGCGGAGCTGGGTTTCAAATGCTTCCGCACCAGCATCGCTTGGACCCGCATCTTCCCCAACGGTGATGAGGAAACGCCCAACGAAGCGGGCCTGCGGTTCTATGATGCACTGTTCGACGAGCTGCTGAAATACGGTATCCAGCCCGTGGTGACCCTTTCTCACTTTGAAATGCCCTATCATCTGGCAAAGGAGTATGGCGGCTGGATGAATCGGAAGGTCATCGACTGCTTTGTCCGCTACGCCGAGGTGGTCATGGGTCGGTATAAGGACAAGGTCAAGTATTGGATGACCTTCAACGAAATCAACAACCAGAGCAATACCGCTGCCGACATTTTCGGCTGGACCTGCTCCGGGGTGAAGCTTTCCCAGTACGAGCGCCCTCAGGAGGCCATGTACCAGGCGGCCCACCACCAGTTTGTAGCCAGCGCTATGGTGGTGAAGCTGGGTCACGAAATTGATCCTGATTTCAAGATCGGCTGTATGTGCGCGTTCGTCCCCTTCTACCCCTACTCCTGCAATCCCGACGACGTGATGACCGCAGTGGAGTGTATGCACGAGCGCTTCTATTTCACCGACGTACTGGTCCGGGGGCATTACCCCGCCTTTGCCAGACGGGAGTGGGAGCGCAAGGACTACCATATCGCCATGGAGCCGGAGGATGAGCAGATTCTGGCGGAAGGCAAAGTGGACTATATCGGGTTCAGCTATTATATGTCCAACACAGTGAAAGCCAATGTCCGGAAGGACACCGGGGCCAGCCTGGATGGCAGTTCCCCCAACTCGGTACCCAATCCCTATGTGAACGCCAGCGACTGGGGCTGGCAGATCGACCCGGTGGGCCTGCGGTACGCCCTGGTGACGCTGTATGAGCGGTACGAGATCCCGCTGTTCATCGTGGAGAACGGGTTTGGTGCCATTGATAAGCTGGAACCGGACGGCTCCTGCCACGACCAATACCGGATCGAGTATCTTCGGGAACACATCGAGCAGATGAAAAAAGCGGTGGATGAGGACGGCGTGGAACTGATGGGATACACCCCCTGGGGCTGTATCGATCTGGTGTCCTTCACCACCGGGGAGCTGAAAAAGCGCTACGGTTTCATCTATGTGGACAAAAACGACGATGGAACCGGGACCGGAAAACGGTACAAAAAGGATTCCTTCGGCTGGTACAAAAACGTAATCAAAACAAATGGAGAAGAATTGTGAATTTGAATGGCCTTACCTAATCTGAACAAATTGTTGTCAGTTTTTTGGATGGGGTGAGTCGTTCTTTGTTGAACAACCCTACCCAATCTGAACCCCAGTGCCCCATCTGACACAACAATTGACCTAAGTCAAACCGAAGGTTCGAATTTTCATCACCTATTTTGCAAAAAAGCATAGAAGAAAAGGTGTCAACTCTGAAAACCCTTGCGGCGCAGCAGAAAAGCATTTTTGCCACATTGAGCCACGACAAAAATCGACAGATTTCGGCAAGAAATCTGTCGATTTAATTTGTGTGTGAATAGATATACTTTATGATGGCCTGTCAGCTTTTAAGCCCCAAAATTAACTTGACAATCCTCAAAAAAAGTCGTATTCTATTTTTATGAACACGTTCATAAAGGAGTCCTGATTATGCCGAAGATCATCGCCCAACTGCGTGGAGACATCCTGTCCAACGCCCGGCAGATCCTGTTCTCCGAGGGATATGACGCGTTCACCATGCGCTCCGTGGCCGCCGCGTGTCATGTGGCGGTAGGGACGGTCTATAACTACTTCCCCTCTAAGGTGATGGTGGTGGCCGAGGTGATCCTGGAGGACTGGAAGGCCGCGCTGCTGCGTATGGATACCCCTGCGGAGGGCGAGGCACCGTTGGAGGGCCTGGGGCGGATCTTTGAGGAGCTTATGGTCTTTTATGACAAGTATGCCGCCCTCTGGAAAGAGTACGCCGCCAGCAACACCGCTCCCCTCCAAGGCGCATACCATCTCCAGCTGGTGGAGCAGCTGGGGGAGAAGATCGCCGCTGTGCTGGCTCCCTGCGCTCCGCTGTGTTCCCCTGTCCTCCCCGAGTTTTTGGCCGAGACCCTCCTGGACGCCGTAAGCCGGGGCCGGGCGCGGTTCGATGAGCTTACCCCTATTCTGAAACGGCTGCTGTAATGACAGAAATGATCGAAAGGAGCGATTCTCATGTCCAGTTTTACCGATCTGCGCGTGGTGGATAACTTCTACCAGACCTCCCTGTTCTTCCCCATGCCCACGGTGGTCATCTCCACCCTGTGTGAAGACGGCTCCACCAGCCTGGGCCCCTACTCCCTGGTGCAGCCCTACTACGTGGCGGGCAAAGACTTCTACGCCATGCTTCTGTCCTGCCGAAACTCCTCCAACACCGCCCAGCACATTCTCCGCACCGGCAAGTGCGCCATCAACTTCATCAGCGACGAACCTGAGTACTTCAAGGAGTGCGTCAAGCTCAGCTGGCCGGGAGATACCCCCGCGGACAAGATGCCCAAGTGCAAATTCAAGCTGGAGAAAAGCCTCATTGAGGAGAACGACCCCACCGACAAACGGCCCATGGTGCTCTCCGACGCCGTGCAGGTCATTGAGTGCACCTGGGTGCGGGAGCTGGATGGGGCACAAAACGACAGACCTGGCGAGCTCAACGGCTACGAGCCGCCCTACCACGACTTTAACGGCATCACCAGTAAATTCGGCGCGCACTTTATCCTGCGGGTGGATAAGATCCTGATGAAGCAGCGGTACGCAGACGCCATCATCCGGGGCATCACCGCCAAAGACTTCCCCAACCTGCCGGTGGATTATGGCTATCGGGACTCCAAGAACTTCTGGTACCACCGCAAGGCGTGGCGGATGCGCGCTGAGCTGCTCCCCATGCGGGAGGCCAGTCTGGAGTCGGTGCGCTACGCCGCCGACCGGGCGGACGACAAGGTGAAGTTTACCGACGACGCCCTGAAAACCATCCTCAACGTGCCCCGGGTGTTCCTGCCCCTGGTGCTCAAGGGCTGCGTGGACTGGGCCAAGGAAAACAACGTGGAGCTGATCACCGAGAAGGAAATGAAGATCATCAACGATAAGCGCTCCAAGGAAAAGGAGAAAAAATGAACGATGAAACCGTCATCGGGCAGGTGATCCAAAAGGCCGGGGCGGCCTTCCCCGCTGTGGAGGTCACCCCACCCCAATACGCCTCCATGCGGTATCCGAAATTCCTTCCCATGATGCGCTTTACCTGCCGTCAATATACCCTGGAGGGCTTCGGCAATCTCTTTGCTATGGAGACCCGCGCTATGGGGGGCATGATGAAGCTCTCCACCATGGTCTTCACCCCGTACTCGGGTAAAAGCGTCCCCTTCTTCCTGGTGGACACCATGGAGATGAAGAAAAAGCGGCTGGCCTATGTGGAGTATTACGACTGTACCACCAAGGGCGCCTCTCTCCCCGAAAGCGAGGGGCAGAGGTTGGAGTTCGCCTCCCTGCCAGACTACGCCGAGAAGCCCGCCTGGTATACGTCCCGGCGAACCCCCTACTCTCTGATTAAGGGCGGCGAGGGGGCAGATGCGGCCGCTCTGGAAACTATGGTCCTCACCTGTGTGGACCGGTATCTGGAGGGCGCAAAAGACGCGCCCATGGACCCGGCCAACCTGGAGGGCCTGCGCGGCTTCCAGCGGGATATGCTCACCCTGGGCAATCCATCCTCCGGGACGCTCACCAGGGTTCTGGGCAAAGAAGGGGCCGAGCTGGCCTTTAAAACGGCCATTATGCCGGTAGATCCCCCACAAAGCCCCCACAATATGCAGTGAAAGAGAGGTATTTCCGATGAAAATTGTGTTAGCAGGCGCCTTTGGCAAGCTGGGCAGCGATATTCTCCGCGCCCTGTGCGCCACTGGGCATGAGATCGTAGCCGCCGACGCCGTCCTCCGCGTGCCGGGGGATGTGGATCAGTCCCGCTTTGCCACAAAGCAGATCGACGTAACCAGGCCAGAGACGATGAAGGGCCTGTGCGACGGGGCCGATGTGGTCATCACCACCGTGGGTCTCACCGGGGCCTCCACCAAGGTGAACAACTACGACATCGACTACAAGGGCAATCTCAACCTCCTCAACGAGGCCAAGGCGGCCGGTGTGAAGCATTTCGCCTATATCTCGGTCATCAACGCCGACAAGGGAGAGGGCATCCCCATGGTCCACTCCAAGTTCCTGCTGGAGGAGGAGCTGAAAAAGTCGGGGCTGACCTATGTGATCTACCGCCCCACCGGGTATTTTTACGACATTGCCCATGTGTTCTGGCCCATGATCAAAACCAAGTCCGTCCAGCTTTTAAAGGTGAAGCAGGAGCCGAGGGCCAACGTCATCGACACCAGAGACTTCGCCGGCTTTATCCTGAAGACCATGTGCGACGAAAACAAGACCTACAGCGTGGGCGGAACCGAAACCTATACCTACCGCCAGATCGCCGAGATGTTCTACAACGCCGACGGCGTGACCGACGGTCCGGTCAAGACTGTCCCCGCCTTTATGATGAGCGTGCTGGCCAACCTCCCCAAGATCAAAAAGTCCGGCCGGAGCGACGTAATCAAATTCTCCAAGTTCACCCTCACCAATGACTGTTACGGGGACACTGAGGTGCCGGGGAGAAGCTTTAAGCAGTACATCGCCGAAAAGAGCTACGCCCCCGTGATCGAAGCGGAGATGAAGGCGAAGGAGGCGGCAAAGCAATGAACTGGACGCTGCTGGGTATTCTGTTTGCGGTAGCCCTGGTGGGCTGTGCCATGGGTTTTAAGCGCTTTGTGTGGTTTATGTCGGTGGGCTACGGGTACGCCGTGGCGGGCGTCGCCATTGCCGCGCTGTGCTACGGCGCGGGGATGGAACTGATGACCATCCCGCTCGCCATTGCCCTTCTGGTCTGCGCTGCCTACGGCCTGCGGCTGGGCACCTTCCTCCTGAAGCGCGAGACCGGCAACAAGGCCTATAAGAAGATTTTGGACGCCAAGGTGGGCAAGGAACCGCCGATGTTCGTGAAAGTGGTCATGTGGCTGTCCATGGGGGTCATCTACCTCGCGCAGACCGCCGGTCTCCACTTCCGCATGGTGAACCAGGCCGCTGACGACGCTTGTCTCTATGCCGGCATCGTGATCATGGCCATCGGCGCTGTCATCGAGGCGCTGGCCGACAAGCAGAAGAGCGAGCAGAAGAACAAGAACCCCAACATGGTGGCCACCGAGGGGCTGTTCCGTTTTATGCGCTGCCCCAACTATTTTGGGGAGATCCTGTTTTGGACGGGAGTGTTCGTCTCCGGCCTCACCGCCTATGCCGGGGCCTTCCAGTGGATCGTGGCCGTGCTGGGCTATGTCTGCATCGTGGCCATTATGCTGATCGGCGCCAAGAATATGGAGAAGGGCCACATCTCCCGCTATGGGGATAAGCCGGAATACCGTGCCTACGCCGATAAGACCCCCATCTTGTTCCCATTTATTCCGCTGTACCATTTGAACAACCAGTAACGCAGAACAGAGAGAAAGAGAAGGTGCGCCTTATGAACCAATTTTCCGTCCCCATGGCGCTGGTAGACTTTATCCCCGTGATCCTTTTTGCTGTTTCTTCCATCGTGCTCCAGCGGGATCTCTACAACAAGATGAGTAAGGGGGCCTTCGCCCTCTTTGCCGCTGGTACCATCGACATCATCGCCGCCGGCGCCCTCAAGGCCCTCTACAAGCTGCTCTATGCCGCAGGAGTGTGCGACTTTGAGCGGCTGAACGCCATGTTTTTCCCGGTGCAGTCCCTGGGCTTTCTTCTGGCGGGGATGGGCATCGTGGCCATGCTCTGCTGGAAGCAGGGCAAGACCGCCGCTTACGCCGTGGCCGTCCCCACCATCTACAGCGGCACATTCCTGTTTGTGGGGCTGATGGTGCTGGGGCTGGGCGGCATGATGGCGGGGCTGGGCGTCATCGCCGTGCGGATGAAAAAGAAGGGAGTCTCCGTCCTCTTTGCCGTGGCGTTCCTCTGCTGCCTCTCCATGGGCTATCTGTCCAGCCGGGACTTCACCCAAGCCTACATGAACTGGATGGCCGAGGGCATCAATGTGGTGGGGCAGGGCGCGCTGCTCCTGGGTGTCCTGACTCTCCACAAGGCCGGCCTTGCGGCCCAATTTTCCGGTACTAGAAAAGTGACTTTATCCCATTGAGCCAAGGCGGTCGGCAAACCGCTGGCGTTAGGCCGCCTTTGGCGGCCCCAGCCCTAAGCCGGCTAAAGGCCGGTTCACGGGATCGGTCGTTCGCAGTGAGAATGCCGATTCCTTTATTTTCCCAGTCTTTTATGACAGAAAAGCATTTTTGCCACATTGATCTACGACAAAAATCGACAGGTTTCCATAAGGAACCTGTCGATTTAATTTATCCATAGTGGGTTGTACGATTCTATGCAATATTTCCTATGCTCCGCTATATAATCAGGAACGGTTCATTTCTCATTTAGGCGTGTGCAACTTATGACAGAAGAACATTAATATACTGAGGCTCAGCATTGTCATGGAGGGTTTGCTATGTCCCGAAAAGTGATTAAGATCCCACAAGCGAAGCAGAACGCCCCAATTGAAACCCAGCAACTCCGGGTCGCAGCCTACTGCCGGGTCAGTACCCGTCATGAGGAGCAGTACCACAGCTTGGAAGCACAAATCACCTACTATACAAATTATATCAAACGCAATCCAAACTGGAAATTTGTTGCGGTGTATTCGGATGTTGCATCTGGTGTCCGTACTGCCAACCGCCCTGGTTACCAGCAACTCATGAGGGACTGTACCAGCAGAAAAGTCGATCTAATCCTCACAAAAAGCGTCTCACGTTTCGCTCGGAACCTGATGGCTACTCCCGCCAACGGGATGCCAGCGGCCGATATGCGCAGAGCACAAAGCTGCAAATCGTAGCAAAAGAAGCGGAAGTAGTCTGCTTTATATTTGACGCTTTCCTTGCGGGCTATCCGCTGCGCGCGATCGCGGAGATCCTGACGGAAGCAGGCGTCCCCACAAAAACAGGGCGCAGCAGCTGGAGCGAAGGATCCTTGAACTATATTTTACGAAATGAACGCTACTGCGGCAGCATTTTGACATGGAAAACCTTTACTGCTGATGTTTTTGAGCACAAAAAGAAACGAAACCGTCAGGATCGTGATCAGTACCTCTATACGAACCAACATGAAGCAATCATTCCTGTAGAAAAGTTTGAGGCGGCACAAATCCTGCTGGAAAACAAAAAGCATCATTTGCGCGGAGGGCTTCCGGTCCTGCATGTCATTGATGACGGCATATTCCGGGGATTCGTCCCGGTTGACCACCATTGGATCAACGATGATCCAAATACTTATTTCGAAGCTTCAAACAGCATAGGCACAGAGCACAGGAAACTCCGTCTCCGGCGCAACTAGTTCAGTGCATTTAATCTGACAGGTTATCAGGTAATACGCGGCCAATTTATGATGCACCGTGCCGAGTGTCCTTGCATCACGATCACAGATCAAAAAATCAGTTTCAACCATGAATGCCAACGCAAATTTTTGGATGTGGGGTATGTCCAACTTCTAATCCACCCATCGCAGCGAAAGCTGGCCATCCGCCCCTGCGGGGAGCGGGATGTAAACAGTATCCGCTGGCGCGTCGACGCTGAGCGTCCCATTTCCTCAAAAACCCTGCGCTGTCAGTATTTCTCCGCCGCATTATTTCAAATCATGGATTGGAATCCCGAATATCAATACCGGGTCAGGGGCACCTGGGCTTCCTCTGGGCAGGACGAAATCATCATATTCGATGTCACAAACGCGGTACCCGTCGTTACTGTGCAGCAAAACAGTTTAGCCGCCGGATTTAGGCGGTCACGTCGGATTGATCTGCTTCCCGAGGGATGGGAAAGTGCGTTCGGTGAAGAATTCTATGCATACAGCATCCACAACGGTTTTTACTATCTCAGCTCCCATACTGGCTGGAACGCGCAGGCAAAAAGTCACTTGGTTCCTGGCTGTACGAAAGTATCCCCCGTCTCTGAGGAGGAGCTACAAATGAGCATCGAAAACATACGGCAGAGGACAGGTGTTGCAAATGCAAATTGACAACCAAGATATATTCGATGAGATCAGACCATTAGATGAGACAGCCGAAGACCAGGAGATCATCGATCTTGCGGGATACCAGGTCACAAAGGCAGAGTTGTTTGCGCACACAAGGGAACCGGCTATCACCGTCTGGGCAGACCGCATCAAATTCAACATGGCCTGCCTGCGCCGCTTCCCCAGCGTCACCCACATCCAGCTGCTGATCCATCCGGAGCAGCGCAGGCTGATTATTCGCCCCTGTGACCCGGACGCGCCGGATTCCCTGCGCTGGGCGAACGGCGTCGGTGAGAAAGAACGCAGAAATCGGGATATGCGCTGCCATATCTTTGCGGCGAAGCTGTTTGACCTTATGCAATGGGACAGGCAGATTTTGTAATCGGCGACATCAGCATGGAGGGATTCCAAGTAGTACGCGGCCTCTATTTCAGCCGGATGCTGGAACCGTCGCTAAAATTATGGAATACCGCCATTTCATTCAACGTGCCCGCTTACAGTGCTTTGAACAACTGTGAATCGGTGCAGATGCTTGTCAATCTTGAGCAGCGGAAAATCCTCGTCAAACCTGTGCCCTCCAAGGAGCCGGATGCCATTAACTGGATCCGTGATCCGTCCAAGCCGAAAACCACCAAGATGGAGTGTTCCCTATTCACCCGTCAGCTCTTCACAAAATGGGGCTGGGACGATACATATCAATACCGCACCAATGGGAAGCTGGTCAAATTTGATAAGAAACTGATGCTTCTATTTGACTTCAACCAGCCCGAGCTCTGGCAGGGCATGAAGCTGGTACAGGAAGATGGCTGAACCCGCATATCTTTCATTCTATCTGAGCTGCGATACTATTTATGTATTTTGCAGCGTTTTTCAGAAAATGGGACATCCAGCCTATGTCCGTTTTCTAATCAACCCTGACACGATGCAATTGGCCATACAACCATATCACAAAAAGGAGTTTACGTCATTTCGCGTTCCGAAAGCGCTGTACAAGAATCTGCCGGGAAAACACGTCAGCATCCGCAGCAGAGCGCTTTGCCAGTTACTCGCTGCAAAAATGGAATGGGATGTGAATAAATCCTATCGGATTCCAGGTGCGGTCTATCCTGAATACTTAATCGCTCGGTTTGACTTAACGAGAGCACAAGAAATAAATGCCGGATGCTAACGCGTCCGGCATTTTCCTTTATGTCCCCACATATCCATAAAACGAGGTGATGCAGCGTGGAAAGCGCACAGCAAAAGCTGATGAGCGTCCTTCTGGACGCAGTTTACAGCCGCGGTCTTTTGTCAAAAACCACCTATTTGAATGCGGCGGATTTGGTACATTCTGTGATGGATCTTCCCCCGCTTTTCCGATATCCTGTGTGCTTGACAAAGGAGGCAGGGCAGCGTGAATATACTTAGAATCCGCAATGAAATGCGCAACGGAAAGACTATTTTCGACCTTCCGCTACGAGTAACATTCTACGCTCGGGTATCCACTGACAAAGACGAGCAGCTCAACAGTCTGGAGAATCAGGTGCAGTACTACACACAGTTCATCCAGGAAAAACGAAACTGGGTCTACATACCTGGGTACGTAGACGAGGGCATCAGCGGGACAAGCACAAAAAAGCGGGATAGCTTCAATCGGATGATAACGGACGCCAAAGCGGGGCGCTTTGACTTCATCATCACGAAGGAGATATCCCGCTTTTCCCGTTCCACCCTGGACAGCATCAAATACACTCAGGAGCTGTTGGAACACGATGTGGGGGTGCTGTTCCAGAACGACAACATTAATACTCTGGACAGCGACAGCGAGTTTCGGCTGGTGGTCATGGCCGGGGTGGCCCAGGATGAGGTACGCAAACTCTCTGAGCGGCTGAAATTCGGCTTTCGTCAGGCCATCAAAAACGGTCATGTGCTGGGCAACGACAAGCTGTGGGGCTACGACAAAAAGGATTGTGTGCTCACAATCAATGAGGATGAGGCCCAGGTGGTACGGCGCATCTTTGACCTCTACGCCAACCAGCAAATGGGCATCCGGCGCATCGCTCAGGCCCTGTATGACGAGGGTTTTACCAGCCGGAAGGGCAACACGTTCAACGTCCTGACCATCCGGCATATCCTCTGCAACCCAAAATACAAGGGCTGGTACTGCGCAAATAAAAGCCAAACTGTGGACTACCGCAGCAAGCGAAAGATTTTCCTGGACGAGAGTGAGTGGGTCACCTATCCGGATTCGTCTATCCCAGCTATTGTCTCCGAGGAACTGTGGGATCGAGCCAATGCGCTTTACAAACGCCGCAGCCAGCAGATGATGTCCCGCCAGAGCGCCGCCGAATTTCACAACCGTTATCCATACAGCGGCAAGATCATCTGCGAAGAGCACAGCACCAGTTTTCACCGGCAGGTAATCAAAAGCTCCAAAGGCCAGACAGAAACCTGGCAATGCCGGGAGTACCGCAACCGAGGTCGAGTCGGATGTTCCGCGCCCCAACTGCGGACGACTGAGTTGGATCAAATCATGGCCCACATATTCACCCAGCTGATCCAAGATAAGCGGTCCATTATCGATGCATTGATCAAAGTAATCCAGTCTGTCCCGGACGAGCATGACTACGCTCAGGACGCCCAACGTGTCCAGGAAGATATATCTGCTATCCAGACAAAAAAAGACCGCCTGTTGGAGATGAGCATTGAGGGCATCATCTCCATGGCAGAATTCAAGCAGCGCAACGACGGTTTCAATGAGCAGATTGAAGTGTTGGAAGGCCGCTTGGCCGCACTCCAGGCAGAGGCAGAAAAGGGACGGAAAACCACTGAGCAGCTTGGTGAAATCAGAGCCGCTTTGGAACAGGAACTCTCCTTCCAAAACGGCATCAATTCAGCCCTTGTTACCACAATTTTAGATCATATCATAGTCAAAAAAGGCAGCACAAAAGAAGAAATACACCTGGATATCCACCTGAAATTCGGCGACCCTACCGGGGTCGTTTTCCACCGGTCAAGTTCTTCCTTCCGCTTCAACCGTCTAAAAAGTACTACACCCCCAACGGCGATCAGGACGACCTGATCTCCATTGGGACCATCGGACTGATCAAAGGGGTATCCACATTTAAACCGGACAAAAATGTGCGGCTCGCCACCTATGCCAGTCGGTGTATTGAAAATGAGATTCTGATGTACTTCAGAGCCCAGCGCAAGCTCCAAGGGGAGCTGTCGCTCTCCGACTCACTGGACGGCGAAGGAGAAAATGGTTCCCTGTCCCTCATCGACGTGGTACGGGTGGACGACAATATGCTGGAGGAACTGGATCTGCGGGACGCCTGTGCCAAGGTGCGCCGGTGTGTGGATGCCTGCCTCACCGGGCGGGAAGCCCACATCATCCGCCTGCGGTACGGACTGGATAACCGTCCCCCCCTCACCCAGCGGGAAATCGCGTCGCTGTGCGGCATTTCCCGATCCTATGTATCCCGCATTGAAAAAAAAGCCCTGGAAAAGCTCAAGATCGAATATGAAAAAAGCTGAGGACAGCCCTGGGCATCGCCCAGGGCTGTCCTTCGCCTCTTATCTCGTACCGCTGCCTCCGCTTTACGTCCATGTATCTGGCGCCTCCTCCCGGAAGCATCGGCGCAGCCCGAACAGGCCCGTCATGACAAACAGCGCCGCAATACAGGCGACCACCGCCATGCCCAGCGCCGCCCAGCGCTGCCAATCCCCCAGCAGCCCGTCGGGCAGATCCGTAACCAAATCAATGGCTGTCATCAGCACCACATACACCGTCCGGCGGCGGCGCAGCCGCTGATCCAAATCATCTCCCTTTGGCTGGTGCCGCTCCGCCAGCGCTGCCATATCTGTGAGGAATTGGAAATGAAAATACAAACTCGCCACTGCCATCAACAGGTCCAGGAACAAAATGTGCCCGCCCACAGTCCCACCAAACCAGGACAGCAGCCAGTCCAGCGCAGCCCATGCCCCCAGCAAAGTAATCAGCGGCCGCAGCAGGCTGAGATCCCGCCGCTCCCCGGACAGCTTTCCAATGGCGGACAGCAGAAGCAGAAAGCCCACAAATCGGGGAAAAACGCTGACCGTACCCAAATTGAAGTCAAAGTGAAGAAAAAAGTATCCCCAGGCCGCTTGGGACAGGCCTCGATAGATGGTTTCCCGCTCAGCGTTCAATCCGCTCGCCCCCTTCCGCCGGCAGGAGGGTCAGCTCTGCCGCCGTTCTGTAATTGAGATAGAGCGTCGCGGCAAAGGAGGCGGGAATCCGGCAGCCCTTATCCCTCTCCCAATTCATGGTGCTGCCGCCACCGGAGATGGTCACCCTCTCGTCCCAGTCCCCATCCAGCAGGTAATTGCCCCAGCTGCTGCCGTTGGTGCTGCTGCCAGAGGATTGGACATTCAGATAATCCAGACCCACAGTGGGATGGCGGCGCTCGTCCCCATAAATGGGAATGCTGGCCACGGCGATATGAGTATAGGTTTCCTTATCCGCCGGGTCGCCGGTGTAGATGGCATAGATCGTCTGCTCATGGCTGACCTGGTCAAAAGTGCCGTGGGGCTTCGGAACCGTGTCAAAGGTATAGCTGCTCCCGAACCAATTGTCGTACCTGACCTGGCTGCTCACCTGGGCCACAATCTGCCACCGGATCTGGATGGTGAAATCCCCATACTGTGCCTCATATACCCGAGCGGGCAGCTCCTCACAGCCCCAGATGGATAGCGCGGAGCTTCGGCTGTCAATGATCCAAAATTTCTCTTGGGGAAGGGCCACCCAGCGCCCCCCTTCCTGCTCCACCCGGACGGTCTGAACGGCCAGCCGGAGCGGATTTCCGCTGCCGCCCTGCTCATTGGGCAGCTCCACCGCCAGAAGACCTTTCCAGGCCCCGTCCTCCAACCGGGTGGGGTTATAGATATAGTACCCGGATTGGGCGATGGCGGGCATGGGCAGGCCGGGATCCCAGGAACCATAGCCCGTCTCGCCGTTCGCCGCCAGGTCATTCTGCTCCGAGAGGGTTGTGCACATGGCCCGGTAAAGAGCGTTCTCCTGCAAGACCGCCTTGGCATAGGCGTCAAAGGCCCCGGCATAGGTGGTGCAGTATACCGTCCGGGCGGAGGCAAAGCTGGCGGTGGAGCCGTCGGCAAAGAAATAGCCTCGGGGGTTGTCCCGCACCGTCTCCGCCCGCGCCCCAATCATCAGCGGAAAAGCCAGCACCAGCGCCACGCACACCGACACCAGCGCCATTCCCGCCGGGTAGCGCTTGAACCGGGCAATGGCCTCGATGCGCCGCCGGATGTTCCTCCCCCCGTTGGCGGCGGAGGAGGTGCCGGGGGTACGGGCATACTTCTCATCCGCCATAGATAACAGGATGCGGCCGTAGTCCCGGCGCTCCTCCCCCTCCAGCCGCTCCAGCACCCGCTGGTCGCACAGGGATTCCAGATCGTTGCCCGCCCAGTCGGCGCACAGCCACAGCAGCGGATTGCACCAGTGGAGACAGCGGAAGAGGCAGATCGCCAGCCCCCAGACCACATCTCGGTATTTCAGGTGGAGCAGCTCGTGGAGGATCACCTTTTCGTCCGTCTCCGTCCCCGCGGGCAGGGCCAGCACGGGCTTAAACACCCCGCAGATGAAGGCCGTGGGCAGGCCGTCCACCTCCACAGCGGGACAGACAGGCAGATGGTATTGCGACCCCACCGCTTTTACCCGCTCATTTTGGGCGGGACGGCCTCTTTTCAGCGCCATCCGCAGCAGGACATAGGAGACCAGATACCGCGCCAGCAGGATCACAACTCCCGCCAGGTAAATCAGATACAGCCAGTCCGCCGCCGTTTTTGGCGCGGTCAGCGACGGCAGCGGAACCGGCGCGATCACATGGGTGAGCGTCCCAAAGTCCCCGGTGAGCACGGACTTCGCCGTCTCAATGAGCATCGGCCAGTTGAGCAGGACGTACCGTCCTCCCCGCCCCGCCGGCAGGAGCAGCACCACCGCCAGCACCCCCCACACGGCGAACTGCCACCGGGGGGACAGCTTATCCCGGAACATGGCCTTGACGATGAGCAGCAGCGCCGCCGCGCCGGAGGCCGTCAGGGTCTGCAATAAGAAAGACCAGATATCGGTCATACGCTATACCTCCATCTCGTCCAGCAGGCGGCGCAGCTCGTCCCGCTCCTGGGCGGAGATGGGCTTCTCCTTCAAAAACGCCGCCACCAGATCCCCCGTGGCTCCCTGGTACACGTGCTGGAGAAAGCTGTCCCTGGCCTGGGCGCGGCAGTCCTCCCGGCTCAGCGCCGCCCGGTACAGCCGGGGATAGCCCTCCTTGTCGATGGATACCAGCCCCTTGGCCTCCATCCGGGTCAAATAGGTGAGCACCGTGTTCCGGTTCCACCCCGTGTCCTCATACAGCGCCTGGGTCAGCCCGCTCAGCGTCGCGCCGCCGCTCTCCCACAGCTCCCCCAGCACCATCCACTCCCGATCCGACAGCTTTGTCATAAGGCCGCCTCCTACAGTTGTAGTTTTCTATTTCTATCCTACACTTGTAGGTTTCTTTTGTCAAGGAGAAAAAAGTTTTTGCTGAATTTTGGAAATCGGGGGTTGACAGCGCCGGTCTATTGTAGTAGACTAACGCCATGGGGTCGATAGCAATAGACCGCCAAGCCGCTCTACCCGGCTCCGCCGGCATACCTCGGGCGGACGCGCCGGGGCGGCCCATAAGGAGGAACCCAAATGGATCACCTGAGATTAGCCGAGGGCGAGTACCGCTTCGCCTGTATCGTCTGGAATAACGAACCCCTCCCCTCCGGAAAGCTGGTGGAGCTGTCCCAGCGGGAGCTGGGCTGGAAGAAATCCACCACCTATACCGTGCTGAAAAAGCTGGTGGAGAAGGGCGTATTGCTCAACGAAAATGCCATGGTCTCCGCCGCCATCCCCAAGGAGCAAATTCTCCGGGAAGAGAGCCGCGCGGTGGTAGACCGCACCTTTGAGGGCTCGCTGCCCTCCTTCCTGGCCCACTTCATGGGCGGCCGCACCATTTCCGACGACGAGGCCGACGAGCTGAAGGCCATCATTGACCGTTACAGAGAGGGGGATCACCATGCTTGACTTTTTGAACGTCCTGTTCCGTTCGCTTGCCCCCCTGTGGGAGATGAGCGTTACCGCCGCCTATGCCGCCGCCGTGGTCATGATTCTCCGGCTGCTGCTGAAAAAGCGGGCCCCCAGGCAGGTGCTGTGCCTGCTGTGGCTGGTGGTGTTCGCCCGGCTGCTGATCCCGGTGTCGCTGGAAAGCCCGCTGTCCATCGTCCCGGACGCCCTGCCCGGGCAGGAACAGCAGATCCACCTTCCGAATCACCCCTCTGAGGCTGAGAACCCCGTCATCCCGAGCCAGCCCCACAGCCCCGCTCAAAACAGCACCTCAAATCAGCCCGCAAATGACGCCGTCACCCCTGTGATCAGCAACGATCCCGCCGTCCCTTCCCTCTCCGTCCCTGAGGGGGTGACCCCCGCCACTCCCCAGCCCGAGACTCCGGCCTCCTTTCCCTGGCAGGCCGTGCTGGCCGGGGTGTGGCTGACGGGCACGGTTCTCATGGCCGCCTATGCGCTGTTCTTCTATCTCCGGCTGCGCCGCTGCCTGTTTGACGCCATCCGCGCCAAGGACGGCGCCTGGGAGCACCCCGCCGTCAACTCCCCCTTCATCCTGGGCGTTGTCCGGCCCCGGATCTATCTGCCCGCCGGACTGGCAGGCCAGCCCCGGCGGTTCATCCTCTGCCATGAGCGGGCCCACCTGCGCCGCCTGGATCACATCGTCAAGCCGGTGTGCTGGGTGGCACTGGCCCTCCACTGGTTCAACCCCATGGTGTGGACGGCGTACATCCTCATGAGCCGGGACATTGAGGCCGCCTGCGACGAGGCCGTCATCCGCCGCCTGGGCCCCCAGGTCAAGGCCGACTACTCCGCCACCCTGCTGGCCCTGGCCACCAACGGGCGGGTGCCCGCCCCCTGCCCCCTGGCCTTTGACGAGGGGAACGCCAAGGGCCGCATCAAAAACGTACTGCGCTACCGCCGCCCCGCCCTGTGGATCGTGGTGGTCAGCGTCATCGCGGCGGTGCTGGCGGCGGTGTGCCTGCTCACCGACCCGGTGGCGGCCAAAGCGCCGGAGGGCGACCTCGATCCCGACACCAGTACTTCCCAGGCGCCGGAAAACCTGGCGGACACCCTGCTGGACCCCTGGATGAAAGAGCTGCTGGACGGAGGGCGAACCTTCCGCTCCACTTACAACGAGGAACAGAATTATACCATCAATGACCTGAGATCGTTCTACTATGGGGACGACCAGCTTCTCGATGCGGTGGTTGAAATAGGCAAGCTCGCTATCATCGATATGGATCGGGACGGCGTCAACGAATTGGTCATCTACCCCGTGGGCGATTCCAATGATTCCGAGGAGATCGTCTTCAAAGTCGGCTATCTGATCCTCCGCCGCGTGGGGGACGAGGTCTACGGCTACGACCCCGGCTGGCGCTCCATTAGCCGCTTGAAGGCGGACGGCACCTTTGAGTGGGACGGCAGTGCCTTCGATGGGGGCACCGGTTCCGCCCGGTTCACCGAAAGCGGGTTCGAAATTAACCAAATCACCTGGTGCGACAACGGCGTGGACAAGGAAAACTACTTTGTGGACGGCCAAAAGGCCACCCGGGAGGAGTTTGACGCCGCCTACGACGCCCAGCGCCTCAAACCTGACCCGGCCTGGTATACCTATGCCGACGGCGTGCTGATCCCCTGGCTCCCGGACAACCTGGAATTGGTCAGCCAGACCGACCCCGTTTCCGATACCGGCGAAGCCAAGCTGTGGCTGGATGGCGGGGAAAGCCCCTGGCTGGAGTGGAACGGCTCCACCCACCAGCTCAATGGTCTGGTCACCCTAGCACAGACCCCAGGCGTCAACTGCCGTGACTTTGACGGCGACGGCGAGAATGAGGTTGTTTTCTCCTACTATTTCAACGGCTTCCTCCAGCTCGACCTGTACGAGTGGCAGTCCGGCCTACCCGTCCTCACCGCCACCTACGACACCCAGCAGCTCCTGCTGCGGTTCAACCAGAACAACGTAGCCGCCTACAACAGGGACAGCTGGGGACTCACCGTCACCTATTCCCACACAGAGGGGAACATGGACGACCCGGACTATTACCGTCACCTTGTCACCGGCTCCTGCACCCTCCCCGAAGGCTTCTTTGACGGCTACGAACACATCCGGGACGGCTATCCCCATGTCTACGCCAACGGGTTCCACCTGTCCTACCTGAAAGGCGACGCCAACGAATACTATTTCGACTTTGAGTTCTATCTGGCGGACGAAACCATGCAGGAACGGGGCTACGTGGATCTGGCGCCTTATTCGTGGGACACTGACCACTACATGATCGGCAGGCCCGTAGGCACCATAGACTTCACCCTGCGCTACGATGGGACACAGTGGCGGGTACAGGAGCCGGACGCGCTGGTCATGGACTACCAGGATGAAACCGGCCCAATTGACGACACCACCGCCGACCCTTCGCCGGAGCCCTCCTCGGAGCCGTCTCCCACCCCCTCCGCCGCGCCCGTGGCCTGTGAGCACGGCCTGGACAACGCTGTATCCGGCTGGTTCAACGGATATCTGGTGTTCACCTGTGACCTGGACGGCGCCACCTACCCCGTGCCCGCCGTCACCCAGGGCGACTGGGAGCCAGGGATCTCGGAGGATTTTGACGGGGACGGTCACATTGAGCACGCTTTCTTCCAAAACGGGCTCATGATGATCGTTGATATGGATGCCGGCCAACTGGTGACCTCTACCTTCGACCCCGAGTCCACATTCGCGGCCTTCGACCAGGGTAACACTTGGGAAATGGCGGAAGATTATACCGCGCTGACTGTCTCTTATCTGGGCAGAACCGTGCAAGTGCCGCTGTACATCAGCGGTGGCCCTTCCTTTCCGGAGGTCGCCATTGCCCGCCCCTTCACCCCGGAAACGATATACCCCTACACAGGGTATGTATTCCGCGGCGGCCACTTCGATATGTCCTCCCCGGTGAATCTGGGCAAAGTATACTCCGACAGAGCGTCCCTGTATGCCCATTGGAGCGTCCGCTATACGGGCGGAGGCTTCCAAGTGATCTCTGACAGTTTCCAATTTGAATTGGTCCCCTGGTAAAAACCGACCCCCGGCGGCCCGCAGGCTGCCGGGGGTTGTGTTTCCTATTTAGAAGGTGT
>JAAVHT010000074.1 GCA_014799565.1 Clostridiales bacterium
CCCGGGAGCGGAACTCCCGGGGATCTCTTTTTACTGCTTGGGATGGCAGATGCCATTGGAAGGGCAGCTGTCACAGCCACAGCCGCAGCCCTTGCCCGCTTTTTTCCTGCGGTGCATATTCACCAGGATCCCGGCAACTGCGGCGGCCAGCACGGCCACCACGATGATGTTGCCCCAATTTTCGCTAAGAAACCGCACCATAATTTACACCTTCCCGACTTCAGTACTGCGTACTGAGGCAGTATCGGACAGTTTAGCGGCGGGACGGAACAGCAGGAACAACAGCCCTGCCACCAAAGCGATGGCCACGACGGTGAATACGTTGAAGCTCACCGTGCCGACAATCAGCCCGCCGATCTGGTAGACGATCAGGGCGATCACATAGGCAAACAGGCACATATAGCCGATGGCGGCCCAGGTCCATTTGGCGTTGTTCATCTCGCGCTTGATGGCGCCCATGGCGGCGAAGCAGGGGGCGCACAGCAGGTTGAAAATCATGAAGGAATAGGCCGCGATGGCGGTATATGCCACCTGGATATTGCTGGTCAGGTTGCCCGGATACAGCACGCCGAAGGTGGACACCACTTCCTCCTTGGCGACAAGGCCGGTGATGGTGGCCACAGCAGCCTGCCAGGAGCCGAAGCCCAGGGGGGCGAAGATCCAGGCCACCAAGTTTCCGATGGTGGCGAGGATGGAATCGTTCGCATCCTCCACCATGCCGAAGGCGCCGTCGGTGAAGCCGAAGCCGTTCAGGAACCACAGGATGATGGACGACAGCAGGATGACCGTGCCGGCCCGCTTGATGAAGGACCAGCCGCGCTCCCAGGTAGCCCGAAGTACGTTTGTGGCGGAGGGCGCATGGTAAGAGGGCAGTTCCATGACGAAGGGGGCGGGTTCCCCGGCGAAGGCCCTGAACTTCTTCAGCATGATACCGGAAATCACCACCGCCGCCACACCGATAAAGTAGGCGGATACCGCCACCCACACGGACTTGCCGAACAGCGCGCCCGCAAACATGGCGATGATGGGCATTTTCGCGCCGCAGGGAATGAAGCAGGTAGTCATGATGGTCATTTTGCGATCCCGGTCCTGCTCAATGGTACGGGAGGCCATGACGCCGGGCACGCCGCAGCCGGTGGCCACCAGCATGGGGATGAAGGACTTTCCGCTCAGACCAAAGCGGCGGAAGATACGATCCATGATGAAGGCGATACGGGCCATGTAGCCCACATCCTCCAGGATAGCCAGCAGCAGGAACAGTACCAGCATCTGGGGCACGAAGCCCAGCACGGCGCCCACGCCGCCCACGATGCCGTCCAGCACCAGGGACTTGACCCCGTCATTGCAGTTGATGGCGTCCAGGCCGCCCTCGATCAGAGCAGGGATGCCTGGCACCCACACGCCGTACTCAGTGGGGTCAGGCTCCTCCACGGCAAGGGCCTCGTTGTAAGCGTCCTCGTTCACATCAACTACGTCGGTGTCACCCGTCTCGTCATCATAGAAATAGACCTCGGTGTCGCCGGCCTCATAGGCCTCGATGATGGCCTCGGCCTCCTCAAATGCGCCGGAAGCCTCGTCCCAGCCGTCCACGTCGGACACAAAAGGCACCAGCCAGCCGTCGCCGAACAGACCGTCGTTGGCCCAGTCGGTGAGGGCGGTGCCGATGGATACCTTCCAGGGCCCCATGGCAATGGCATAGATCAGGAACATAACACAAGCGAAGATGGGCAGGGCGGCAATGCGGTTGGTCACCACCTGGTCGATCTTGTCGGAGACAGTCAGCGAGTGCTTGGCGGCTTTCTTCACCACCGCCTTATGTACCACACTGCTGATATAGGCGTACCGCTGGTTGGTGATGATGGACTCCGCATCGTCATCCAGCTCCTTCTCGCAGTCGGCAATATGCTCTTCCAGATGAGCCTTCAAATCGGCAGAGAAGTTCAGCTCCTCCATCACCTTTTCATCCCGCTCGAACACCTTGATGGCGTACCAGCGCAGGTAGCAGTCGCTGACCTTGCCCTGAATGGACTCCTCGATGTGGGCAATGGCGTGCTCCACGCTGCCGGTGAACACGTGGGGCAGCTCCCCTGCCTTGTGGGATTGAGCCAAGGCCATGGCCTTCTCAGCGGCTTCCAGACCGCCCTCGCCCTTCAAAGCGGACATCTCCACGACCTCGCAGCCCAGGGCCTTGCCCAGTTTGGTCAGGTCGATCTTGTCGCCGTTCTTGCGCACCAGGTCGATCATGTTCACCGCCACCACCACAGGCAGCCCCAGTTCGATGAGCTGGGTGGTGAGGTACAGGTTACGCTCGATGTTGGTGCCGTCCACGATGTTCAGGATGGCGTCGGGCTGTTCCTTCACCAGGTAGTTACGGGCCACTACTTCCTCCAGCGTGTAGGGAGACAGGGAGTAAATGCCAGGCAGATCCTGGATGACCACTTCCTTGTGGCCCTTCAGCTTGCCCTCTTTCTTCTCCACAGTGACGCCGGGCCAGTTGCCTACGTATTGGTTAGAGCCGGTCAGGGCGTTGAACAGCGTGGTTTTGCCGCAGTTCGGGTTGCCCGCCAGCGCGATTTTGATGTCCATTGGTTTGTTCTCCTCTCCTTGAACCGAGGGATTAGTTTTAGCTAACCCACGGTCAAAATTTTATACGATTTCGATCATTTCGGCGTCACCCTTGCGCACGGAAAGCTCATAGCCCCGCACGTTGAGCTCCATGGGGTCGCCCAGCGGGGCCACCTTGCGCACGTAAATTTCCACGCCTTTGGTAATACCCATGTCCATGATGCGGCGCTTCACCGCGCCCTCTCCATGGAGCCGGGCCACGGTGACAGTCTCGCCCACCTTGGCGTCCTTCAAGGTTTTCATACCCTCTCTCCTTCCTATATCATAATCCGGTTGGCCATCGTCCGATCCAGCGCGACGCGGCTCTCCTTCACCTGTACGATCAAGTTGCCCGCCATCTCGCTGACCACGGTGACCGTCTCCCCCACCACAAAGCCCAGCTCCGCCAGGTGCTGACGGATCTCGTCCTTGCCGGTGATTTTGAGGATCGCGGCCTCCTCGCCAGATTTAGCCATTGTCAGCGGCATCATATCGCTCCCCCTCTTTAGTTAGACTTCGCTAACATTTTTATCGTGGTCAGTTTACCACAGCTAACCACGGTTGTCAATAGCTAACTTAAACTTTTTTGCCCCAGGTGCGGAAAAGCCGCCAGGTTGTACCCCGGCGGCCTTCCGTTCATTCAAAGGAAAGGTGCGTCTGCCGTATATTGCGCCTGGCCACAGGCAAAGCTGCCCGACGGAGTCATCCGCACCGGCACGTTGATGCAACCGATATAGTTGATGAGCCCGGTGCTGGCATCGCAGCCCAGCCAACAGAACACCTTGCCGTCCTCGATGGTGTAGCGAATGATCATATCAAAACCGATGGCATCCGACATAGGGGCATATGGATTTGCCTTTTGGGCCTCGCTTTTGGGAATCGTCACATCCATCCCCGCGCCGTTGAGATAGAAATTGTTTTCGTCGCTGGTGGATTGGAATTGGTTAAGGATCAGTTCGTTCAGGCCGCTGGTGTCATACTGCTCCAGCGTCTCGGCGTCAAACACATAGAGCTTTTCGATGTACGCCCCGGTACCGTGGCCCCACACTAGGGGGAACACGATCTCTTCTCTGCCGTCCCCGTTCAGGTCAATGACCTGGGTCTGCTCCTGCACCTGCCTCTCGGGCTGGAAGTGCGCCTCCCAGCAGTCCACGTCGAACTGGGTGCTCTTGTCCTGATACCTGAGTAAAATATGGGCGTTCGTCTCTGTCTCGTTCATGTGGAACACCACCGGCTCCTCAGCGTACCACTCCGCCTCCATAACCGCCTTGAAGTCCCGCAGATTTTCCAGCAGGGATTTGCTCTCGTCCCGGGTAAAGATAGGTTCCCAGGTGTCCAGGAACCACAGGCTGTCATACAGCCGCCCTTCCTTCTCAAAGGCGGACAGCAGATTCTCATCGGTGTTGATGAGTTGGACACTGTTGGCAAGCAGCCCGTTGATCTCATCCATGAAGCCGGCGATGGCATCCGGGTCAAAGCTTTGGTGCGTGAAGGGGTGGAAGTTGATGTCAAACTCAATGCCGTTCTCCCGTATCATCTGCTCTTCCCCGCTTTTCGACAGGGTAAACAGCTGATATTCATAGTTGCAGAAGCCCTGATACATGGTGGGATGGTAGCGCAGGAGGTAGTCTTTGTCATCCAGGGTACACAGGAACAGGGCGTTCCAGCCAGCGTGGGCAAAATAGCCCTCCTCTGCCCAGATTGTCCCCTTATCATCTTCCCACAGCTCCACCCGCTGGCCAATCCCGCTGTCCAGCTCGGTGACCCGTATCATCTCCACCTTCATGTTACGGTTCATATCCCTGGCAAAGAGCGGGTGCTCCGCAGCCATTTTAAAGCGCACCAGGTTTTCCAGCGTAGTCTGGCTGTCGTCCCAATGGAAGCCGGGGGCATATCCCGCCAGCCAGGTCATATCCACTTGCAGCAGCTCTTGATTTCCCCGGTAATTATACCCAGTGTCCACCAGCAGGGTGCAGTCAGCCAGCAGGCCGTCCACCTCGTCCACAAAGGCGGCCACTGCCTCCGGGTCGAAATGATCCTTCACGCTGGCAAGGGAATCAGTGCAGTAGTGGTATTCTACATGGTTTTCCCTCACCGTGGTTTCCACCCCGTTTTCCAGGGTGAACAGCCGGTAATAGGCATATGCCTGACCCTGGCCCCCGTGGTTGTCAAACTCCATCAGGTAGTCTTCCCCGTCCTTGGAGTACAGCAGGAAAGAGGTCTCGCCCACGTGGATGTCGGAGGCAATACCGTACCACAACACCTCGCCGTTCTCCCGCACCAACAGGGCCTGATTCCACTCGTAATCGACCGTACTCTCCCGGGCCTTGTCCGCGTCGTCCGGGTAACACACCCGCCCCAAAGTAACCGTCTCGGGCACACCGTTGCGGTTCAGGTCGGGGCTGATGGCTATGTTTTTTCCGTTCACCAGCAGCATGGAACTGCCGTCCCAGTCAAAGGTCAGGTCGGCCTGCGACTGCTCCAAATCGGCTGTCGGCGAGGCCGTAGGGTCGGGCTCCGGCCCGTCCGCCTCCTCCGGCTCCGCCGCCTGCCCGAAGGCGCAAACACAGGCCAGCGCCGTCACCAGCACAGCCACCACGACCGCCCATATCACGCGCTTGGGGGCTTTGGCGATGCGACTGATCCGCTCCTTGAGGCTCTTCTTGTCCCCCGCCATGGTGGTGGCGCACCGGAGCAGGTCAGCCGGCCGGGGCTTTGCGGTGACCAGGGCCAGCAGGGTGTTGCCATACCCCGCCCGTTCCCCGTCGCCCAGCCGCTTCAAAGCGCCCTCGTCGCAGGCCAGCTCCGCGTCCCGCTGACTGAGCACCGCCGCCAGCCACACCAGCGGGTCCCACCAGTGGGCCGCCAGCGCCCCGCACCGCAGGAGGCTCCAGATGTGGTCGCCATGGCGGTAGTGGGTATACTCATGGGTCAGCACGTGGCGGAGCATGGCGGGATCGGCTGCCGCCTCGGGGGTCACGTAAATGGCGGGCCGGAACATCCCGAACAGGCACGGCGAGGGCAGCCCCACCGCCGCGTATACCCGCAGAGGGCAATCCGCTTGTTCCAGTGGGATACGCTCCTGGCGCAGGCGCCAATAAAACCGCAGATTCGATACCAGGAGAACCAGCGCCACAGCCGCCGACCCTGCCAGCCACACCCAGCCCAGCCAGGCGGGGGCCTTAGTCAGATCCGGGGCCGCTGGCGGCTCCGGCGCGTCAGGCACGATAGGCGGATTGGGCGCCTGGGGAAAATTGCTCAAAGTCACCGATGGGCCCTCCTGCCCGCCTAGGGACAGCGTATTGTCTGGAGCATTAGGGGCGGCGGGCACAGACGGCCAGTCAACCACATCTTGCTCCATGCGGCTCTCGGAGAATATCCGCGTCCCGGCAAGAGGAGAGGTAAACAGCTGTACCGGCACCAGCAGCCGCACCAGCACCACCGCCCACAGGGCGTAGCGCAGACGGGCGCTCATCCGCTTCCCCAGCGCAGCCCGCAGGATCAACACCACTAAAATCAGAAACGCGGAGGTAAATACCCATTCTAGTAACATAACCGCCATATTATTTCCCCTCCCCGATCTGATCCAAAATGGCCCGCAGCTCGGCCACCTCGTCAGCGCTCAACTCCTGACGCTTGGCCATGGCGCTCATCATCAGTCCCACACTGCCCTGATATACCCGATCTAAAAAGCTGTGGGTCTCGTCGATCATTGCCTGCTCCCGCTCCACCGCCGGAGTGTAGGATTTCCCCCGGCCCGCCTGCTCAACGCAAACCAGTCCCTTTTCCTCCATCCGGCGCAGGGTGGTGATGGTGGTGCTTTTCGCCCAGCCCACCGAATCCTCCAGATCCGCCACCAGCTGCATGACCGTGCGGGGGTGATTCTCCCACAGGCAGTTGAGGACGTTCCACTCGCTGGCATTCAACTTGGTATTTTCCATACAGCGCTCACCTCTCTGTTGGTTTACATTGTAGCCCTATCATAACACAAGTGGTTTACATTGTCAACCAAAAAAGAGATGAAAATTTGGTTATAAAAACGGCCCCGCCGGCGGATGCCGGCAGGGCCGTTGGTTTCTATGGAATAAAATGCTCAAAAATGGGGATTACGCCGTCCTGAGCCAACATATCCATGGTCTCCTGGCTCCGGATCGTCCAACCCACTTCGTGGACACCGTACAGCGCCCGCATCAGCCGCAGGCTGGGCTCCTTTCGATCCTCCCACTTGTAGGCGATAAAATCCGGGCGGGTAAACGCGGTGGTGAGCAGATGAGTGAGTACAAACCGCACAGGCGTGGCCAAATTCCCCACTTCGCTGCCCCGGATGAAGTTTTCGCTCAGCTGGCCGCGAAGAACCCATGGGTATTTCTCCCTCAGCCGCAGCAGCACCGCTGGGTGAAAGGATTCCACGCAATATGTTCCGTTCCAGCCCTCCAGCGCCGCCATAACCGCATCAGTGAGGGCATCATAGTTGCCTCGTTCTACCTTCAGTTCGATGACCAGGGGTGTTTTACCCTCAAACAGCGCCAGCACATTGTGAAGCAGCGGGATATATTCCTGTGTCCCCATCAAAGGGTAATCCTTCAGATCGGCGGCGGTGAGATCCTCAATCAGTGCTTTTTTGCCGCACACCCTGGTGAGGTCGCTGTCATGTACCACGGCCAGATTGCCGTCTGCCATGAGGTGAACGTCCAGCTCCGCGCCAAAGCCGTGGTCGACGGCCCGGCGGAAGGCCGCCATGGAGTTCTCCGGTATCCCCTGGGCGGCGTCGTGAAGACCCCGGTGGGCATATTTGACCCCGTCCAGCTTATCCCACCCAGGCTGCTTCTGACGAGGTTTGATCAGCAAACACCATGCTCCCAAGCCGCCCAGGCAGCCCGCAGCCACCTTCGCAATTGTTTTCATATGCGTTTCTCCTTGTATCATAAGCTTCAAGATAAGCTGCTGTCGCAGCCGGGTCAAGCAAGACCATAACGATTATCCTGCCGCTTTCAAAGTGATCCCTACGTAGCACAGATCCTTGGACGCAGTAGCAGGAGGATAATACACGCCGCCCACAGGCTTCAAGACGGCATAGCCGCCTGCCCGGATATAGAGCCCCTTGTCTGTGATGATCGGCACCAAATGAGAGAATGGGTTCTCCTCCCCATCGCAGAGCGTGGGATCATAGCCCTCAAACGGATGCAGCCGATAGGGGCTGTCCTCCTCATGAAGGAGGATGGACAAAAGGAAGTCCTCCATAAAGGTGGGATAGTCCTCGTACCCCAGCCCTTCCCACATCCTGGACATCATATCAGACATATCTGTATATCCGAACTCCGCGATCCGTGTAAAAGCATCTTTGCCTCCACGGTTCTCTACAAAGTGAGCCAAAAGGAGCACCTTCGCATAGTCCTCCCTTCCGTTGTTCCATTCAAATATGGGCCAGCCGCCCTGATGCTGACTGTCCTTGTTCCGCAGATACCAATCAGCGCCATCCGACACCAAGTCCTCCCAAACAGCCTTGTCCGAATACCACCACGGA
>JAAVHT010000075.1 GCA_014799565.1 Clostridiales bacterium
ATGCCGTTTTGCTTGCAATAGTTCTCAACGATCATGCGTTGATTGGTGATACTGGACGATTCCCCGCCCTGGGCCTCCTCGTTGGAGAGCCGCAAGTAGGCGAAGCCCAGTGTGAATCTGCCGGTTTTCATGCTCGCCTCCTCCGGTGAACCGGCCCACTGGTTTGATTATACCCCATGGCCGTCGCCTCCGTCAACGGGCACACTGATTGGAATATTTTGGGCCAGCCGCTCCGCCATCAGCTCAGAGATGGAACGTGTACCCTGAAAGACCCGGCTCAGCTCGTAGGTGACCTGACCCATGATGATGGTCTGCTGTTCCATTGCATCGCCTCCGGGGTTAGTCTGCGCCGGAACAGGGCGGTTTATCCCACTATTTCCCATCTGCACCATCCTTTACGGACGTCAGATATACATTGGTGACATCGGGGCGCTCATGGCCAAGCAGCTGAGAGACGCGCAGACTGGCGTTGAGTGGACTTATACCGCTGTCGATCAACTCCTGGTAGGTACGGGCGGCAAAGCTGTGGCGCAGACCATGATGGGTCATGGGACGGGTGGAACCTTCGTCTTGAATCTGGGGCCGTACCTTGTAAATGTACTGCTGGAGTCGTCCGATTGCGGTGTGCGTGAGTTCGTTATCTGCGACGAATAACTTGTGTCCCCGTTCTGTAACGGCCAGCATTTTCTTCAGTTCGATACGGATGCTTTTGTTGATAGGCACCGTGCGGACCTTGCCGCCTTTACCCTTGATGGTGATGGCGTTTTCCCGGAGTGCCTGTTCCGCGGTGGCCGTATCAATGCGGAAGCACTCATGGATGCGCAATCCGGCATACCAGGTCAGACAGGCGATGGCGGCGAAGTCCTCGTGGCCGTCCGCCATACAGGCGGCGAGGAACAGGTTGAACTCCCGGACGCTCCAGGTGCGGTCCACCCCGCCGAAGCGGCGGCGCTCCAGCTCCACCGCCAGCTCGTCGTTGGAGGGCAGGCTGTATTTTGTCCGCTCCATCTTGTCGTGGAAGAAACGGATGGCAGCCAACTCGGTCTTGATGGTGGAAGCGGATTTCCCCTGTGCCTGTATATAGAGCACATAGGCCACCAGGTGCTTACCGCTGATGTTTGCCAGCTTTTGCAGGTGGTAGTGGTCGGCCAGGAACCGGCAGAACCGCCGCATGGCCTCATAGTAGCGTTTCTTGGTTCGGAAGCTGCCCTGACGATTGTGGCGAAAAATCTTGTCAAGCTGGGTGATGAGGGTTTGAAAGATACCGGGATTGTTGGTTTTTATGGTCATGCAATACTCCTTTGTTTTTGAAAAGTTGTTCAGATGGCGCAGTTCGCCCGTTGGCGCCGGACGGCTGTTTCCGCCCGGTTTCCGTTGAGGCAAGCCGCTTTCCTGCAAGCCGTATCCCTGCCAAACCGTTGAAATGACTGGGAACGGCGAGCGGTGAGCAGTGTACAATGTGCGTCTGTCTCCATTTTTGAAGTTGTGAACAGGTCAGTATGATACAGCGTGGGGTGAGGTTCACCCTGCCCTGACGGGCGGCTGTGGACACGGCCGCTGAACTCGGCTGCGGTATACGTCGCGTGTGTCCTGTGATCCCTCCGGCTGGGATCGGGGTGTGCTGCTCTCACACTGCCGGACCGACGCTGCATCGGAGATTGTGAGAGGTGAGGCCGCTGCCGACGGTCTCCGAGGTTATCCACCCTGTACCCCCACAAACCTCAAAGCGGGGAGGGTGTCGGCGCATGATGTTATTGAAAAGGCTGGGTTCCCCATGGCCGGCGGCTGGCAGGATCGCCGACTGCTCCCAATGAAGCGGGGACGTTAAGGCGCAAAAAGAGAGTGCGAAAAGTCATCGTGATGCTGGACAGCATCAAACTTTTCGCACTCTCTTGAGTGCCATGGCATTGACTTGAATCGTGTCCCCAAATCGGGGGGCCTTGACATTCCGACGCAAAGCCGTACACAAAAATGGTCTGTGGACATAGTATTCCCTTACAAAACGCAGCCCAATCTGTCCACGAGGGTTCTGCGCATAGCCTTCGGGTCCGCTGAACAATCCAGCTTTCCGCGCACAACGTGTGCAATGCGGGTGTTCCCCCGGTCCCAGGCCAGCAGCCCGGCTCCGCGTTTCAGCGGAGAACGCACAAACAATCAATTACAGGGTCATTCTATCATTCGGCATAGGTGCGGTCAAGAAAAATCGCTCGACATATTGCGCGCTTTGCAAGCAGTTCCATTTATACGCCGCATATGGCGACTCCTGCCATATTAACCCGGGTCGAGGGAAACGATCCCCGCAAAAAGTCGTACAAGACGAGTGTAAAAAATATCGGCCAATGGGCACAATATCCCTAATAAAAGGATATCAGGCCTATACATGGCCAAAACGTACAAACTCCGGGAGTACCGTACAGCGACCATTCCACTTCTTGGGAAGGACCAGTAGTTCCCGTAACGTGTGCAATGCGAAACCGATCGCTCCACAGGTTAATGAGACAACCTGCCCTCCTGATTAGAGAGGAAAACGCACATAGAATCAATAAGCAACAATACATATACCACAATATGTAGTAACTGTCAAGAATAATTTTCTATATATTGTGTTTCAAGAAAATTAAGCGCACTTCAAGTAACCCTTCGCTTATACAGGTATAATACGGCGTTAATACATACGGCTATTTTATGCGGAAATAGTACGGCTGCAATACGCATTAATGGTATTGGAATCCGAGCTATGCGTATTACTGACGTATCATTTCCGTTTTGCTGGTCTTCGCTTGCAGCTAATACGCATTTTATACGCATATCCGGAAAAATCCTGGTTATGCGTATAAAATGGTATCATAATACGCCAATTATACGCATTTATTTGACAAGCCGTTTGTAATAGCTTTCCAGCTTCTCGTCGCAGATCTTCTCGATTTCCGCTTTCTCTTCTTTGCTTAGCCTTTTCCAGACAGACTCGTCCACCTGAACAATGCCCAAGGTCTTGGTATGGCGGAGCATCTGCATATCCTCGAACCGCTTAAAGGGATTGGCCAAAATATTCCGCTCGGCTTCCTTATCGGTGTAGCCGCCCTTGGCGAAGATGCTGTTTTTCTTCTCCACGGGCAGACCCGCCGCCCTTCGCCCTTCATAGTAAGATCTGAAATAGGAGACAATGTCCTCCAGTCTGATCCGCCCTTTATCATCGGCATACAGCATTGCAGCCTTGATAAGCACCGGCTTATAGGAATAGCTCATATCCATCTGCCGGATCATATCCATGAACAAATCCTTCCGATTGGAATCGTCGATCAGCGTCCAGCCGTACTCCTTGGCGTATTTCTCCAGCGTCTCCTCCCTGAAATATTTGAAGGTGCGGTGCTCGCTCATGGGCACCACCAGATCTGGCACCAGCTTGCCCTCCCGGACATACCGCTCGATGGTTTCCGTCTGCACATCCACCCGGCGTACAAACTCCATCTGGGAAATCATGCCCGCCGCTTCTTCCTGCCAGTTGAAAATATCCACCAATTCGTAATCTGTGGCATCCACCGGCCAATCGATCAGCGCTTCCGGTTTCTCCCCTTTAGCGTATAACTCCGCCTCTGCTGCCTTCTGTGCGCCGGGTGCCACGGCCAACTGGCCCGGTTTGTATTCCTTCAGCTTGAACAGGCGGTGAAGGGATTGGGGCATATTATACTGGCTTGCATTATCCACAAAGTCAAACACCATCAGGCTCTCCTTGCCCTCATACAGCCGCATCCCCCGCCCCAATTGCTGGGTATAGAGTACCTTGGACATGGTGGGCCGGGCCATGAACAGCACCTCAATTTCTGGGCAGTCCCAGCCCTCGTTGAGCAGGTCACAGGCACACAGCACCTGGATTTCCCGATTGACAAACTTATCCTGAAATTCCTTACGCTCCGACTGCTTCATGCCGCCGGAGACAGATGCCGCTCGAATACCCGCTCCTTGAAACAGCCCAGCAATTTGCTCGGCGTGCTTCACGGAGGCACAGAACACCACCGTCCGTTTGTCCCGAACGTACCGGAGCCAGGTATCCACGATGAGCCGATTGCGCTCCGGTACATAGATTTTGCTCTCCAGATCCCGAATATTGTACTGGACGCTGTTGAACCGCACCTTGCTTAGGTCGATGTTGGTGTGGATTCGGATGCACCGCACCGGAACCAGCTCGCCAATCTCCACGGCGGTCTGGATATCCAGCTTGTGAGCGGTGTTTTTGAAAATTTCCAGAATGCTCTTGTCATCCGCACGCTCCGGCGTGGCGGTCAGGCCGAGGGTAAAAGCTGGCTTGAAATAGGAGAGCACCTTCTGGTATGTATCTGCCGCCGCATGGTGGGCTTCGTCCACAACAAGATAGTTAAACGCGTCGTCCCTGAAGCTGTCCAGATGAAGCGCCACACTCTGCACGCTGCCGCAGACCACATGGGCATCGGGCTGCTTGATACTCTCAATAAAGCGCCCCACCGTGACACTGGGCCATAGCTTGCGGAAAGTTTCAGTGGCCTGGTTCACCAGCTCCTGGGTGTGGGCCAGGAACAGCGTTCTCCCACCGCAGCGTTTGGCATCCATCACAGCTGTCACCGTTTTTCCTGTGCCGGTGGCGTGATATAAAAGGGCTATGGTTTCGCTGTTTGATCGCATTTCCTCCAGCGATTTCAATGCCTCGGCCTGATGCTCCTTCAATTCCAATCTGGCGCCATCCAGCGCTTTGCCCTTCTGAGCAGGCAGATAATCCTCAATTTCCTTGAATTGCGGGTGGTCGCCCAGGAAAATGCGCAGCTCGTCCTTGACTGTCTCTGGCTGGATCTGCATCTGCCGCACCGCCCAGCGATATACGTCCCAGCCCAGGTAGACCATGCTGTTCTGCTTGAGCAGATCGTCATAGAACTTGCCGGAGGAGACCAGCTGTTTATTGTGGGACGCCTCGTCGTCGATCTCAATGGCTACTCGGCGCGGCCCGTTTTCCAGCACAAAGTCAGCATAGCGGCTGTTCTGGTAAATGTCGAAAAAGTGATACTGGGAATAGAGATACCCTGCCTTTTCAGCTCCAAAAGTCTCACTGAACAGGTCGATAAACAGATCCTCCGCTATGCTGCCGGAGGCGGAATGGTAAGAATGCATAGCGGTCACCTCAGTTCTCTATGACTTCTTTCAGGAGGATTTTCTTTTCAAATCCACCCCGCTGGGCAGCCTTTTCCTGCCGTACCTGCTCCAGTTGCTCCCAACTCCAGCCTCTGGCATTGACTACTGCCCGCATGACCTCCAGCAGGTCGGCCAGTTCTTCCAGGGATTTGCTCTCCTGGTACTCTGCCAGTTCCTCGTTCAGCTTGGCATCCAGCATCTCCAGATATTGTGCAGCCGGCAACATCTCGGTGATGCAAGTTTTGCCATCTGCCTCAATGATTTCTGGGATACGGTCACGGACTAGTTTGTGATATGTTTGAACCTTGATCTGGCCGTCTAGATACACATTTCCCATATAGATTAACTCCCTGCATATTCATTATAAATGGATTATAAGTTTTTCTCGAAAATGTACTCATTGTGAAAGGCCAGAAACTCTTTGCTTGGAAGAAACCTATATGGAAGTTGAATACATTTGCCCTCATATTTAATAAAATACTCACGGATTTCATCGGAAATAAAAAAATCTCTTATCCGCTTTGAAAGGATTACTTTGTAGTCTGAATCAAGAGTAATCAGTCCTCTGTCAAAAGCCCGGTCATGAAGTGCATTCAGACACAAACCATTTTGAGGATTCGTTCTCTCTGTTAGCGGATCGCTGACTTTCCATGGTTTAATATGACTTGCATTCAACAATTCCGGGATTGCAATTCCAGTGATACAGCAAGTGTTCCTGTAAGATAACAACACAACTTGTCTAAAAAAGCTTTGATTTACTCGGCTGTGTACAACTTGTTCGACTTCTTCTCCAGATGGCAACAACAGCGCCTCATCAATATGATTCTCTTGTATTCCGAATTTTTGGAACACCTCTTTGCTCCTCATTTCTAACAATTCAAGATTGGCACTGAATTCAAACCATACTTCTGCATCAAGTCGGCTTCCATTTTTTAGTCCCGTTACTCCCCTCGACTGTAAGAGAGGATCGAATCTTGCAAAATTACACATTTTCATTGATACAGAAGCAGGTGTTCTGCCTAACATAGAAGCTAATGCTTTAATGGAGGGATTATGTGCGTGAATTTTTCCAAAAGGAACTTTGCAGTACAAAGCAAGTGCTAGCACTTCTTCGTCTTTTGTCCATTTGTTTGCCATAATGTACTCCTCTTCAATATCAACTATTCAAAATTTCTCTACATAATCTTTGGAGTCGTTCTTCACAGATGGCCTTTTTAAGTTCACATTCCCATATAACAATCACGTTCCATCCTAAATCACGAAGTAACGAAGTGTTTCTGTTGTCACGCTCCACATTGCCCAGGATTTTGGGGCGCCAATATTCTTGATTTGAAGATGGCCATACAAAACGAGGACAATTATGTTTGTGCCAGAAGCACCCATTTACAAAAATGACAGTTCTATATTTTGGCAGCACGATATCAGGACATCCAGGCAGTTTGCGTACATTTTTCCGATATCGAAAGCCCTGAGAAAACAGGTATTTCCTCACTTTTTCTTCGGGAGAAGTATTTGTGCCTCGTATTCTTGACATATTATAACTGCGTTGAGATTTATTGTGGTTGTCCGCCACCGTCATCTTCGCTCCTTCTCAGGTTCTTTCTCAAAATACTTGCCAGCTTTTTAGCGATTGATTTAGCCATAATAGGAGGCACCGCATTTCCAACCTGCTGATACTGCTTATCTTTGGAACCACAAAATACGAAGCTGTCTGGAAAAGTTTGAAGCCGAGCAGCCTCTCTGATACTTATTGCTCTGTCCAGTGTTGGATGTATCCACATTGATTTCCGCACGTTCACTACAGTTCCAGAAGGTTCATCATACTTAAGCCGCAGATATATAGTGTTCTGTGTCCTTGATATATCAGAATAAGTATTAATTTGCATGGCCGTGTCCAATGAGTGAAAGTTTTTCCCTTGTTTGATTTTTTTGAACCTCTGCATGGCAGTATCTGTCGTTGCAGTGATGATATGATTTCGTAGCACAGCAGTGTTTCTTAAAGATTGGCCCAGCGCCCCAAGTTCAGCTTTTGCTTCTAAGGGAATACCAACGTCTTCAGCCATATCAACAACAGGTTTTACATCTTCCAAATCGCTGATCGCATCTCTGACTGTACGATAATGTTCTTCATCAAAACTTCCAATGGGTAATGCGATTTTTTCAGAGATTGACTTTTTAATTCCTATAACAACAAATCTCATTCTTTTCTGTGGAGCGCCATAATCTGCCGCACATAACACATCACTGTCAATAACATATCCGTTCTCTTCTGCACCAAGAATGGCTGTCAGGTAATCATAAACTGCAAATGAACGAACGATTGCTGTTACACCATTGATCTGCTCAAAACGGTCAACAACAATGTTGTTGTCAATAATCTCGCAGGCCCTGATAAGCATTTTCTGGAACATAATTGCTGGCTCAATCAGTGCCTCCAAATCAGCCAAGGCAATCGTCCCATTATAATAATCCATAACTGCTTGAAACGCTTCGTGATCTGCCGCAATGATGGGATTTTCAATTTCCGGTCCCATATGTATTTCCACGATATTCAAAAGTTTTCTTTGATGCTTTTCCAGTGCCTTTTCCAGTTTTTCAATGTTCCTTGCCGCTTTATAGATAATGTTTAACTCTGAAAAATGAGTGTCCGGCCACAGGTATCGTTCGGCTTCCTGCCTGTTTTGAATGATGTTCAATATGCCATCAAACATATATTGCGCATCAATAAGAGGAAGCGGTGTCTCTCTGGCTCGAATATTATATTTTTCAATCAGTTCTTCATCGCCTCTTTCTAGATAGAAACGATGAACTTGTGATTTAAGCATACTGACATTTTCCATGACAAATGCTTTTGGCTGCAATTCAACGATAGCCCGAATATACTGCTTAACGAGCATATTATTCTTGTTCACAGCACGATTTTTCTGTCGGTTCGCATTGGAAAAACCTTGACAGGGCGGCCCCCCAATAACAACGTCTATTGCGCCATACTGTTCCTGAATTGCTGCATAGTCGGCAGCACAAACGTCTCCCCGGACATCAGTATCAGGGTGGTTCAGCCTATATGTGGCCTGCATCTCAGGATTATTTTCAAACGCAACCTTGATATCATATTTCTTTGTTTGCTTAAAGCCAAGACTGAGGCCCCCAGCCCCCGCAAACAGATCAACTACCTTATACACCTTTATCCTCCGCCCTTATTGCTCCAGATTAAATCCTTCTTCCCTAACCTTATTCAACAAGGCGAGAAGACGCTTGCTCTGGTAGGAATTAGGCAATTTCTCTGGTATTTTACAGGCGATTGCCAGCGCAGATACATCAGCAGGGGAAACCAAATGGTTCACAACCGCAAACTCACTGATACGTTTCCAAACATCTGCTGAGTATTTGATGACTTCTACCTGTGCATTTATGTCATTGGTAATTTTTTGATCTTTCTTTGCTGATCTTTCTGCGGATTTGACCTCACCCGAAGAAATTAAACAATTCTGTATTTCTGGCGGCAGTTCATATGTCAGAATCTTTACTCCGTCCCAACACTCCGAACGTTTGCACCATTGCGTAACGTTTATAACTTTCCGCTGTGGGTCAGTAATCTTGAAAAATACTACTTCTGAAATATCGAGCAAAACCTGCTGAATAATTTCCGGCAGTTCCTGCTTGTTCCATATCAGCATCAAATCTAAATCAGCGGAAGAAAATTGCTGCTTAATCAACCTACGAAAAAGAGCTGCTGTGTAATAGATAACGTTGGCCCGATATCCACCCTCATACCAAGTCTGCTTTGGAATTTTCTGCTCCAAAAATTGAAACATCAATAACAATGCTGCGGTTGATTGAAAGTAGCGCTCATTAAACTGCGCTTCATTGGTATTCCATGCTTCATCAATCCATTCAGCAAAGGCGGAAAAGTTCGTTTGTGCGCCGCGGCTGACAATATGTGGATGTCCCATCCAGGAATTCTGCACCTTTGCCAAGTCAGTCTTTTTGATTACCTTATTTTTGGGATTTTGCAGTTCAAACTGTTTCTTTTTTGCGGGAGTCAGGCGCATCTGCTCCTGCAAGTATTGTCCCCGTGCTCTTTCATAAAACCACTTTGTTTCGTACTGCACCCCTGCGGCAGCTGGTGCAAATGTGAGCCGAGAAATCTGCTCCATACGCCTATGGAATGGGTGGGAAGCAAAGAAGTCCGCATCGCTGACTTTGTTTTGACTGTTGGAGGATCTTGATATATTTCGAATCAGCTCATCTGACTCTTCCTGTGTTGACTCATCAATGGCGGTCAGTTTCATCTGAACATAAATGCCCTCCAAAGCTGCCTTGTCCTTGTATCGTGCGTTGGAAATTGAAGCTGTTGTCTGACCGCCGTTAATAATTTGAAAATCCCGGGCAAATGTAATAAAGCGCCCCTTGCTTGTATTTTCAACCTGAACATCCAGCGCCGTGGCCGAAATTCCATTATTAAAGGCAAAAAACATCTGCGGGGAATTCAGTATTGTTGCTCTGATTTTTTTATTGACAGCTACCTTCGTAGATAAGAATGAGCGGACATTCCCTTCCAACAGTTTGCTTCCATACCTATCATAGATATCTGCCAAAACTGTTCCGGGGATAACACCAAGATAGCTTCTGTATTGATTTGTCGCAGCGGTGCTGGCCTCCAAACATGGAATGCCGTCAGAGCAATATTCACGAAAATCAATTTCGATGATCTGCCTTCCTTGTTCTGAGCAGCAGACACGAAACAGTCGGTCTATATCCCATATTTGACCTTCAACCGGCACGTTCTCAAAATCAGGAATTTCAATTGTTTTAATTGCTGAACTCATATCCGCATCGGTAAAAATCAGCAGCCTATATTTTCTGATCTTCGTTTCATTCAGGCGAAGCAAGTCAATCAGATCTGCGCAGGGAGTGCTGATTTCTATTTCACGATACAGATCGGTTTTTAGTGCCACATTTATAAAATGAACCAGTTGTCCAAAAAGCTGCTTTGCGTGTGCGTTAGTTATTGTTCGTTCCATGTCATTGCCGTCGAAGTCAGCAATAACTAAATTCATGGTACTATCAAATTCATCCAGGACATAACCGTCAACACGATATTTTCGGCTGAGTTTTCGTCCAGTATAGAAGGATGGGACAAAATCAGAAAGCACCTCTGCATCAATCAGATACTGTGACATATTATCTGCAAATGCCGCACACGACCCTTCACCAATAACTGCTGCGGCAGACTTGATGCTCTCCAAAAAATCCTTCTTAAATTCTTGAGCATCCATAGTCATGTCCTCCTATATGGTTCGATTGCTGAAAGGGAGATTTCATAGGTACACGCAGTTATTTCTTTTGCCACATTTTCTCGGCACAGCTTTGGAAAGCTGTTATTAACCAAATACTCTCTTTTCTCAATAAGGCGAAAATAATTTTTATTGTACTCCCCAACGTCCTGACTTCTGTATCCGTACTTAAAGAGCTTCATCTCAAATCTGTCAAGGACAATAGGACTGTCATGCAAAGAACCCCTGATCTCTTCGGCAATCGCAGGAAGAGTAATCCGTCCCTCTCCTTCGGTTGACTTTTCAAGTGTGTAAACAACAAGATACCCTGGAACTTCCTGTTCAAGCTGCTGCATAGAAGAAATTTTTACTGTGGCAGCAGACAGGGCTATTGCCTTGACCTCTGCCCACGCTGCCTCAAAGACAAAATCCTGATCGCTGCCATCAGGCCCAGTCCAAGCCTCCACAGCGATGTCAACCGACATCTGCCGCAGGCAGTCAGATAAGTACAGCAATTCGCCAAGCAATCCTTTTTGACGCTGGAAGGGCATAATCTCTTTCGATGAGTATTGCAGTAACTTCTGCCAGCTCAGATATCTTACAATCAAATCCCTCTGTGGAGCAACTGACTTCGCTGTAGCTTCTATCATATCCCAGCAAAGGCGCAGAAACTCTTCTTCAAAAGCAACATGAACGAGCTGAAACGCTAATATCCAAGTTCCATTTCTCAGCTGTACATTTTCAGCTTTTATTGCAAAGGAAGAGGGGATATTGGATACTTCTCCCGTTTCCATTACAACGAAACTCTTATATCCGCCTAAACTATATCCTATCTGCAAATTCAGCGGATGCTCGAGTCCTAAGCTCAAATAGCCATTTGTATGCAAGGGCATACAAGCCCACTTCTCTTTGAAATCATTAAACGTCATCATCTTCATCTGCTATATCGTCCACATCAATATAGTTGCGAAGCTCAACCGTATTGATTATGTAGTTGGCCTTCCGCTCTTCTTTTCCTCCGGGGAAACCTAACCCTATTGCGTAGATATAGGAAGGGATGCCCCGAAGATCAGGATTAGTGTTATACATGAGGTGGATCAGCGCAATCGGTTTTCTATCGGGTATCAGATAAGTCTTGTCAGTTGCTTTTCCGTTTTTGCGCAGCTCGGCAATCCGTTCTTTTGAGAGCCCTATTTTGGCACATCCGCCTGCTCCAACACGAACGTGGCGATCATTAACTCGGAGCATATTGCTGAACGTGCTTTCTTTTGAAATCTTACGCGGTTCAGGATGAATTTCAAGGGAAGTCCCATCGCTTAATCTGATTAAATATTCGTCTGTCACAGTCCCATAAGGAATTGCCAAATCCCAAAGCGCAAGCCCATCATCTTCTTCAATAAAATCAGAAAGGGCCGACGCCTGGAAATTCAAGTTCCAAGGGTGAGACTTGTACTGGCGCACCAAATCTACGATTATTTTTTTAGGGACGTTCTTCCAAATCATTGCCTTAACATTTGGGTCAAAATCACGCTCTACTCCATCCAAATCATTCGCCACACGAATAATCTGCTCACATAACAGATTATTTTCCTGAATGGTTTCCGACTTATTCCAGAGCCGTGGTGTTTCAATCATTCGGCCAGACAATGTTATTGGAACGGAAACAGGAGTTCCGCTGCGCATCTTATTTCTGGCTGTAACAATCAAAGCTCCAGGGTCCTGCCGCACCTTCAGCCCGAAGTCTTCAGGTGTCTGGTTCTGACGGGCCATATTCCGCAGTTCTGCTTTCAGTTCGTTAAAGGCATCTGTAATATAGGCATACCAGCCAACGGCATCCTCACCCATCCAAATCTTAAACAAATCATCATAATTATTCCGATAGCCAAACCAGCGGCCCATCTGAAGCAGGGTATCATACATCGTAGTATTTCGGTAGAAATAACTTACACACAGTCCTTCGAGTGTCAATCCTCTGGAAAGGCTGTTTCCGCCGACGGCAATTACCCGCATCCCAACATTCTTGTAATTATAATAATCCAAACTTTTGGCTCCGGTCTTCTGGTTTACAGCTCTCACTTCAATACGGCGGACAGCCTTAAGGAGATAATCAGAAAATACACAGCCCCATGTCATCCCCGATATTTGCTCAAGCCCGTACTTTTCCCATATACAGCTTATTTTTTGGAGATTGGTGATTCTCATTGCCTGTTCAAGGGAAAGGCCTGAGTAGTTTTCAATGTCAGATTTCAGCTGGCTAACATATTCTTCAATTAAGTCCGCAGTGACATTCTGTACATCCGTATAACGGCTGACATTCACCATCATTGATCGATGTTCCTTAACATCGAAACGCGAGTCCGTAATGGCAGTCACCAAAATAAAATAACATATCGCCTCATACAGCGAAGGCGGCAAATCATACAAATCATCAGCCAGTTCCTTCTTGTGCTTAAATATAAAGAAGTTACTTTGTTCGTCATTCTTGATTTCAATAAGTGATGAGCTATACCTTCCCTCGGTGCGTTCGTGCCAATTATCAGCATTTCCGTTTCCAAATATTTTGTCAGCGCCAATATAATCATCCGGCGTTGGGAGCAGCGTAAGGAAGTGCCTGGGAAACAAGTCTTTCGCGGCTCCGTCACTATCCATCTCAGGGGTGATGAATATATTTGCAAACGGGGTCGCCGTAATCCCCAGATAGGTGGCCTGCTTAAAGCTGCGAAGGATTTTATTGATTGCCGCATTGATAGCGGTTGGATCACGCTCTTCTGAATTGGTATTTACAGAGGCGTTGTCCGCTTCATCATCAATTAAAAGCATTGGCAGATTTAATACTTCTTCGTCTTTTGTCAGCCACTTCTGCAAATTGTTCAGGACGCTTTTATTTTTCTTAACCACAAAAAGAGCTGTACCTTTCAAATCATTTAGGTTCAGCCCATTAGAGCGAATGACACTTGCGTTAAAATCTGTGCTGACAGAAGTAAACCTGGTGATCCTTTTATCTGGAACAAACGGGGGAACAAGTCCAACACCGACCTGTTTATTCCGCATAGAGCTGTCAGCTTTTTTATCCAATGAATATTTACTGTCTAATCCAACAAACTCTGCATCCAGGCGTTCCTGCGTCTGAACACGCAGATTTTCCATCATGCCAGAAAGTACAATAATTACTCTGTATCCAGCATCAGCGGCCTTATTGCAGATGGCTGTAAAAGTTGCCGTTTTTCCAGACTGAACATCGCCCAGCAACAATCCTCTTCGCTGAAATGGGTCTTCGCTTCTGGGATCACCCAAGTCATCCATTACGCCGTCCGTAGTTTGATGCAGACGATCTACAACAGGACGGCTCCACTTTTTTTGAAGGTAGGACTTATAGCGGTTCCAGAAAAATCCATCATTCTCATTCAGATGATACCAGCCGACCTGATGATCGCTGTCTCTGCTCCGCAATGTGTCAGCATAGCCGATGCTGTGCAGAATATGTTCCGGCAAACGCTTTTTGATGCTCTCAAATTCTGTATCCGAAACTGGATAGACTCCAGAAAAAATCTGCCGCAGCTGTTCTGCCTCTGAAATTATCTGATCCTCTGTCGGCAGTTTGGATACATATTTAGTTTCTATAATCTGTCTGATTTGCTGAAAAAGGACTTCCATATTCTGTGTCATCTAAACCGTCCTTCCTGGAACATTTTCTTTATATCAGCAGCAAATTCATTAAATGGCGCGCTTCCGATTAGTGTTTCAATCATTGCTCCATGCTGCGAAATCTCGGTTGTTTCCAGAATTTGTCTGACCATCTTGAAAATTTCACTGAGCTGAATATCGTTGTCGTTTTCGATTTTTTCGTCATTCGTTAAGTCGAGATACAGCGCGTTTAATGGTATGCCCGTTTCGATTTGCCGAAAGAGCATAGACAGCTCTGCCTTTATTTCAGGATGAGTGTCGATCATTTCTGCCACCAGTGGATAATCGCGGTTTATCTCGTATATGTATCCGCCATGACGGGTCTTTAATCGGTTCCATATATGTGAAATATCATCCTTGGTTTCGCGCTTCCCTCTATACGTCCAAGTCTTTTTGCTTTTCTCCGCCATTTTATCTATTATGCTCCGCAGGTTTGCTCTTACCTCGGCAGGCGGTACAGCGGAGGATTTCTTTATGTCCAGTGTCCAAAGGTCATCCAGCGCATTAGGAATGTCCACCCTTATCCGTGCCAGCTTTGACATCTCTCCCTGACGCATCATACGAAACCAAGTTCCCCATACAAGCAGACGTTTATTTCGATAGATATAAAAGCCCTGCTGCCTGCGCAGGCCTTCCTTGCCTCCCAGCTCATTTATTTCTTCTGCACTCAATTTTGACAAGTGAGGAAGAATATATGGGCGCACAGTGATTTTTTCACCGTGAATAATGATTGTCTCATCATCCATAGCCTGTGCGCTTTTCTTCGATAAAAAAGGATCTTTTGCGTACACCTTTGTTCCGTTGATCTTTATTATAAGTTTCCGCAGCCCGGCTTCCCCTGCCAAATAGCGATGATAGACCAAGGCTAAATGCTCTCTTACCGCATCAACCTTTCTTCCCAAGCTCTCCTCAAATTTTATCTCCCCCACTTTGAGCCTATCCAAGTTCTGCCATACAATCAACGTGCCTGAGCTGCATTTCAGCAAGTCTGCCATGTGCGGAATTTGAGAACAGTCATTGTCCTCAAGAATCAGCAAAGACCATGTTCCGCTGCCCGTTACATGATCAATATCCCATCGTCTGGCTTCAATGTGTTCGCCCTGTTTGCTTATTACTGTCAACACTCGGCATTGCGACAGCGACGCTGTCTTCAATCCCAGCCCAAAACGCCCCAAGTCCTTAGCATCTCGGACAGCCAATGGATTTTTGCTGCCGTACTGCATAGCGGAATTGATTTCATCGCAGTTCATTCCACGGCCATCATCCAAAATTGCGATGTAAGCTCCATCGATAGGAAAGAAAAAAATATCAACATGCTGAGCATCTGCCGCAATGCTGTTATCAATTATATCTGCGACAGCAGCCTCCAGAGAATAGCCGATTGCGCGCGTTGACTCGATTAACGTCGGCGCATAGGGCGGCAAATCCATCGCTCTTATAGTTGAACCCTCCCCTCAATCCAAGTAGAACTTCTTTTTAAGAAGCTCAACTATAATTTTTGCGGTTCCTCCATCAAACTGGATGCTTTGGCTTACCTTCTCCGGCATCACACAATCATCCGAATCATAAGTGTTAATCTGAAGATAGCGTTTACCTCGTAAAACAAAAGTCGTATATGTTGCATTTGTAGGTTTGTGAATTGATTTCCGTTCCTTTTTGGTTCGACTTAACTTATCTACCAAAAAACAATGCCTCTGCTATCTGTCCTTTTTAGACAAAATAACACGAATACATTATATATCATGTAAATAACACTGTCAAACTGATTTCGCCGAGCTCCATAGATTATATATACCTTTAAACGCACCACCTCAATCAGACACACCTTAACAGCTCAAATATAGCCCACGCCGTTGCTCTTATGCCCAGAAAATACCCGGGTGGTTGGCTGCTGGGCGCATACCCGGAGGAAATTCGATGAGGCACTGAACGCCCTGCCGCCGGGCAAGCGAGAGGAGGCCGCAACGCTCACCGGATTGGAATATTGCAATAAGCTGTTCACATGGGAGAGACAGTTGGAGAAGCTTTCCCGAGAAGAGCGGACAGACTGGCGTCTGAAAGAGGGAAAGCCAATTTTAGACGCGCTTTTTACATGGGCAGATTTCGTCTCCGCCGCACCAAAGTCCGTGCTGGGCAGGGTGCTGTCCTATCTCAAGGATCAGCAACACTCCTGCGGTATCTGGAGGATGGACGGCTGGAGCTGAATAACAACCAAACTGAGCGCAACATCAAGCCCTTTGTGATCGGGCGGAAGAACTTTCTGGTTTGCCAATACCCCTTTGGGCACCCAGGCCAGCAGGATAATCTACGGCCTGATTGAGGCGGCTAAGAAAACTGGCTTGAATCCGCTTCGCTATTTGACTGGGTTTTGAAAAACGCTCCAGGGTTGAACCGGAACCTGAACCAATGGGCACAGCCGCTACTCCCGGCAAATGCTCCAGAGGATTGCCAAGTGCCTTAGCCTAAATTTTGCCGCGATACCACTTCGGCACCGCGGCTTTTTATTTGCCGCTTACGATGGGACCGTTGCTCCCGACAGTACCCCGGCATATGCTCCGGGATAAGGTACAATAAATTGCGCAAATTAAAAAGGATAAAAAGAGACAAGGTTTGCAGTCTCAAGTAGAATGGAGTTGGGGAACCACATTCAGGAAGGAGACAGCAAACCATGTCAGAAAAGATTGTACAGCTAAACGAGGACGCAATCAAGGGGCAGTTGAAAGAATTGGTGCGGGGCAGCGTAGAAGAAACGCTGAATGAGCTGCTGGAGCAGGAAGCCGAAAAACTGACACAAGCAGCACGGTATGAGCGCAGCGAGGCCCGGCAGGGATATCGGAGCGGGCACTATGATAGGAACCTCACCACGACATCAGGGGAGGTAACGCTGCACGTTCCCCGCCTAAAGGGAGTCTCATTTGAAACGGCCATCATCGAACGATACCGGCGGCGGGAGAGCAGCGTGGAGGAAGCGCTGATTGAGATGTACCTGGCAGGAGTATCGGTACGGCGGGTGGAGGATATCACAGAAGCACTATGGGGGAGTAA
>JAAVHT010000076.1 GCA_014799565.1 Clostridiales bacterium
AGTATGCTGGACGATCTTCAAGCTGAAAAAGTGGTGCGCCAATTATTTTATCCAGTTCCGATTTTGGTGTAAATTTCTTGACATTTTTTAGTATATTCCACACTTTCTTTTCCTCCATCATGGCACAACGACTTATTTAATTCAGCTTTCTGTATCGTGACTTCATTATAGCATACACAAGAAAAGATTTCCACTTTCGATACATCAATTCCTACTGCGTTCATGATCTCCTCCTGTGTGATTGGATATGGCGTCCGCCTCTGTTTCTCGCCGCTTGCTCAATCTCCTGGCTAACGCGAGCGCACCGATGATGGCTCTACCTGCGCAAATCGACTGCTGCGAATGAGAGAGACGGCTGACTGACTCCACTACGGGCATGTTGGCCCAGGATTTTTTGTGTCAGGCCATTTACTCCCTCATTCTGCAGCTTCAGCTTTGAGACGACAAAAGGCACGGCTGGCCGCCGTGCCTTTTACCGTAACTATATTGTAGGAGATTTTTTCGCGCTCTTTGCGAAAAAATACTACTCGTCCCTTGACCGTCTGGATAGTCGGAACGGACATAGAACGGAGATTGTTTTCGACGGGAAAATGTGCTATACTTGGGTCAGTAAGCTAACCGAAAAACTGGAATTTGTCATGGAGGTGACTAACTATGGATAGAAAAAATTATATTCAAGCTGAAATAGAAAAATTTGGAAGTGAACACCCGGAAGTGAAATTGGAAAAATCACCGATTTCCATCAATGAAATTGCTAAAGTGGAAATGAGGCTCCGTACTACCATACCCAATGCTGTTAAAGACTATCTGTTGTCCTACACACTGTCTGTTCCTTTTGTTACAGGAAAAATGCTGGGGGACTTTTCAGAGACATATTGCGAAGAAACAGGCAGATGGCGTGAGCTGGAGATAGAAGAAGAAATTGCAACGACAATTATCCAGCTTCCATTAATGTTTCCCAATAAGGACTTGAGCGAGTTTGAACAAAGCAATACGATATTTCTTGGAACAGGATTCCTATATTTAGGCTTATACAACGGGGAGTATTATGTTTTGCTTGACTTGCAAAGCGAACAGGTGTATCAAGTTGACATGGAGCGAGTTCGCCCAGCATTAGGAGAAGAAACCAGAGCAGATATCATAAGATGGGCGCTTCCGTTCTTTCATAGCTTTGAAGATTTAGTGCGTTGCTTTTTTGGCGGCGAACTTTACGATGAGGATGAGTTGACATTCGATGTTGAATGAGATGGAGCGAAATCAATCCCGATTTATTGGACAGATGAAGATCTAAACAGGGCGGCGGTAATAGGCATTGACTATCCCGCCGCCCTGTTGGTTATCGCCCCATATCCTGCGCCCTGCGGGGCTGCTGCTCCCGCTGCTCCTGCCGCAAGATATTGTAAACGCTCTTTCGGATTTGCTCAGCTTCTTTCACTTCCACAGAATGGCATCCCTCTCTGTCAAGGCGCTGACGGCGGAGATCAAGGCCCTGCTGTCCGAGAAGAACGCCGGATACACCGAGTACCAGGAGAAGAAGCGGCGGGCCAATGAACGGCTGACGATCAGGCGGAGCATCGACCAGGTACTGCACGGCGCATCCAGCCAGCGGAGGGACGAGCATGGCTGATAACACCGCCCCCGCCTGCGCCGCTCTCCTGCGCTGTATGGGTGGCTGTGGTAGTGCTGGTGGTGTCCGCATATGCTCTCCGTTCCATGAAAACGCCCCTGTCGCTTTTTTGCAGGAGCGAAGTTGATATTTTGAGATTCTTTGATGGATGATGGTGAAAAAACGGCGGCTGTTGTGGTAAACTAAAGACAAGTTTATCTATGTCGGAGGTGTCAAATGAAAAAAATTCTTCCAATCATACTCCTTGTGGGTTCAGTTCTTTTCTTGATACTCGCGTCAGTGCCAGTTGCCGATGTTCCTATAAAGGTTTATGATAGCGCAGTATGCATAGCTCCTTTTTTCTACATAATTTCGATTGTTTTGGCGTACCTGTCTTTGGCGGTATCTTCAAAAAAGCCTTTATATTTCGTGGTAACATTCATCGTTATAATTCTTGCCTTCATTGGAATGAATTCAATAATAGATGATTTATACCAATGTTTTACATACTATGTTCCTGGATAAATGCCAAAAACTGTGAGAACGGTGTTGCCCATGCGGACTTCGGTCACGCAGTTTGGGCGGTGAGTGATGGCGACTAATAAAGTTGAGCTTATCTGTGTAGGAGGTTAGGTGATGGTTGAACACTTTATTGTGATTGGTGGTTCCTTGTTTCTTCCCTTTGGAGCATTTTATTTTTGTAGGCAAAGTAGTGCTTACTATTATTCATTGAGATGGGATGCGTTTCTTAGGATACGAAGTGATTTTGTTTGCTGGCTTTTTATTTCACCGGCAATTAAGGCAAGAAAAGGCATAAATAGAGGCCGTTTAGTATATGTTGCTCCACAAGATGAACATAAAATGACTATCCTTGGGTTACTCTCCCATTTGATTGTAGACAGCTTGGCTATTCGATATATATTTGTATCTATTCAAGATGAACTGTTTCAAACGCAATCCTTCGAGGCCGTTCAAAAAGCCACAGTATATTTGTTGTTTGCCGCAATGAGCGCCGCAATAGCAAGCACCATAAATCAATCTAAAGTCGGGTGACATTGGATATAAATTGATTCCCTCGCCGTAAGTCAGCCGGAACGGTGAGGACGGTGTTGCCCATGCGGACTTCGGTTACGCAGTTTGGGCGGTGAGTGATGGCGGTTTGCTTACTGGAGTGTGGGTCATAATACACTTTGAGTTATAAAGAGTTATAAAAAATGAAAGGAGAGAGAGTATCATAGAACTTCTCATCCAGACCAATAACATAAGTCAATTCCTGTCCAAACTATTGAAGTATATTCAGACTGAAATTGATACCCAAATGAGGCAAATAACAGATGATGATTCCATATATATAGGTTGCAAAAATTTCTATGCATACATCTTAACTAAGGACATTCCGTCGTTTGAGTGTATTGAAAAAGCATTTGATGTTATCCTAAATCTGGATATTGACATAGAGCTATATCAGGAAAAGTGGGATGTTGGAGTTGCAAACCTTCGGATGCTGATTGAATGGATTTTAGAAACATTCACTGGAGATATGGTCTTATTGAGCGATACATCTGAACTGATCGCTTTGCGTCAAAGGGGTGAAGTAATCAAAAAATCAAGTCTCTAAATGTCCGCGCCTGCGATGTCCCCGCTCCCTGATAGCTTTGCGCACTGGCGGCACGGTAACGCTTAACAGGGACTGGGAGAGAGGTGGTACACAGACCTCCTCCCAGCCCCACTCCAAAGGCCCGTTACCCTTGCGCCGCGTCCACGCCTGCGCCGTTCTCCTGCGCTGTATGGGGTGGGTAGGGTTTACTTCTGCGCCGCCGTTCCTGCGCCCTGTGCGGGGGCTGTGGCGGCGTTCTGGGCGGTCAATCCGTCCAGTATGCGGCGGCTGTGTTCGGTCAGTACAGTCTGCTCAAGGAAGGTCTTGAATTGTTCCTCGGTCAGCGTGATGGTGTCGGGCAGCAGCTTTTCAAAAAGCCCCATGCGCTTGCAGAGCCTATTTGTCCCCGACGCCCCGGCCCGCAAAGGGAAGTCGTCAAGCGGTGGTGTGCCGCACCACCTCACGGGAGTTTCACCCCAACTGCTGTTCTGACAGAGCCGCCCCCATTGTTTGAGACTGTGGCTGGGCGGGAGTACCATTGTCATTCCGACTGTCATCGCCGTGCCGGGGGCAAACCGGCACTTGCAGCGGGTGTTCTCGCTCGGCCCGGTAGGGCGGGGGTCATAGCGTACTCTGCTGCTGTGGCTCATGCTTTCGCACATCGGAACTGATGTACTTGACGAATGCGTGTCCAGTTGTCAAGGAGCATTGAGGGAATATCCCTCAACCCCCTACCACAACTTTTGAAGCCAAAAACCGAACTTTTATTTTTTGAAATGTTGCACAAAGTTTTGGGGACATTTTTGTTGATGATGAAAACCAATCCTGCTGGGCTTTGAGCAAGGGAGCCCAACGACACAAAGTAACTTCTTACATCCTTCATTACCCTTTCAACTCCCCAAGGCGGAGGTTTAATTGTTCTGATTCGTCTTGTTCATATATACCCCACCATCTGGTGAGGAGGGGTGCCCCCATTAAATGGTGAGCGGGGCACCAAATTTTTCACGTCCTGACCCATACTCCGACCCATACGCCGAAACGAGCGAATGGAAACAATGGACGGAGCCGCTCCAAAGAGCAACCCCGTCCGGGTAAAACGGTGCCAAACGGACACAAAAGCACCGATTTTATTTCCATCCGAATCTTCACACGCAAGAGGTCACAGATTCGAGTTCTGTAGTCTCCACCACCTTCCCTCTCAAAATCATCCGATTTTGAGAGGGAATTTTTGTTTTATATTACTTTTCTTGTGCTTTTATTTTCGGCATTTCAGGTTTGACCACAGCTTTGACCACAGACAGAAAAAATCCCGCCCCTGGCTGGGGGCAGGGTTTAGGTCTGAGACGGCGGTGTTGCTGAAAGGCTATCTCTATGATTACAGCGTAGTAGTTTTTTCCCAACTGCCTTTCTTGAAACCGAATTTCTCAATATATTCAATATTCATGTTTTGTGGCAAAAGTCCATTCGTGCCTTGCCGTATAGCGGCCCGCGCATTTTCCGCGTCAGATAAACGGGCAATTAGCCTTTATATGCTTTTGCTGGAGTACAATGTTTTGTGCAGCATGATTTTATCAATCAGCACTTGTCCGTTTGTCAAAACAACAGTTCGCATCTTGCTGTCCTTGATTGCGGATAGAACGGATTTCCTGGGAATGCCTTCGGACTTTTTATATGCAAATGTAGCCTGTTTGATGGTAGCATATTTACGATTCAGCACGGAAGGATGAATTTTATCGAGTTCCACATCATACAAAATCCTCATGCTAATAATCAAATCATCCACATAATCTGGATTAACCGCTTCGAAATGAGCCGAATCGGCGTTAGACTTTTTTTGGTGGGCTCCAATGTAGAACAAAGGCCGCTCGGTTTTGCCAATGTGGCAAACATGATCGTTTTTCTTTAGGATGACAATATATGTGTTATGTGGAGCCGAACGCGCGAGCGCCAAAGCTTCGTTGATCGAAATACTCTTTTCCTGTCTGAATATCAAATCACGGGAAAGGGCTTCAAATGTGCTTTCAGAATAATCGCCAAAATTGAAATAGTTGTTTACACGTTGTTGAATCATCTGGGCATTGGCTTCTTGGCGTTGCCACATCTCCTTTTCGGTTGCTGCTTGATAAAGTGCAGCAGCCTCTTCAGCCTTTTGCTGGTATTCGGAAAAAGGTATCCCATGATAACCAGAAATTTTAAAAAAGCGGAGACTCTCAACAACCTCTAAAAATCGGTCCGAAGAAGGTCGCTGTTCCATGATGGAACTGTGGTTAAACCATGCCTCAATCCCTTGAGAAAAATTACCATAAATCCCTTTGCGCAAATCAGCATAATTTGAAAAATAGTCAATGCCCAGTGCCTCGTAAATTCTCATGCAGCCCCAGAATACTTCGTAATCGAAATCGTTCATTCTTCCGATTTCAATTATGTAGAATTTATTCCGCTCTATAAACTCATTACAATGACATGGGGTACTACCGATTTCAGAAAGAATATCATAAAAAGTCTTGTCCTGGGGAATGGTATCTATTCTGCTCATAATATCTCCTCCCGGCGAATAGGGAAAGTTCATTCCTCTTGTCAGACCCTCCTAACCAGCAAGAGAAATAATACATTTATACGGTTTATGTAAGTATATCAGTTCCTTTAGAAGTCGTCAATGTAGATTGGGACGCTCAAACGAAAAACTTTCGAAGTGCCTGCTTCTACACTGTCCTCCTAAACTCCCGGAGTGAAATTTCACTATACCAAACTCTCATAGCTGATTGAGCCCGAAAGATGAACTTTGTTCCCCCTTTATACATTACTCGCATTGTCTCTGATTCCTCTTGCCTTCTTTTGCCCAGCCAGCGCCATTGCCTCCTCCCACTTTCCTTCAGCGGCGAGATGCTTTGCCTCGGCGATCTCCAATTTCATCTGCTGGATCAGCTCGGTTAGTTTCACCTCGCATTCCTCGCTGGTGGTGGCGTAGACATTTCGGGAGTGGATCTTTCCGTCCGGCCATCTGGGTGAATAGCGTCCCTCCCACAGATGGTCGTTGATCTGCGTCAGGCAGCCAGTACCCCGTTTCCGATTCTTCCCCTTGTAGGGCTCAAAAGCGGCCTCTGGGTACGTTTTAGGCGTTTGGGTGGGCAACTCCCCATCGTCTGAACAGGTCTTGCCCTGCGGCTCACGCTTGCCGATGCTTCGGTCAATCTTTGCCGCCGCGGTCTGCCGCATGGCATCGGTGACGTGGGTGTAGATGTTCAGCGTGGTCTTTGCGGAGACGTGGCCGATAATGGTTGACAGGGTTTTCACGTCCATACCGCTTTCCAGAGATGTCGTCACGAAAAGGTGCCGTAAGTCGTGAAACCGAACCTGTTTGCATCCTGCATGGTTCAAAATTGTCTGGAGACGTTTCCGAACAGTGGCTGGGTCAAGCGGAGAGTCCTCCTTTGCCGGAGAGGGGAACATCCAGTGGGAAGTCATTCCCTGCTGATATTCTTTCAGCACCTCCACCAGCGAGGGCGGCAGTACGATGCTGCGGAGAGCTGCTTTCGTTTTCGGCTCAGACACCACCAGCTTGCCGTTTGCCCGATAGATCTGGCGCTGAATATGGAGCGCCCCGGTGTTAAAGTCTAAATCACCCCACTGTAAGGCCAGCACCTCGCCACGGCGCAGGCCCGTGGCCAACTCCAGCAAGAACAGTTCAAAATACCCTTCCTCTTTTGCTTGGATGAGAAATCTCTGCATTTCCTCCCGAGACAGTATCTTCATCTCCTTGGTGTTTTGTGGCGGCAGCTTGCAGTCTGCGGCAGGGTTGGTACGGATCAGCCCATCCTGCACTGCCCGGTCCAGTGCCGTCCTGATTCGAGTGTGGCAAGACCATACGGTACGATCCGAAACGCCCTCCCCGTAGAGTGCCGTGCGGATTAGTCTGCCCTCTTTTTTCAATTTGGCATAGAACTGCTGAATTTCATTTGTATTCAATTCAGACAGCGGAATTTTCCCCAGCGCAGGGATGATATGCTTGTAGATGGCGTTTTCGTATCCCTCTTGAGTGGTTGGCCGAAGCTTAGGTTTAGAGTAGTTCTGATACCAGAAATCCATCCATTGACCGAAGGTCATATCTGGCTGAAGCCTTTCATTCGGTTTCTTGGCACAGGTTTCCTGTAGTTTTTTCAGTTTTGCCGTACATTCGGACTTGGTTTTCGCCAGCACATTTTTCGTGATGGGAAGACCTTTATCGTCATATCCGACGACTACCCGACCCTCCCAGCGCCCATCCTTTCTCAGGTGGACGCTTCCTTCTCCGCGTTTTCTCCGCTTTGCCATGGCTTCAAATCCTTTCCGAAAATGTCCTCCATAAAGTTTCCAACGATTACCGATGCCTGCTTCTGCATATCGGTGGTGACATGGGTATATGTGTTCAGTGTGAACGAGGCATCGGTGTGCCCCAGGATGCCGGAGAGCGTCTTGGCATCCACCCCGCTGGCCAGCGCACGAGTTGCAAAAACGTGCCGGAGGTTATGGAATGGGATATCAGGCAACCCCGCCTGCTTTAGAAGCATTTTCAACCTCCTGTAGGCACTATCAGGGCTGATGGGGGCCTCTGGCCGGAGCGGATCGTGGAATATCCAAGGCGAGAAGGACTTTTTCTTCCGTGCCCGCAACAGCTCCGCTGTACTGGGCGGCAGGACAATTTTTCGTGTTCCGGCATAGGTTTTGGTGTCGCCAGCCACCAGTCTGCCACCCTTTTCTTTGCGGAGGGTACGGCGGACATCAAGGGTGCCGCCGCGCTCATCGAAGTCGGACCACATGAGTCCGCAAATCTCGCCCCGGCGCAGGCCGGTGGTAAGTTCTGTATAGAAGAAGTCATGCCAGAACGGGTCAGCCTTGATGGTTTCCATGAAATCATCAAGTTCTTTATCTGTGAGGACACGTTTAGGTGTAGTGTCCACTTTCGGCAGGGTTACCCCATCAGCGGGGTTCCGGGGGATGACGTGGGCACAAACTGCGTCCGCCATGGCCCGGTGGAGCATGGTGTGGATACGCCGGACGGTATTGGCAGAGAGTTGGTGGCCATGCTCCGGGTGCTCATGCACCCGACCCTCCTTCCTCAACTTCGTGTACAACCGCTGGATGTCCGTTGTGGTGATGGATGTCATCTTTTTGCTCCCCAGACGGGGCTTGATGTACTGCTCGGCATACATACGGTAGCCGCTCATGGTACTTTCCCGCAGGCGTGGGGCGGCGTAGTCATCCAGCCAGCGATCCAACCACTGGGCCAATGTCATTCGGCTGTCCTCACACAACTCCACATCTCGGAATATCTCGATATTCTGGTGCAGCTTGCCCAGCAGTTCCTTTTGTGTAGGAGCGAGAACGTATTGGAAGATGGGTTCACCGTTTTCTTTGTGGCCAACTACGATGCGGCCCTCCCAGCGGCCATCGTCCCGCTTGCGCACCATCCCGTCCCCGGACGGTCTACGCTTTGACATTATCATCCTCCTCCGTTTCGAATGTCACCGTCGTTGTCATCCAAGCATTCGGCCATGATCCTGACACCCAGTCGGAAACCCAGGATGAAATTTTCCCGCGCTGTGATGCTGTCGATTTCGCGTTGTGAACGGATGAGTTTTGTGAGAATCGCTTGCTCGGTTTCGTTGATTTGCTCCATGAGCTGACTTTCGTAGTGGGCAACACGGGCCACAGCCTGTTTCAATTCTGAACCTGGGGCCATGTCCCGCGCATGGGGTGTGATGTTGCCATAATAGAGATCTTCCAGAGTTTTTCGCATTTTCTCCGCCTCCTTATCAGCGACACAACATACCACAAGCTGGCGGGAATAGCCAGGGGAAACAGCAAGAGTTATCAGAACAGCCACATATTTTTTACGCTTCTTCTTTGGAGACAGTGGCGCAATCCGCACCATGCAGTTGACCCTTGAATACCTCCTCATTTAGCTGTACAATTGGACTGACACCTGCTGGTCTGTAGGAGGGGAAGACGATGCGGAATACGAAAAAAATCCCAAAGTGGATACGGTTCTTGCTGATGGCATTTGGCAGCATCCTGACGGTGCTGCTCCTTACAGTGACCGTCCTGGTTGCGATCCCATTAATCGAAGGGGTAGATGCCGCCCCTGTGGCCGGCTCTGCCGACTGGATGGCAAGACTGCCGGACGATGTGTCCCTGGGTGAACTGTCCATCCCCGGCGCCCACGACGCAGGGACGCAGTATGTGCAGCTCGGCTTTTTCTCGAAGTGCCAAGCCCGGAGCATCGGCCAGCAGCTTGAGGACGGCTTCCGCTATCTGGATATCCGCCTTGCCGTCAGTGGGGATGGGCTCGGCCTAAACCACGGCTTTTGTGAATGCAGGGCCGGCGCCGCACCTTGGTCTGGACGGCTCATGCTGGAGGATGTGTTGGAGGATTGTTATGCCTTTCTCTCCGCCCATCCCACCGAGGCTGTGATCTTCGCGGTCAAACAGGAGTACGGGGACGAAAGCGTGGCAGAGTTTCAGCGCGTCCTTGACCGCTATATCCAGGCAGACGCAGATTGCTGGTATCTTGGCAGTGAACTGCCCTCCCTGGGCGAGGCCCGCGGCAGGCTTGTCCTTTTGCGCCGGTATGATGACGAGGCGGGACTTGGCGTGAATGCCGGTATCGCGCTCATCTGGCCGAATCAGAACGGTTATGACGACCCCGCAAAGGCGTTTTCCACTGAGGATTGCTTTGTGGGCAGCCAAATCCTTGCCGTGCAGGATCGGTATGAGTATAGCGAGGATGAGAAGTGGATCGCATTCCGCGCTGAGGCAGACGATCCTGACACAGTGGTACTGCGGTTTCTCAGCACAAAGGGACATATGACATATGGGCATCCGTATCGGTACGCCAAGGAACTCAACCCCAGACTGCTTGCGCTTTGCGAGGGCCAGGATGTATCTCTGGGCTGGGCGGTCGTCGACTTTGGTAATGCCCTGCTCGCCTCGGCGATTTATGAGCAGAATTTTTGAGCGTTGTATGGCTTCCGGCAAAGCCAATTGATATCAAATGGTGACGGCGCTCCGCAGACGTGGAGCGCCGCCCGCCTGCAATTAAGGGTGCCTACTGCGGATACCGCGTATTCAGGGTGTACCCCGGCTGCTGCTCCAACCACCAGCGGGGATACTGTCCACCCCACAGCGTGTGGTTGTTCATGCCGCTCTCGGTTACCTTCACATACTCGTTTGTCTTTTCGATGACTACGATGGCGTGTCCGGAGTATTCGTTGCGGTAGTCCAGCACGTCCCCTGCCCGGATGTCCTCCCACCGGGGGTTGTCCACCCGCCTCCATGGCAGGCTGCCGAAGGCGGCATCGGAACACAGCATGGCCCAGCCTGCGCAGTGGTCGCAGTTGGTGTAGGGACGGTGGAGGCTTTTGGTGCAGTAGGGTGCTGGATAGACGGCGCCGTGGGGGTAGGTCTGTTTCAGGGCCAGAATGGCGGCGCGCACGTTTTCCTCTGTGAGTGCGGAGGGAGTGGGCGTGGCCTGTGCAGAGGTGGTTATCTCCTCAGCGTAGGGGATATCTGGGTCGATGTAGACGCTGTTGGTGGCGGCATCGTAGGTCACGCCGAAGTCCACCGCTTTTCCTATGTCCCGGAGCTTTACGAAATTGTTGCCATGGATTTGATATGCTTCGAACTGCACCTGCCGCCCATCCACATAGAAAGTCTGGGTGGTGGGACGGGCAGTGAGATAATCCGCCGCCTGGGCGGCTGGGCCACTCAGGGCAAGACCTGCGAGGATCCCGATCCCCATAAAAATCGCTTCTCTTTTTCTGCTCATGATGACTTCTCCCTTCATTTTTATGTGCTTTGGCAATCAACAACAATG
>JAAVHT010000077.1 GCA_014799565.1 Clostridiales bacterium
ATTCGGCGAGGAGTCGGTTCTCATAGCAAACGCTGGTATAGCTCAGTCGGTAGAGCAGCTGATTCGTAATCAGCAGGTCGTGTGTTCGAGTCACATTACCAGCTCCAATCTCCTCGCTTTTATAGCGAGGAGACTTTTTTATGAACAATTTTAATCAAAACGCCTATCCCCTGCCTATGGAGAACGCAGAGGCATCTGTCCGGATGGAGGGCTATGAGGTGACCCCGGAGATGCGGGAGCAATGCGAACGCATCCTGCGTGGGGAAGCCACGCTGGCAGACTATCTGAAGCGTCTTTCCAAGGCCGCTGGGAGGGCTTAGCATCATGGCATACAGTATTGACCCGATTCAAGATAACTGCTACCCCGGCACCACCGTGCTCATCAACAAGCTGGATATCCGCGACGAGGCCACGCTGAATGAAGCGGAAGCCCTCGCCACTTTTGTCAACGCCTCCAAGCTGGAACAGCATCCGCTTGAAGGCGCTTTTGACTTTGCCCACTACAAGGCCGTCCATCATTTTTTGTTCTCTGATCTCTATGATTGGGCCGGACAGATACGCACAGTGAATATCAGCAAGAAAGGCACCCGCTTCTGCCCTGCCGAGGAAATCGAGCGGAGAGCTGATCTGATTTTCGAGCGGCTGAAGGCTTGCAACTACTATCGGGATCTCTCCCACGATGAATTTGTGGAGGAAATCGTTGATTTCTACTGCGCCACCAACGAGTTGCATCCTTTCCGCGAAGGCAACGGGAGGTCTCAGCGGGCATTTCTCTCCCAACTGATCCGCGGCGCAGGCTATGACATCAACTGGGCTGGTGTAGACGGGGACCTACTGATGATTGCGACGATTCAAGCGGCGCAAGGGGTGACGGATCTGCTGCGGCAAGTTTTTCACGACGGCATCAAAAGCAAATAGCTGTTCATGACAGAAATAGAGAAGGAGTAATCGGCAGGATAAACAGCCGGTGAGAATGGGTAATCCTCACCGGCTTAGCGTTTGCCATTATAAACATTCAACCATTTCCCGGTAGTCAAGGCGATATTTCTTTTCAATATAGCGTCCTATACCATCAAGACCTGGAAACAATGTTTTTTCATTTATGCCTACAGTATCAAGTTCTCGAAGAATGTCTTGCTTGCAATCCGAACTCACAAAAAGTCGATACAAAAATTCTTTCTCTTGTTTTACTCCATAACATTTTCCCACCTGAGACTTCTCTATATAAGACATTTGATACTCCTGGTTTGTAAACATATCTTCAAATGATTCTCTCCTGCTACCCCAAACCATGAAACGACTGTTTTGAGCACTCATACGAGCGTCAACATAGTACGGGGTGTATAAAATTGGGTACTGAATATCACAATTTTGAAATTCGCCATTTTTTAATATATCTGAAATAATGTCTGCTACAAGAATCTTGGGATCTTTTCGATCTAATGCAGACACATAATTCAAAAATTGCAATGCGCTTAATTTTTCATAGTTTGGCGCATGAAGAATCCACACAACCGCATTACAATCATGCTTATCTTTGCAGGCAAAATATAGGGCAACCAAAGGATTACCAGTCCAATCCAAAAAACGAGTGGGCGCACCATAATGTTGAGCATATTCTGCCCATTGAAGCAACTGACTTGAGGGTAATGAAACATAACAACTGGCTTCCTGTATAAATGATTGCAAAATCTTTTTTTCGCTTGCCCAAGTGCAATATGTTTTATTCTTAACTGTCCGCTCTGAATCTTCCGGGTCAAATTTATCCTCCTGTTCTCGAAACACAGAAGGAATTAATTTATAACTTTTATCGGCCATCCCCCGATAGAGGAAAACGGTTTCTGTTGGATTGTTAATCATCGGATCGGAGGGGTAGTCCTCCTTCAATCGCTCAATTACTTCGAGATAGTCACTCAGGCAAAAAATCTCAGGTTCTTTTTCTATTTGCATAAGGTTCCCCTCCTACAGCAAATTCCAGACTACTTGTCCGTTAATCTTTCATTAACTGGCTAACAACAAAATGTCCTCAGATAAGAAATACATCAGATTATTCAGTACTTAAGAATAGTTGAATACAGTCTCTTTTACGAATACGTTTGCGGTTCATTCCATGATCTACAAAATCCCGATTTGAAACATAAGATTTCATAGCCGCTTATTAGCGGTTGCAGTCTTTTAATAAAATCCTCTGAAGGCCTTGAAAATAAAGGATTTTTCGCAGTCTCCCCGCCATATCCCTTTACCTGATTTCACGCGTTATTGCCCTTGGCTTGACCTCGCATAGGGGAAAAATCAAGGGAAGGAAAAGCTGATAACAAACTATAAAGCAGCGTGGCAATCGGGGAACTGTGACGTATGTGCGAATATATTATAGCGGAGGATTTCAAAATGGACAAGTACATTTTTGACGAGAGCAGCGGACTATGGTATGAGTGACAGGGAAACTATTACATTCCCTGTCTGACCCTACCAGCAGAGGAAAACAGCCCATCGGCCTGTGGGGGCAGCAGCATTTGCGGTATATCAAAGAACATCACAAGGCCCTCTACACTGGCTTGCAGTTGAGCGGCAAGTTGAACAGCTACTTGGCTGACATTGACCAGCAGGCCGAAGCGATGCTCTCCCGGATGGTGGAGCAGATGGCCCCGTAGCAGGGCGTGACGGAACATCTCAAGGTAAATGATCAGATGGCATGGGTCGGCAGGATGAACAACATCCGGGCAAGCGCGATGGAGATTGTGAGCGAAGAAATCATATATGCATAAGCCCGAATGACGGCGGGGAAGATTCCTCGCCGTCATTTTTGCCCTACTCCTCAGACAAGGTTGGTAAGGGAAGTCTGCTGTAACTACATTGTAACTATTCCTTTATTGACATTGTAGATATTCTCGTGTTATGATGTGTCTACAATGTAAATAGGGGTGTGAACGATGGACGGCATCAAACTAACCTCCAGTGAATGGAATGTTCTCAACTGCCTGTGGGAGCATAGTCCCTGTCCACTGATCCAGCTTGTAGGAGAACTGGAAAAAGACGTGGGCTGGGCGCGGAGCACCACCATCACCATCCTTGGCCGCATGGAGGCCAAGGGGCTGGTGCAATGCCAGCAGACGGGCCGAAGCAAGGCTTATATCCCCTTGGTAGAGCGGGAAGGCGCAGCCCTTGCTGAAACTCACAGCTTTCTGAACCGGGTATATCGGGGCAGCGTGGGCATGATGATGAGCGCCATGGTGAAGCAGGAGGGCCTGACCCCAGAGCAGATCGCTCAGCTCCGGGCCATCTTGGACGAGGCGGAACAGGAGGCCAAAGGATGAAGCTGATGCCGATTCTGATTGAGTGGTCAATTAGCTCCGCACTCCTCATCTTATCTGTGACTGCCCTGCGCTCATCGCTGGGGAAGCGGGTAAGCGCTGGACTGCGGTATTCCCTGTGGGCGGTTGTGCTGATTCGGCTGCTGGTTCCGGTGCAGCTGTTTTCCTATCCTGTCCCTGCGTCGGTGCTACCGGAGCCAAATAGGGGACAGATCATCGAGACTGCATCGCCCAATCTGGTATCCGCCGCCCCCGGCGTGACGGTGGGAATGCCAGCCATTGCGGAGCCTGTCCCCAACGGGGGTGTGGTGGACTATGAATTTGACGCGACCCTCGTCCCACCACCCAAGGCGGAGCCGGTGAACGTGTTCCAAGTGCTGGGCTGGCTGTGGCTGTCGGGATCGGTAGTAATGGCGGTGGCTCTTCTCGTGTCCAACATCAAGTTTGCCCGCCGCCTGCGCCGGGTGCGCGCGCCCCTGGACGGGGTGGAGTGCCCCCTGCCTGTGTATATCGCCAGGGGTCTGCCCTCGCCCTGCCTGTTTGGGCTGATCCCTCCGGCGGTGTACGTCACCCCAGAGACTGCGGATGACCCCGTCATACTCCGCCATGTGCTGGCCCACGAGTACACCCATTTCCGCCACGGCGACCATATCTGGAACATCCTGCGCAACGCCGCTCTGGCCGTCCATTGGTGGAACCCGCTGGTGTGGCTGGCGGTGGTGCTTAGCCGGAGGGACTGCGAGCTGGCCTGTGACGAGGGGGCGCTGAAGCGGCTGGGGGACGGGGAGCGGGTGGCCTATGGCCGCACCCTGCTGGTCCTGCTGACGGTGAAGCCCCGCCCTGGCGACCTGCTGACCTGCGCCACCACCATGACCAGCGGGCAGAAGAGCGTCTTTGACCGGGTGACCCGCATCGCCCACGCGCCCAAGCGTTGGCTGTGGGCGGCAGTTGTGGCGGTTCTGGCGGCGGCGCTGGCCTGTGTGTGCGCCTTCGGCTCCACGCGGTCGGAGCCGGACGCCGATCCGGCGGCCCCATCCCCGGAGCCCTTTGTCCCTGCCTCCGCCTCCCCTGGGCCGGAAGCAACCGCCACGCCTGACCCCACGCCTCCGGCAGTCGCCTTTCATCCCACTGTCTTTGGGGGCGGGCTGGACTTTGAGTTTTACGACACGGGCAAGCGCTGTCCCCTGCGGTTCAGCAATCTGACCTGGGCCATCGCCAGCACCCAGGAATTCGCCTTCCAGGTGGAGCGGTACGTCATCCTGGATCTGGATGGGGACGGGGATACCGAGCTGATTCTGGAGATGGAGGGTCAGGGCGGCTTCTACATCTTCCGCGGGATGGATAAATGGCTGTACGGCTTCTGGGAGGTGCCCCGGGGGCTGATGAATCTGAAAGCCGACGGAACCTTTGAGGGGTCCTCCGGCGCGGCAGACTGGGGGTATTATACCGTTTCGTCATTCGACTCCGACCGTATGGAGAGCACTCCCTTCACCTGGTGCGAGAGCAGCGAAAACTACGAGGAGCTGTATTTTGTGGATGGACTCCCTGCCACCCGACGGGAATTCGAGGCTGCGGTGGCGGTTCAGAATGCCAAGGAGGACGCCCTCTGGCGTCCCTGGACCGGCGAGCTGGGCTATCCGGAGGAGGCCAAGGAGTGGCTGGACTGGCATGTGACGGCCTGGCTGGAGCCGGTGGAGGTGCCGCTGGTGTCCGCCGCCGACGGGCCCGACGGCAATTGGGCGCTCACCTATCATGGCCGTCAGGCGCGGTTCTTTGGCGGCGGGAACTGGTACGGTGAAGGTGACCTGCCCAGGGCCTATCTGCTGAATCTGAACGGAGACGGCCGGGAGGAGATCGCCTTCACCCTGCAAGATGCCAGCGTATCTGGCGAGGTGACCGCCGATCACCTCTACCTCTTCGACGCGGAAACCCTGGAACAATACGACACCAGCGGTGTGGCGGATATGGTGTACGGCTATCTGTCCTCCACCTCCGACGACACGTATTTTTACGTTTCCATCCCGGAGTTCGATCTTGACGTCACCATACCCAGGGACAACTTTGGGGACCCGGAGCATAAGCTCCGGGACACGCTGGAGTTCTACCCATACCCCTACTTCGGCATCTATTTGGACAGCAACCGGATCACCTGCTGCTTCCCTACCGGATCCAGCTGGTTCAATGGCCAGCTGGGGCTGGAAGGAAAAGAGGTGGTTTGCACCGGCTTCGAGTACCTGGAAAACCGCAGAGAGAATTTTGACTACGCTGATATGCTCCTGTGGGGTATGCCGCTCTTCTTCTTCGACGAGGATGGGCACACCGGCTTCGTGGACGCGGCGGATATTCCCCTCCTGTTCAACAAGGACGACCCCTACACCGCTATCCAGAGCTTTGCTATTGTGGATTTAGATCAGGACGGCGTGGACGAGGTAGTGCTCCACGTCTGCGGTGTGGCTGGCGACATGGGGGGCTATCTGGTGCTTTATAAGCAGTGGGGCGGGGTCAGCGGCTTCAAAAGCTACTGGCGGACTTTCTGGGACCTGAAGACCGACGGCACCCTTTCTTGGTCCAGCCCCACAGGGCAGGACAACGGCTGGGGCTCCTACCCGAATCTGTATACCGCGGAACTGTGGGAGCTGTCCCGGATGCACAGCTCCTGGGGCGAGCCGGATGCCAAATTTGTCGTCGAGGGCATTCCCGCCACCGAAGCGGAATATCGAGCGTACGACGAACAGCAGAGGGCCAAGCCCGACGCGGTGTGGTATGAGTATACCCGAGAGAATATTGAAGCATTATTGCAATTTTGACGGAATTTGTCCCGAAAGGAGCAATAATAAGGAAAATTCATGTATGACGAAGGCCCCGCCAGCTTCACAATGCTGGCGAGGCTTTCATCATCTGCTGTCCCTGTCAACGACCTTCCTGAGTGGCTGCTGCCGCCTGCACATCGGGATACCCCTCTGCCTGGACGATGGTGGGGAGCGTGTCCAGTCTGCGGGAGATCTCATCCTCCGTCTGTGCGATCTGCTTCGAGATGGCCTTGCGCTCCTTTCCCATGAAGATACCCGCGGCATCGGCAAGCTGCAGCTTCAAGTCAGGCAGTATTGTGTCTTGCTGACAGGAGGTGAGACATATGAACGAAACACTGAAAACGCTCTATGACCGATTCTACACTCCCCTGCCCATACCCGATGCCCGTCAGGAGATCGAAGATGCACATCGTCAGCTTATCCAGCGGTTGGGCAAGCCGGAGCAAAAGCTGGTGCTGCGTATCATTGACGCAAAAGACCACATCATTGAAGAAACATCCATCGACAGCTTCATCAGTGGCTTTGAGTTGACGTGGAAACTGTCCTCTGAATTGAATTCATTTGGAGAAAGCCGTCTGGCCGCCAAGGTCGGGAAGCTATCAACAAAATAGTTCCCCTGTCGATTTATGCCGAACGATTTTTCGTGACAAATCCTGTCGGCAGTAATATAATACCAAGCAGGCGGAAGCCAATATCTGCAGCTTTCCGGTGAGGTTCACACCGATGTGTGACCTCTGACATTCATGGGCCGTACAGGGCGTTTGAACCCTGCTGTACGATGAAATATCCATGAGTGTTCCACAGCTATTTGGCGCTGTGCCGGCAGCGCGGGTGTGCGCCTTTTCGTGTAAGCGGAAAGGACGTCTATGAGCGACACAGTCGTTACTTATCAAGGCCAGCATGTATCAGTGCCAAAGGAGGTCGCAGACTTTTTAGAGCGGGACCGCCGCCGTGCGCGGGCGCAGTACAAGCAGGACCAGAGGCACCTGAGTAGAATAAATTTTGAAACGGTGCTGTCCAGCTTTGGGGACGCCGAGCGTGTGACGGAGAATATCGCTTTGAAAAACCTCCAGCTTGAAACACTGCGGGAAGCGGTGGCCGGACTGAACGAACGGGAGCAGAAGCTGATCTCCCTCCGCTATGACGAGGAATTGTCAATGGAGGAGGTCGGCAGGCAACTGGGCGTGTCCAGGATGGCCATCTCAAAGCGGCTGAGAACGCTGCACCGAAAATTGAACCGCGCTGTCAGTTGACAGCGCGGTTCAATTTTTTATTTTTCTATGGTTTACAAACTCTCTCCGAGTGTCCTATGTAAGTGAGGGGACGATCCTCTCAATACACAAAAGGGGGACAAGACCATGAACAACACAAATCCAAACCGTCTGCCCACCATCGACGGCGAGACTTTGATGAGCAAGCCTCTCCAACCGCTGAACTTTGTGGTGGACACGCTGATCTCCCAGGGGCTGCACATCCTGGCTGGGTCGCCAAAGGTGGGCAAGTCCTGGCTGGCCCTGTGGCTGGCTGTCACCGTGGCCAAAGGCGAACCTGTCTGGGGGCTGCCGGTGAAGCAGGGCACCACGCTCTACCTCTGCCTGGAGGACTCCCAGCTGCGCATCCAAAACCGGCTGTTCGATGTGACGGAGGACGCACCGCCCAACGTCCACTTCTGCACCGAGAGCCGTATCCTGGGCGACGGGCTGGAGGAGCAGCTCCGGCAGTTCCTGGCGGAGCACCCGGACACGTCGCTGGTCATCATTGACACACTCCAGATGATCCGCGGCACGACCTATGACAACACCTACGCCAACGATTACCGCGACCTGTCAGCGCTGAAAAAACTGGCTGACGCACACGGCATCGCCATCCTGCTCATTCATCATCTGCGCAAAGAAAAAGCAGACGACGTGTTCAACCGCATCTCCGGCACCACAGCGATCAGTGGAGCGGTGGACGCCAGTTTCACGTTGGTGGAGGAGCAGCGCGGCAGTGGCAGGGCACGGCTGTCCTGCATCGGTCGGGACATCGAGTACCGCGAGTTGGAGCTGCGCCGCAACGCCGACAACGTGTGGGAGGTGACGGCGGACAGCTACCAGCACCCGGAGCTGTTGGGTGACCGCATCATTTTTCTCCTCTCTGAATTGCTGTGCAGCCGTTCCGAATTTATCGGCACTCCCACCGAGCTGGCACAGCGCATCGACCCTGACGGTGCGGAGGGCGTCACGCCGAAAAACGTGTCCCGGAAAATTCTGCAAAGCGTTGCGGCCCTAAGCGAAATTGGTATCACGGCAGTGGTGCGCAGGAGCAACGGGAAGCGACTCATTGAGCTCCACCGTGCCGATAGTGCCGATTCCGCCGGGGCCGGAAACATCGTCCCTGTTGACCCTTCTACCACATGACCGCCCACGTTGGGCTGTGTGCGGCCCTGTGTCCGCTCTTGCGGGGGAGAACGGAAATGTATACCCGCAGAGCAGCTCAGGCGCGGTGTGTGGCCTTTGTGGGCCGTTTGTGGGGAACGCCAACTGGGGCCCCCATCGAAGCCCAGCGAAGCGGGTTCGATGGGGAGAGGAGGAAGGAATGGAGCGGGCGGAGCTTTCGCCGTAGGCGGGAGCGTAGCAGAGCGGAATTTCTTCCGACGAAGGGCACCGCAGAAGCGCCCCGTTGGGGCGGAAAGGCCCACCCTCGGGTGGGGCAAGCATCGCGTCCGGCTATACGCCGCCCGCACTCGCCGGGGCCCTGCCCCGGCATCCCCCCTGCCCCCTAAAAGGGGAAAGAAAGGAGTTCAATGCAGAAAGGAAAATCAGAAATCATCACCGCCAGGATGGCCCCGGCGGACAAGAGCGCAATCCAAAAGCGGGCCAAGGCCGCAGGTATGACGGTCACGGACTACCTCACTACTTGTGCGCTGGGAAAGGAAATCGTTCGGGTGGATGGGCTGGACGATCTGCTCTCTGAGCTAAAGGCCCAGGGCCGCAATCTCAACCAGCTCACCACACTGGCCAACATGGGGCGGATCTCCATCCTGCGCGGCGATGATTTGGTCAGCGAGTACACCCGGCTATGTGACAGGCTGGGTGCGCTGGTTCGGGAGGTGCGCTGATGGCAACCTTCACCGCAATCCGAAACAAGAAGCAGTCCGCCAGCGTGCTGCGCAGCGTAATCGAGTACGTGGAGCAGGAGAAGAAAACGCGCTGGGGCGATGCACGTCTGGTCACTGGTCACAATTGCGTTCCACAGTCTGCGCTCACTGAAATGCAGATGACCAAAAACCGTTTCCGCAAACCAGGAGGGATGCAGTTCTACCACTTCGTCCAGTCCTTTTCTGCGGACGATAATGTCACCCCGCAGGAGGTCAACGCCATTGGTCTGGAGTTTGCCCAGCGGCAGTTTCCAGACTTCGAAGTGGTAGTCGCCACCCATGTTGACACAGGCCATCTGCACAACCACTTCGTGGTGAACAGCGTTAGCTGCGCAGATGGTCACAAGCTCCATCAGAGCTACAGCGATCTGCTGACACACCGAAAAGTGAACGATGAGATCTGCCTCGCCCATGGTCTAAATGTGCTGGAGCAGCCCGAGCAACAGCGAAAAAAGAAGCGCATGAAACCCGGTGAGTATCGGGCCGGACTGCGCCGCGACAGCTGGAAACTGGATCTCATCCAGGCCATCAACGAAGCACTGGAATATTCTATCACACCTGAAGATTTCATCGAGAACATGGAGGTGGAGGGTTACGAGGTGACGTGGGTCCCAAACCGGAAGCATATCACCTTCACCTGTCCCAATGGACGCAAATGCCGGGACAGCAGTCTCCATGATGAAACATTCCTCAAGGAGAATTTGGAGGCGTTGTTTGTCTACCGTCAGGCCACCGACTTCCGTCCTCAGACACCGGAGCCGGATGAGGGTTGGCTGGGTGAATTGGCCTATGGTTGGTTGCGGGTGATGGCCGACCTGGAGCGTGACGCTAACCAGCCGCTCCTCACACCGCCCATCTGGACGGACAGCAAACAGCGCCGTCGGGAAGCACTCAAAAAGCTGGCCATGGGCCAGAAGTTCGGCGGCGAAGAACACCATTTTGAACAAACCCTGTAACCCAGGGAGAAAGGAACCACTATGTTTTTATTCGAGAATGATTTTCAGGCCCATACCACAACCATTCGTGGCGTGCAATATATCACGTTCAGTTTCTACAGCGGCGACAAAGACATTTTCCAAAAAGTAGGACAACTCATTACCGACTCAGTACTTTTGGACAAAGATGAAGCAGATTCTTTGTCCAATCCTGATATGGCTTTAGACGAGGATTAGGAGTATTGTGTGTTGCTGAAAAGGAGGCGAAAGCTATGGCAAACGAAAAGGCCGCAATCTACTGTCGGCTCAGCCAAGATGACGGAAGCGTAGGCGAATCCGGCAGTATCCAAACGCAGAAAACTCTGCTCACCCAATATTGCAACGAGCACAATATTACCATCAGCGGTTACTATTGCGACGACGGATGGAGCGGAACCAACTTTGACCGTCCTGAGTTCACACGAATGCTGGATGACATTGAGAACGGCAGGATCAACATGGTCATTGTCAAAGACCTCTCCCGCTTTGGTCGAGAGTATGCACAAATGGGAATGTACATCGAACACTATTTTGAAGAAAAAGGCGTCCGTTTCATCTCAGTCGCGGAGAACATTGATTCTAAGAACGGGATGGACAATCTGGTACTCCCCTTCACCAATGTCATCAACTCTTTCTACGCCCGGCAAGCGTCCAGCAAAACCAAAGCCGCCCACCAAGCCCGGGCCAAATCCGGGATGTTCCTGGGCGCCCGGGCTCCCTTCGGCTATCAGAAAGATCCCAACGACCGACACCATCTCATCGTCGATCCCTGTGCCGCAGATATAGTGCGGGATATCTTCCAAATGTTCGCCAATGGCATCGGATATGTGCGGATGACCAAAATTCTTCGGGAACGAGGTGTGCTCAACCCCCAAGCATATTTCAACCAAAGCAACCCGGACTACTACAAAAACAGCGACTACTGGCGCAAACCCTATGATTGGCACGCCACTTCCATCCGGGCCATTTTGAACAACCGGGTCTACTTGGGGCAGACCGTGTTTGGCCGCACAAAAACCAAGGGATTCTTTGACAAGCACCGCATCCCCACACCGGAGGACGAGTGGATCATCACCGAGAATACCCATGAAGCCATCGTCACCCAAGAGTTATGGAATACGGTACATCAGATGATGAAGGCCAGACGGCGGGAAAACGGCAGCGGCCAGGTGCAGCCGTTTGCGGGGCTGGTCAAGTGCGCCGACTGCGGATCTTCCATGAATGTGAGCTATGACGCGAAAAAAGGCAGGTACAACGGATTTTCCTGCTGGGTATACAAAAATTATGGGAAAGAGCGCTGTACTTCCCATGCCATCGGGTGGAAAACGCTGAACCAGTTGGTACTGGAGGATATCCGGCTCAATGCCCAGGCCGCCAAGCTGGCGGCAAAGGACTACATGGATATGCTGGTAGCAGCAAAGGCACAAACGCGGCAGGCTGAAATCCAGCGGTACAAACGGGATTTGAAAAGAGTGGACAAGCGGATCACCGAGTTGACCAAAATATTGGCCAAGCTGTATGAGGACTTGGCCCTGGAAAAAATCAGCGAGGAGCGGTATCAGGCTATGGCCCCGAACTACGAACGGGAGCAGGCCGTCTTGAAAGCACAGCGCGAGACCCTTGCTGCGGAAATTGCCCAGGGTGAGGAAATTTACGATAACATCGAGCAGTTCCTGCCAATTATCTGGAAATATACCGACATCACCGAGCTGAACGCCCACATACTCAATGAACTTATCGAGAAAATTGTAGTACACGAAAAAGTCGTCACGCCGGACGGCGTTAAATCCCAGCAAGTGGACATCTACTACAAATTCATCGGATATGTGAACACGAGTGAACTATTGGTAAACTACATCGAAGCAGTGGATCAAGCGCCAGACGAATCTAAACCAATTCTGATCCTGCCAGCGTAACGTACAGGCAATCCCCATCGGCGCAGCCGGTGGAGATTGCCTATTAGGGGTGCTTTAGCAAAAAATTGTGGATACCTTGAAACCGATCCAAAAATGTAGTATCATAAATAGACCATAAAACCTGTGCGAAACTCTGGCGGGGAGCAATGTCACCTTACGGACAACCAGCGGTCGTGTGTTCGAGTCACATTACCAGCTCCAGCCAGAAAAAGCTCCGTACAGGCCAACGGCCTGTACGGAGCTTTTTCATCAATACTATCATGATGAGGAGCTGTGCCGCGCATGAAATACAATTTTGAAACCGCCCCTGCCCGCGTGAACATGGAGGCCGCCAAGTGGGACGCCATGGGCTCCGCTTCCGCCGAGGGTATCGTACCCCTGTCAGTGGCGGACATGGAGCTGCTCTCCCCTCCTGAGATCATTGAGGAACTGAGACAGACCGCCGAGTTTGGAATGTGGGGCTATACCCACTGGGGTGAGCGGTACGCCGCCGCAGTCAAGCACTGGATGTCCACCCGCCACAGCTGGGACATCCAGTCCGACTGGATCGTCCAGACCAACGGGGTGGTCCAGGCGCTGTACGCCGCCGTTCGGGCATACACCGATCCTGATGACGGCGTGTTGCTGCTCACTCCGGTTTACCCTCCCTTCTATCACGCGGTGGAAGAAAACGGGCGCCGCGTGGTGGAAAGCCCCCTGAAGCTGGAGAATGGCCGCTACCAGGTGGACTTTACGGATTTTGAGGAAAAAGCCAAGCAGTGTAAGGTATTTATCCTTTGCAGCCCACACAACCCGATAGGCCGGGTTTGGACGCAGGACGAGCTGCGCCGCATGGGCGACATCTGCCTAAAACATAATGTGCTGGTGGTGAGTGATGAGATCCACTTTGACCTCATCATGCCCAGATACCGGCACATCAGCTACGCCACCCTGGGGGCGGACTACGCCGACCACTGCGTCATATGCACCGCCGCCAGCAAAACCTTTTCGCTGGCGGGGCTGTGCGTGGCCAATATCCTGGTGCCCAACGCCGAGCTGCGGGAAAAGCTGGAGCGCCAGGTGTCCCTGTCCGGCTGCAACTCCTTCAGCATCTTTGGAATACGAGCGCTGGAGGCCGGCTACACCCTGTGCGCCGACTGGGTGGATCAGCTCAACGAACACATTTGGGGCAACTACCTTTATTTAAAGGAGTTCATGGCACAAAACTTCCCGGAGGTGTGGGTGGCTGAGCTGGAGGGCACCTATCTGGGCTGGTTCGACTGCCGCTCCTTCGGCATGGACGGCCATGCCCTGGGCGAGTTCCTCCGCTCGGAGGCCCAACTGTATCTGAACGACGGCTTTGTCTTTGGCCCTGCCGGGGATGGGTTCCAGCGCATCAACCTGGCATGCAGCCGCAAAGTACTGGAGGACGCCCTGGCCCGTTTCAAGTCCGCCATGGATCGGCGCAGGAACGCCTGAGACAAATCAAATCCTACACATCCCTTTACACTGAGGAGTGGAATTTCCATGAATGAATTTCTCGACTGCGGACAGATCGTCAATACCCACGGCATCCATGGCGAGGTGCGCATCGTCCCCTGGGCGGACAGCCCTGAGTTTTTGCGCGGATTCTCCACCCTCTATACGGATGGAAAGCCCATCCGCGTCACATCCAGCCGGGTGCACAAAGGCAGCGTCATCGCCAAGCTGGACGGCGTAGATACGGTGGAACAGGCGATGCTCCTCAAGGGCAAAACCGTTCAGATCCGTCGGGCGGACGCCAAGCTGCCGGAGGGCTCCTTCTTCCTGGCGGACATTATCGGCTTGGATGTGGTGGACGAGTCCGGCAAAAAGCTGGGCATACTGCGCGAGGTGCTCTCCCCTTCCGTCCAGCAGGTCTATGTGGTGGATGGCGAACGGGAGATCATGATCCCCGCCGTGCCGGAATTCATCCTGGAGACCAATATTGAGGGTGGCTATATCAAAGTGCGGCTGATTGAGGGAATGTAGCCATGTATCACATCGACATCATGACGCTGTTTCCGGACACAGTGGGCGACGTGCTGTCCGAGTCCATTCTGGGCCGGGCTCAGGAACGGGACATTCTGCGCATCGACACCTACCAGATCCGGGACTACACCACCAACAAACAAAATCAGGTGGACGACTACCCCTATGGTGGGGGCCGGGGGGCGGTGCTCCAGGCCGACCCATTGTATCGGTGCTGGGAACACATCTGCCGACAGTATGAAAAGCGCCCACACACCATCTTCCTCTCCCCCTGCGGCAAAACCTTCACCCAGGCGGACGCCAGGCGGCTGGCCTGGGAACAAAGCCATTTGATCCTGGTGTGCGGCCACTATGAGGGCATCGACCAGCGGTTCATCGACGAGTGCGTGGACGAGGAAATCTCCCTGGGGGATTTCGTCCTCACCGGCGGGGAAATCGCCGCCATGGCGGTGGCGGACGCGGTGTGCCGCCTGGTTCCTGGGGTGCTGTCCGACGCCGAGTGCTTTGAAAACGAGAGCCACTGGGACGGTCTGCTGGAGTATCCCCAGTACTCCCGTCCCGCCGTCTGGCACGGCAGGGAAATTCCTGAGGTTCTCTCCACCGGCGACCACGCCAAAATCGAGCGGTGGCGGCGGAAGCAGTCTCTTCTGCGCACCAGAGAGCGCCGGCCCGACCTATACGAAAAGCTGGATCTATCCTCTAAAAAGGATCAGAAGCTGCTGGCGGAGCTGGAACGGGAGCTGTCTCGCCCTTCCCCGCCCCAGTCTGTGGAGTGTCGTCCCGCTGTGGCGGAGGATCTTCCCGCCATACTGTCTATCGCCGCCCAAGCTCAGGGTTTTCTGGCCTCCCGCGGGGTGGATCAGTGGCAGGACGGCTACCCGGAGCGGCAGCATTTTCTGGTAGATATAGAACGAAACGAGTGCTTTGTCCTCACCTGCGGGGATGAGATATGCGCCTTTTTTGTCCTCTCCGCCCGCCCCGAACCCAGCTATTCCAACCTCACCGACGGCAAATGGTCGTCGGACGAGCCCTATGCCGTCCTCCACCGCTGCGCTGTGGCGGAACAGTATCGCGGCTCCGGACTGGCTGACCACATCATTGCGGAGTGCCAGCGGCTGGCACTGGGTCAGGGTATCGGCTGGCTCCGGGTGGACACCCACAAAAAAAACAAGGCCATGCAGGGTTTGCTCCGGCGGAACGGCTTCCAGTACCGTGGAAACATAACCGTAACGGTAAGCGGCAGCCATGATTCCCGCCGTCAGGCTTTCGAAAAACGGATCCGGCACCCAAATCGCCACACTCTCCCTTGACATTTCTTCCCGCTATGGTATAATCTAATTTAGATTATCACGTAAGGGGATTATTTCTATGAGTTTTTCCATTATTGCCGACAGCTGCTGCGACTTTACCCCTGAGATGAAGATTGATCCTGTTTATCGCTCCATCCCGCTCACCATCCATGTGGGCGGCGCGGACTATGTGGACGACCAGAATCTGGACACCAGTCTGCTCATCTACACCATGGATCAGAGCCCCGACGCATCCTCCACCTCCTGTCCCTCCCCCGGCGACTACCTCGACGCCTTCCGCAAGGCGGAGGGAGACATCTATGTCGTCACCCTGTCCGCCCTGCTCAGCGGCTCCCACAACAGCGCCTGGCAGGCAAAGCAGCTCTTCGCGGAGGAACAGCCGGAACGGAACATCCACGTATTCAATTCCTGCTCCGCCTCTGCTGGCGAGGTACTGTTGGCCCAGAAGGTGTATCAGCTGGCCAAGTCCGGCCTCCCCTTCGATCAGGTAGTTGCCCAGGCTCAGGAGACTATTGCGGACACCAACACCCTGTTTGTGCTGGAAAACCTGGACAATCTGCGGAAAAATGGACGCCTGACTCGCGTACAGGCCATGCTTACCGGCGCGCTGCGCATCAAGCTCATCATGGGCTCCACCCCTGAGGGGGAAATCTGCAAACACGGGCAGGCACTGTCCATCAAGCAGGCTCTGTCCAAGCTGGTGGACATTATGGCAGTAGACGAAAAGCATAAAGGGAAAATCCTTTACATTTCCCAATGCCTCTGCCCGGAACGCGCACAGCAGCTGTGGGAGCTGGCGCAGAAGAGCTGTCAATTTGCCGGCGCCGTCATCACCGCTACCCGGGGGATCAGCTCCTATTATGCCAACAGCGGCGGCGTAGTCGCGGCCTATTAACGCCCTTTATCCCGCAGAAAGCAGCTGTTGAAAGGGAGGCTCCAAACATGGCCTACGCAAGCCTCAGCTTGGAGAAAACGCTCACCGGGCCCATCCTCGATTTGGGCGGCGGCGGAGAGGGTATCATCGGGCGCATTTACCGCCAGCAGGCAGTGGCCATTGATAATCGGCAGGAAGAGCTGGACGAAGCGCCGGATGGGCCCAAAAAGCTGCTTATGGATGCCGCTGCCTTGACCTTTGAGGATTCATCTTTTCAGCACGTCACCGCGTTTTTCTCGTTCATGTATATGCCCCACACCGTTCAGACACAGGCCATTGCACAGGCGGCACGGGTACTGCGCCCAGGCGGCACGCTCCACATCTGGGACGCGGAAATCAGCTCCGCTTTCCCCGAGCCCTTCCTGATGGAGCTGGACATTGACGCCGCCGGTACTCCTATTCATACCACCTATGGTATTGTGAAGGAGGCTGCGGCCCAGAACGCGGATTATTTTCTCCGTCTCTGCCAAGACGCTCAGTTGCACTTGGAGGACAGGCGGGAGCATGACGGCTGGTTTTATCTCCGCTTGACCAAATGACATCACCCGGTAATTGGAGGGAACCATGAACCTTACCGACATCCGTGAAGTAAAGGCCCTGCTGGCCCGCCATGGCTTTCATTTTTCCAAATCCATGGGGCAGAACTTCCTCATCGCCGACTGGGTGCCCCAGGACATCGCCGCTGCCGCCGGACTGAATGAGACCTGCGCCGTTTTGGAAATCGGCCCTGGCATTGGATCTCTCACGCAGCACCTGGCTCGTCAAGCCGGCAAAGTTGCTGCTGTTGAACTGGATACCTCCCTCCTGCCCATTTTAAATGAAACGCTGGCTGATTGTTCTAATGTAGAAATCATCCCTGGTGACGTTCTAAAGCTGGATCTCAACGCCCTCATTGATGACAAGTTTTTTGGCTTTACACCAAAAGCCTGCGCCAATCTTCCCTACAATATTACCACGCCGGTACTCACCCGGCTGCTGGAGTGCGGCCGCTTCCGATCTATCACTGTAATGATCCAGCGGGAGGTGGCACGGCGGATTTGTGCCGCTCCCGGTGACCCAGACTGCGGGGCCTTTTCGCTGTTCTGTCAATACCATGCCCGGTGTGAGCTGCTGTTTGAGGTTCCGCCGGACTGCTTCCTTCCCGCCCCAAAGGTCACTTCCGCCGTGGTTCAATTGATTCCCCATTCCGCTCCTCCGGTAGAGGGTGACCGGGATGCTATCTTTTCCGTGGTAAATGCCGCGTTCGCCCAACGGCGCAAGACTCTGCTTAATGCGCTGTCCTCGGCCTATGGCAGCCACTTCTCTAAAGATGAATTGCGTCAGATCATCCTTGACTGCGGTCTTTCCGAAACCGTTCGAGGCGAACGGCTGGGGTTGGCACAGTTTTCTGAACTGGCTCAGCGTCTGAAGTAAATTAGCCCTCCTTTGTCAAATCCTGGCCCAGTGCATAGGATGAAACAAAGGAGGGTTTCTTTATGCCAATTATATATCTTTCACCATCAACACAAGAATCCAATATGTATGTCAATGGCGGCAGCGAAGAAGAGTGGATGAATCGCCTGGCCGACGCCATGATCCCTTACCTCGATGCTTCCGGCATTCAATACACTCGAAACACTCCAGATATGACCGCCGCATCTTCTATCCGTGCGTCAAACGCCGGTACTTATGATCTCCATTTGGCACTGCACTCCAATGCCTCTGCTCCCAGCAACTACGGCAAAACCCGAGGGATCATCGTGTTCTATTATCCTGGCAGCACCAATGGCAAACGAGCGGCGGAGCTCATGGCGGAAAATCTCAAGGCCATCTATCCCCTTCCCAACCGGGTGCGGGCAGAGGCCTCCACCTCCATCGGCGAGGTGCGCCAGCCCCGGGCCCCATCGGTGTTCATCGAGCTGGGCTATCACGACAACGAAGACGATGCCACCTGGATCAAAGGCCATCTGAACGAGGCCGCCAGAGCCATTGTGCTGGCTCTCACTGAATATTTCAATATCCCCTTCTTGACCCCCACAGCCTCCCGCCAGGGGGTGGTAGATGTTGACTGGGGCTACCTGAACATCCGCGCCAGACCGTCTACGTCCGCCCCTGTCATTGCCAAAGCCTATGACGGCGCACGGTTGACCATCTTGAATCAATGGCAGGGCTGGTACTTGGTGTCCTTTGATGGTGCCGAAGGCTATGCTAACAGCGACTTCATCACTCTGCTCTGACTCTTTACAAATTGTTCAAAGATATTTTAAAATCTATCCACTACATTCCTCCACTAAAATGATATTTTATTTACGTCATAAATAGTGACAACTCCTCCCTCTCTTTCTTGAATCATATGGCTGCCCACTGCGGGGAAAAGCAGTGGGCAGCCGGCTTTTATTCTGAATTAAAAATTGGCATCGACTTTATTGAAAAAACTTTGATTTACCTCTTGCATTTCTCACAACAATGTGGTAATATACTTGAGGTTCACAGAGTGTGAAGTATTTCCGGGTGTGGCGAAGTTTGGTATCGCGCTTGACTGGGGGTCAAGAGGCCGCAGGTTCAAGTCCTGTCACTCGGACCAAAAATCCTTCGATTTCTACTGAAATCGAAGGATTTTTTCTATTTTTGTTCACTTTTTAATCTGGGTCAAATATGGGTCAACCTGTCCTGACCCATATCTGACCCAGACTGGAAAAATTCCAGGGAGTGCCGGCTTTCTCACTCGGCACTCCCTGATTCCTACTCAAATATTTTTTATTCGGCTTGTAGGGCTTCTCCCTGGCCTGCCCCCTCCGTCTGCTCCGCCTCATCGAGTACCTGTCGGATGAGATCCAGCACAAACTGCTTCTGGCTTACCTTTTTACCGATGCGCTGGGATTCCCGCTCCAGGTGTTTCTTCAGCCAGCTGGCAAAACTCTCTGCTGAGAAATGGCACGGCGGGAACATCCAGCGGATCCGGCCATCGGTAATCCACCTGATGCAGGGGCAGGTTTACGACATTAAAGGAAAGAAATTCTTTGCCATGAGCGGCGCCAGCAGCCACGACATTTCGGGTGGCATCCTGAAACCAGATAATCCGAAGTTCCGGCAGAAACGGAAGCAGTTGGAAATCAGCGGAGCACTGTACCGGATAAACCACCGCTCCTGGCGGGCGGCAGAGCTACCCAACGTGCAGAGTATCAAACTACCAGGGCCAATCTGGAGGCCAATGGCTGGCAGATAGACTATATCATCACCCACTGCTGCCTCACCTCGGTACAAAATGATCTGAGCGGCGGAGCATACAAGGCTGACCATCTCACAGATTTCCTGGATGAGGTTGCCCAGAAATGCCAATTTAAGTGCTATGTCTGCATTTACCGAAAATGGATAACGGGCTAAATAAACGTTTCTGATGTGTTATCTATTATTGCCATCCGGTTTGTCAGGGGGCGCTTCGCCGCCGCCCGGTCCGCCGTTGGGCATATCGGGCGGCGCTTCGCCGTTGCCCGGTTCGCCGTTGGGCATATCGGGGGGTGCTTCACCGCTGGCCGGTTTGCCATCGGGCATATCGGGAGGCGCTTCGCCATTGCCCTGTTCCCCGTTCGGCATATCAGGAGGCGCTTCACCGCTGCCCTGCTCTCCGTTCGGCATATCGGGAGGTGTTCCACCGTTGCCTTGTCCGCCGCCCGGCATATCGGGCGGGGTCTGGCCGTCACCCGGCATACCACCCATATTTCCGCCACCCGGCCCTCCGGCATCCTGAGAACCGGTATTGACCTGCGCGTCCTCAAATGCGGTAATGGTTCCCGCCCCGGAGACATCCACCGACGTGTCATAAGTGAAAACTGTAATGGTATAACTGCTTGTTCCACTGATATAAACGGTGCCGTCCGTCCCTTTGACGGTTACAGGATTGCCGCTGCCGTCCGTGATCGTTCCGGCGTTATAGAGCGCAGTCAAAACACTGTCGCTCGTGATGACCCACTTAGATCCCGCCTCGATATAGAGGTTCGCATAACCGCTGCCGCCATTGCCCGCAAAGCTCTCATCCTGCACAACTGCGCCGTTCAGCGTACTGCCGTCCGTCAGATAGAAATCAAGCTGGCTGATAGAATCCCAAATCACATCTCCCACCATATCCTGGTCGATTGCGGTAAATGTGCAGTCCGCGCCGTTGCTGCCTGCTTGTCCCCAGCCGCGCTGATTGTTGTTGCCCGTGCAGCGCAGGAAAAACTCACTATCATCGGCATAGACGATCTCCACGTCCCTCAGGATGAAGGTGGATTCGGTGTTGGTGGTGTAGAACATACCTCCGTTTTTTGCGGTCAGCGTGCCCCCGGTCATTTGGAACGTGCTGTTGCCGACCACCGAATCGCCGGACATACTTTGATACAGGATAACATTCCAGGTGCAGTCATTTTGACTTAAATCGGCCATACTGCCGCTTAGATCACAGTCATACAGGTACAGGCTGTTCAGCCCTTCAATGCAGACAGCCTCGGAAGCGTTGGCTCTGAGGGCTGCGTTTTCGATTGCAATGGTCGCTGTGCAGTAAACGGCGGGAGATCCGGTCCAGTTGGAGGTATAGCTGCCGCCGCTGACCACCATCAGGCCGCCCCCACGGTCAGACCGGACGGCGGCGGAGGATTCTCCCTGCGTCGTGGCGGTAACGTTGGTGGCATACAGCGTACCGCCGCCTGCCGCGTGGATGCCCCCGGAAGTGTCCTGTGTTGTCGCGATCGTACTGTCGCTGATATAAACGATACCGTCGCCGTACGCGAACACGCCCGCGCCGCCATTGGCGTCCGTGGCAATATCCGCGTTTGTGATCGTCGTCGTGCCGCCCTTGGCGAGTATGGCGGCGCCCACGCCGTAAAAGCTGGAATCGTCCCCGCCGGCAGAGTCGGCGGAATCCCGCTTCACCGTGATGTTGTCAAGCACCACGGTGCCATCTGTGATGACGATGGCGTTTTCATCCGTACCGGTGGAGTTATAAATCGCGCCGTTCACATTCGTGTCCTCGTTGTAGGTAACGGTGGTATCATAACTGTCGGCAGGCTCCGTCTGCGTTCCTGCCGTGGTATTTTCCGGTTCCTCATCCGTGTCGGAGATCCCCCCGCAGGCGGTAAGGCACATAATTAACATGACGGCAAGAAACAAAGCAGTGAATTGTCTGTATTTCTTCATTAAACCAATCCTCCTGAGCTTGATAGCCTTGGTGGTCATTTATAATAACACCACAGAAATGTGAACAAATCTACCATGTTTCCTATTTTTGACAAATCGATGGCATCAATTCCAAAGGCACTTGGTCGGTGACTACTGCTCTATAATTGTTTGCAGCACAGACTAAAATATTATGGAAAGAGTTTGAATCAGATTTCAAGCTCTTTCCGCATTTTTAGGGCCGCTCTTTCCATTTTGATAAGCAGCAGGATAGAAAAAACAGCTAAAAATGAAACAGCAAGAATTCCCGTAGGATTCGGTCCCAGCAAACCGCTCTCCGTATCATGGGTCATATAAACGGGAAGTTCACCTATAACATTCACAACTCCATGCATGATTGCTGCATACATACAGTTTCCCGTTTTTATTGTGATATAGGAGAATATGATCCCAAGTATCACACATACGACCACCATCAGCGCCATATTCGTATACGGCGCCCCTGGATTGCTCAAACTATAATTAAATCCAAAATATACTAAAGGAAGGTGTACCAGTCCCCATTCTACTCCGTTGATCAATACCGCTTTCCGTTTGCCGTACTTTTCAATTTGAAATCCGAGAAGATATCCTCTCCACCCAATTTCTTCTCCTAATTCAAGTAACTGTATCGGTATCATGATTGCGGCTGCAATGATACATACCAGAGCAATGAGCAAGGGGAACTTGATAACAACCTCTGCATCCGTACCCAAACGCATTCCGTATCTGAATACTCCACTATATTCATTTGGAAAAACAAGAAAATACAATACAGCTCCCAGTGCAATCAATATTCCCGGCACAAACGCTGAAAACAGCCAGGACTTTGGATCTTTCCAGACCTTTAGCGAAAGGTGAAATTTCCCCGGCTCACCTGTGATCCCACGTGTAATAAACGCCGCTAACACTGGAAAAAAGGTAAATGCAATACCTAAAAAGTGATAAACCTTTTCGGTTCCAGTCACAAACTCAAGTATTCCTAATCCATAACATATGAAGAAAATGAGCTCCAAATATATTCCAATTGGATGTTTACGTTCTTTATCTTTTTTCATTTTGATATACTCCCCTGTTCATCCAATAAACTCCAATTTGCAGCTCTGATTATACCATAGCCATTTCCCCGTTTCAATCTGCCATTAGAGAAATCGCTGATACTTAGACCCATCAACACGAAAGGTAAACGGG
>JAAVHT010000078.1 GCA_014799565.1 Clostridiales bacterium
GTGGACACGGTGAAGGTGCTGTCCGCGGACAGGATCCGGGTCTACCTGCGGGGCGGCATGGAAATAGAACAGACAATAGGAGGTCAGTAATCATGATTTTTACCACAGGCGATTGCCATGGCGGCTTCCAGCGGTTCTCGCGGCAGCACTTCCCCCAGCAGCGGCAGATGGGACGGGACGACTGCATGATCATTCTGGGCGACTTTGGCGGGGTATGGGACGGTTCCTCTGAAGAGCGGAAACAGCTGGACTGGCTGAATGAGAAACCCTTCACCACCCTGTTCGCAGCGTTGGACAAGCTGGTAGAGGCAGACCTACCGCAGATGGAGCTGTACCGCGGCATTGGCCGTCTGGTCAACAGCAGGCCAGAGAAAGGCGCGGCTGTAGCCGCTGCGGAATATCTGCAGGCTGTATATCCTGGCTCCGCTGGGTTCTCTCCCCGGAGCCTGAGACGGATGCGGAACTTCTACCGCACCTATGAAAGTGACCCGAAGGTGATGGCAGAGGCCACGACCATCGGCTGGACACAGAACATTGTCATTTTGGAAGTGGAACTGACGCTCCAGGAGAAATCGTGGTACACTCGTGCTGTCCAGCAGTTTGGGTGATCCAAGTTGGAGTTAGCGAGACAGATTGCGTCCGCTGCCCATTTGGATATCCCCCTCGACTTAAAGCCGGAAGTGTGTTACACTGAGAAGAGCAACGTCATGGAATGTGTAAACGATGACAAGGATCCTCTTTATCTGCCGCGGCAACATTTGCCGCAGCCCGATGGCCGAGTTTGTGATGAAGGATCTGGTGAAGAAGGCCGGGCTGGAAGCTCAGTTCCACATCGAGTCCGCCGCCACCAGCACCGAGGAGATCGGCAACCCGGTCTATCCCCCAGCCCGCAGGAAGCTGGCCGAGCATGGGATCGACTGCACTGGGAAAACGGCGCGGCAACTCACCAACAGCGACTACGACAAGTACGACCTCCTGATTGGGATGGATCGGGCCAACCTGCGCAATATGCACCGTATCTGCGGCGGCGATTATGCCGACAAGATGCATCTGCTGATGGGCTTTACAGACCGCCCCGGCGATGTGGCCGACCCGTGGTATACAGATGACTTTGAGACTACTTGGCAGGATGTATTAGCCGGGTGCAACGGACTGCTGGAACAACTACGGCAGGAGAACTGACGGAGGGATGACCATGAGCCACCGTATTATATGCTACGGGGACTCCAACACCTATGGCTACGATCCCAGATCCTATCTGGGTGGACGTTATCCAGAAGCTGTCCGCTGGACTGAGTTATTAAAAGCGGAGGGCTGGGAGGTTATCAATCAAGGTGAAAATGGCCGCTCCATTCCCAAGATGGATTATGAAATTGAAATGGCAGTAAAGGCGATCCGTGACAGCAAAGCGGATATATTGGCGGTCATGCTTGGAAGCAACGATTTACTCCAGCGCCCCGATCTTGCCGCCGAGAGCTGTGGAGGGCGGATGGAGAAGTTTCTGACTGCGGTTCTGGCAGAGACTCAAGCAAACCTTAAAATCCTGTTGGTAGCCCCGCCACCGATGGAAGCGGGGGCTTGGGTGAGCGACCCAGGGACAATAGAAGCTTCCCGCCGACTAGCAGGAAGCTATGAAGTGACAGCTCATCGGATGGGCATCGCTTTCGTGGATGCGGGGATTTGGGGCGTCGGGCTTACTTATGACGGTGTGCATTTTTCTGAGGAGGGCCATCTGGCTTTCGCTAAAGGAATGCGGAAAGCATTGGACACTTTGCTTTGCTTTGAATTGGTAAGTGGTGGTCAACCATGAATGCAAGGACGTTTTGGGGGAAGTCAATTCTGTAGTGCGACACGCAAAAAGACGCCGGATGAATGTTCCGACGTCTTTCCCATGATTGCTACATCGTATTCCTTACACCCACATGTTGATGCCGGGCTTGTAATCATCCAAAATGCTGGTGTCAAACTTGTCGCCCCAAATGGTCCAGTTTGGATCCTTCTCCTTGATGTACGCCCCGATCCGATCCATTTCGTTCCCCCAGACCTTATTGATCGTATTGAGCGCCGCCGCCCGTTTGGAGGGGACAAACTTCTGAACCTCTTCCTGAATCATGCTAAGACGATCCTTCCGTGAAAGGACAGATGTATTCGCCGTCTCCGTCTTGCCGTCCTCCTGCACACCGGTGCTGTTCTTCGCGTCACTCAGCGCCAGCTGCTGGATCTTTTTCGTTGTCTCATCGGACAGGGAAACCGTCTGCAAGCGGCTGACAAGGCTCTCCGCAACGGCCTGCAACTGCGCAAAGTTACCAGACAACGTCGTCTGATCCGGCTGGTAGAGCTTCTGCTGGGATTCCACTTTTGTCCCGAGCTGCCTCCGAATTGCCTGAAGAGTCTGATCCCCGCCGACAGTATCAACCCCCTGCGGGAAGCTCACTCCGTTTTCTCCCGCAGCGGCATCGGAAGAAAAACTGGCATCATACAGTCGCCGTGCGATCTGACGAACGGTGCCTTGAAGCGCGGCCGGTGATGAAAAGAAGTTGTCCCCGCCGTCTTCCGTGCCGCTGCTGATGCCCCACCCGTTGAGCAAGCCGCTGTAAGCAGAGAGTTTTGAGGATGACGATGCCGCAGTCTTTGAGGAATAGTCGCTGCTCACGTTCTTGTTTGCGATTTTGTAGAGCATCTGCTGGTTCCGTGCGATTTGTCCAATGTTCATTATGATCGCTCCTTCGCTTTCAGCCGCTGTCTCTATCCATTGTTTCTGACTATACCTTACCAATATAATACAGCATTACACCGGGGTAGTCAAGCGAAAAGGAAACACCCTAACCATGTAGGATATCATAAAAAAGAAGCCGTTTCGGATGATTCGCTTTTGAGGTGCTGGGGCATCTAAAGTGTTCGGCCTTGCCAAGGCGGTCGGCAGACCGCCGGAACCGGTCGTTCGCCCATAGGGCGAATGGCGGTTCCTTTGTTTTTCCGTTTTTCCGCCTCCTTTTGTTCCTGATCTTTGATACAGGTGACCTACTAAAATTTTTCAGATTGTGGGCAAAAAAATAACCGGCGGCGAGCGCTGCCCGCCGCCGGGATGGCGCTGACCCTCTATCTGACCCACTACCGGATAGTTCCGCTTTGACGAGAACAACGGCCTGTGGTATGGGCGCCGGGGCGACTGCCGCATTCCTTGCCGCCTTTTTGCCTGTTGATTTTCAAGGGAGTACTGCTAAAGCTGTTGTTGTTTTATTTCTATATGTAATATATAATAACAGCATATCTTTCATCTTCCATTGAAAGAAATTGGATCTCCGAAAAGGGGTGTCCCGATGCGTATTCTGAAAACAAATGTGATACTGCTGGTTTTTATCATATGTTTAAGCGGATGCAGCGGCAGCCAGGCAGAGACTGTTCTGGGTAAAATTGCGGACATCCTTCCTCGCCAGCCATCCAACGTGGAGAAATCTGCCGCAGCCTTCTTTGAAGCGGTGGACAACCGTGATACAGATGCGGCCAAAGCCCTGTTTGCGCCCAGCGCTCTGGCGGATGAAGAGAACTTTGACACGGCTCTGGAGCAGCTTTTTATCCTCTATACCAGTCCTACAGATGAGTGTTGGTCAGACAGTACTCCCAGCGCCTCCAAGCACCTGAAATACGGTAAGACAACCTACCACAGCGTCTCCGGCTGGATTCCAGTGGTCTCAGCGGGTGTGAACTATTACTGCTATATCGTTGTGACTGACATTGACGACGAGGCACCCGAAAACATTGGCATCAACAAGCTGGTATTTGTAACGGAAAAGGCCCTCTGCGCTGCGGACTTTGAGCGTCCTCAAGAAAATGGCCTTTGGATTTTTGACGATCCGCCTGATGCCGATTACCAAACCTGCCGCATCGGCGAAAATGCATACATCTATACGCCTTCCGCGCAGAAACTGACGAAGGAGGATGCCGTTTCCTTTGTGGAGAAAAACGCCTCCTGGTCAGATTTTACCGTCCGATTTGGCGCGCCGAATGTGACCGTTTATTCTGACCCCAGAGACTGGAATATTTACTATTATGAATTGCCGGATGAGGATGGCGAAGCCCGTTGGATCAGACTCTTAGTGGAGGATGGTTCAATTACTTCCGCAGTTTTAATGGGCCGAAGCTATCATGCTAACGGGGTTCTCTGGAAAAAAGAAGATTGAGGAGGAAATCTATCATGAAAATCACTTGGCTGGGCCATTCCTGCTTTACCGTTGAATCTCAAGGCTACCGGATCGTGCTGGATCCATACAAGGACGGCACTGTGCCGGGCCTTGCGTCGGTCCGTGTCGAGGCCGACCAGGTTCTGTGCAGCCACGGCCATGACGACCACTGCGGGACTGAGTGCGTATCCCTGCGCCAGGGCGGGTCATCCCCGTTCACGGTGGAGACCATCGACAGCTGGCACGATGACAAGGAGGGTACAAAGCGCGGCCCCAATACCATCCACGTCCTGAGCGACGGCCAGTGCCGCGTCGCCCATCTTGGCGACCTGGGCTGTGATTTGACCCCGGAGCAAAAGGACAGGCTGCGCAGCCTTACCGCCCTGCTGGTTCCCGTGGGCGGACACTTTACCATCGACGCCGTCCAGGCTAAGCGGCTGGCCGACGAGCTCTCCCCTGCCGTGGTAGTACCCATGCACTATCGGCAGGCAGACGTTGGCTATGACGTGATCGGCACAGTGGATCAGTTCACAAAGCTGTGTGACGACGTGGTCGCCTATCCCGGCTCCGAGCTGGAACTCACTCCGCAGATCAGCAAGCAGACCGCCGTGCTGAAGCCTCAAAACGCATAATTGGGAAGAGGAAATTGTTTTGAATATGGCACATTTGAAAATCGCCCTGCTCCAGATCGCGCCTTGCGGCACGCTGGAAGGGAATCTCGAAAAAGGGATTGCATCCTGTCGGAAGGCCAAGGAACTGGGCGCTGATATTGCCCTGTTCCCTGAGATGTGGAGCAATGGTTACAACATCTACGACCGGCCCGTCGACCAGTGGAAAGCGGAGGCGATCTCTGCCGACAGCGAGTTTGTCAACGCTTTCGGACAGCTCGCCAGGGAGCTGGATATGGCCATCGGGGTCACCTTTCTGGAGCAGTACGAGGGCGGCCCTCGCAATTCGATGGTGCTATTTGACCGGTACAGGGAGCGGAAAATAACCTATGCCAAGGTCCACACCTGCGACTTTGATGTGGAGCGCAACCTGACCCCAGGCGAGGACTTCTATGTCACCACGCTGGACACCCACTGCGGCGAGGTGAAGGCTGGGGCCATGATCTGCTATGACCGGGAGTTCCCAGAGAGCGCCAGGATCCTGATGCTCCAGGGCGCGGAGCTTATCCTTGTGCCCAATGCCTGCCCCATGGAGATCAACCGGCTCTCCCAGCTGCGGGCCAGGGCCTACGAGAATATGCTGGCCATCGCCACCTGCAATTACCCGGATTCGGTGCCCGACTGCAACGGCGGCTCCAGCGTCTTTGACGGCGTGGCCTATCTTCCGGAGCTATCCGGCTCCCGGAATATGTGCATTTTGCAGGCGGACGGCACGGAGGGCATCTACCTCGCGGAACTGGATTTGGAGCAGCTTCGCCGCTACCGCGAGCACGAAGTCCACGGCAACGCGTTCCGGCGGCCGCAGAAGTATGGGCTCCTGCTCGATCCGAAAATCGAGCCGCCGTTTATCAGGAGTAGTTATCGCAAATAGCACCCGGCGTGACTGAATTGATCGCTTCCTTAACGCTGTTTGTCAGGTTTCTTCATCACATGAACTGTGACAGGAAAGTCCTCATTACCGGGCATCTTCCCGGTCAACGTTTCCTCAATGACAAATCCAAGGGATAAA
>JAAVHT010000079.1 GCA_014799565.1 Clostridiales bacterium
AGATTCACACTGGGCTTCGCCTACTTGCGGCTCTCCAACGAGGAGGCCCAGGGCGGGGAATCGTCCAGTATCACCAATCAACGCATGATCGTTGAGAACTATTGCAAGCAAAACGGCATCACCCTCGTCCGGGAATTTGTGGACGACGGCTATTCCGGCGGAAACTTCAATCGCCCCGGCTTCAAGGAGATGCTCAAGCAGCTGGAGCAGGGCAAGGCCAACCTGGTCATCACCAAGGACCTGTCCCGTCTGGGCCGCGATATGCGGGAGGCCAGCTATTATGCCGAGCAGTTCTTCCCGGAGCACGGCATCCAGTATATTGCCATTGCGGATAACTTCGACACGGAACACGACAACATCATGGCGCCGTTTCTCTTTGCCATGAACGAGGTCTACCTCCGGGACGGTTCCCGCAAGGTCAAGGATGTGCTGAGGAGCAAGCGGGAGAGCGGTCAATACTGCGCCTGCCCGCCCTACGGCTACCGCAAGGACCAGGAGAACAAGCACCGTTTGGCTCCGGATGAGATGACCGCCCCCGTGGTGGAGCGGATCTTCAAGCGTGCGGCGGCGGGGGACTCCTCCCGGAAGATCGCCTTGGACCTGAACGCCGACGGTATCATCCCACCGCTGAAGTACCGGGTGCTGTACCGAGACGAGTTCAGCGAGGAGGGGGCGGCCCGGGCGTCCGACCTGTGGAACTACACCACGGTGAAGCGCATCCTGAAAAACCAGGTGTACCTGGGGCATACCATGCTGGGCAAAAGCCGGAAGGTGAGCGTCAAGTCCAAGAAAAAGGTGGCTGTCCCACGGGACAACTGGGCGGTGACCAATGATACCCACCCGCCGCTGGTGGACAAGGCGCTGTTTCAGCGGGCCCAGGAAAATCTGGGCCGGGGCACCCGGAACTACCAGGCATACGACCATGTGCGGAAGAGCATCTTCGGCGGTATCGCGGTGTGTGCCCGGTGTGGTTACTCACTGTGTTCCTGCGGTACGGTGTACAAGGGCGAGCGGGAGAAATACTGGTATCTGTCCTGCACTCACCAGCGCCAGGACATCCCGGAACCCTGCGAGGGGGTGCGTATCCGCTACGCCGACCTGATGGAGCTGGTTCGGCAGGATCTGAACAGCCTGATCTCCATGGACGAGGCTGAGATGACTGCCCTGGTCAACGAAGTGATCCGCCGTCGGTTCAGCGAGGAAAGTCTGGAGACGAAAAAACTCCGGCGGGAGAAAGCGGAAGCCCGGCTGACGGCCATCGACAAGATCGTCACCAAACTCTACAACGACAACGGCGAGGGACGGCTGGACGATGACCGATTGGACCGGATGATCGACGATCTGGAGCGGGAATCCGGGGAACTGAAAGCCCTGCTGGACAGCCTGAAAGCCCCCGCCCAGGTGGTGGAGACGGAGGAACAGTTTGCAAAGTTCTTCGAGCTGGCAAAGCAGTATGTCTATCTGGAAACCCTGGACCGGGATACCCTGTTGACCTTTGTGGAGCGCATCGAGGTGGGCCCCAAGGAGTACGAGGACGGCAGGCCGCGAGGGGCCAGAAGCACAGATCCGTACCGCCAATCCGTCCGTATCATCTACAAGTTTATCGGCGATTTGAACGAAGAACAGACGCCGAATTTGGATGAAACGACGGAGATTTCCGCTTAAGATGGAGAAAGAACACCAAGGTCCCCGAATTTTGCGAATCCGGAAACCCTTGCGGCGCAACGGGTTTGAGACTCTCAAGTTGGGGTAGGTACACCCAGGGAGGTGGGCGTCAACCTGAAGCAGGGCTATAACGGCGACCTGACCAGCCGTCAGGCCGGCTCCGTGGGCGGCCAGATGGTCAAGAAGATGATCGAGGCCTACGAGAACGGCCTGAAGTAACAAGCTCAGCATTCCCCGTCTGGGGAAAAATAAACGGCGGCAGGATCCAACCGGATTCTGCCGCCGTTTGCGCCGCCAATGGCCGGCAAAAATGCCCGGCGCCGGTTTTTCTTTGGGGCACTCTTGCCAAAAACTACCCCTTGTGGTACAGTTACACTATACAAATGGGGGATGGCGGAGGTCATCCGGATCCTGCACATATAAAATGATGAGGTGAGAGCGATGTCTGACTGTACACAGCTTTTGGCCGCACTGAAAAACGGAGAGCACGACAAGGCCCTGGCCGCCCTCTACGCCCTGGACGGAACCGCCCGGCGGCTGGACGAGGCCCGTGACCGCGCCGTTCGAACGGCGGAGGCCTTTGCCGCCCGCTTTGGCGCGGGCGCCCAGGGCACGGCACTGTTCAGCGGCCCCGGCCGCACGGAGATCGGCGGCAACCATACCGACCACCAGCATGGCCGCGTGCTGTGCGGCAGCGTGGATCTGGATATGCTGGCCTGCGCCGCTCCCAACGGCACGCGGCTGGTGCGGATCCAGTCCGAGGGCTATCCCGCCCTGGAAGTTGATCTGGATGACCTGGCTCCTAAAAAGGCGGAGGAGAACACCTCCGCCGCGCTGGTGCGGGGGGTGGCGGCTAAAATCCGCGAACTGGGGTATGAGCTGTCCGGCTTTGACGCCTGCGCCAACTCCACCGTGCTGTCCGGCTCCGGGCTGTCGTCCTCCGCCGCTTATGAGGTGCTGGTAGGCAACATTTTTAACCACTTTTGCTGTGATGACAAGCTGGATCCCATCACCATCGCCAAGATCGGCCAATACGCCGAGAACGTCTATTTCGGCAAGCCCTGCGGCCTGATGGATCAGATGGGCTCGTCGGTGGGCGGCGCGGTGTTCATCGACTTCAACGACCCCGCCGAGCCCATCGTGGAGCGGGTGGATTACGACTTCTCCAAGTCTGGCTGTGCCCTGTGCATTGTGGACACCGGCTCCAGCCACGGCGACCTGACCGACGATTACGCCGACATCACCCGGGAGATGGGGGCGGTGGCCGCCCACTTCGGCAAGTCCGTCCTGCGGGATGTGCCGCTGGCGGACTTCCGCGCCGCCATCCCTGCCCTGCGGGAGGAGTGCGGCGACCGGGCGGTACTCCGGGCCATGCACTTCTATGATGATGACCGCCGGGCAGCACAGGAAGCCGCCGCCCTGAAAGTGGGGAATTTTGAGAGCTTCCTGAATATGGTGAACGCCTCCGGTCTGTCCTCCGCCCTCCACCTGCAAAACAACTGGTCCATCGGCGACACCCGGCAGCAGGCTGTCCCCCTGGCCCTGGCGGTGGCGGCGGAGCTGCTGGACGGCATGGGGGCTCTCCGGGTGCACGGCGGCGGCTTCGCGGGCACCATCCAGGCCTTCGTGCCCGAGGAGCGGCTGAAGCTGTTCAAAAACGGCATGGAAGCCCTGTTCGGCGCGGGCAAGTGCCACATCCTCCATATCCGCCCCATCGGCGGCTGCGTCGTCGCGGAATAAGGAGGGCTTGGTGATGATCGACAACGCTGTTTCCAAGCTGGTCGCCTATGCCTTGCGGACTGGGCTGATCCAGCCCTGCGAGCGGGACTGGGCCGTCAACACAATACTGGACGTATTAAAGCTGGACAGTTATACAGAGCCGAATCAGGACTGGGGCGAGGTGGAGCTGGCTCCTGTGCTGGACGAGCTGCTGGACGATGCCTACGCCCGGGGCGTGCTGGCGGAAAATTCCGTGGTCTACCGTGACCTGTTCGACACGGAGATCATGGGGCGGCTGACGCCCCGGCCTGCCCAGGTCATTGAGAGATTTCAGGCGCTTTATCAGGAATCCCCGGAGAAGGCCACCGACTGGTACTACAAGTTCAGCCAGGACACCAACTACATCCGCCGGGACCGCATCGCCAAAGATATGCAGTGGAAGGCGCCCACCGAGTACGGCGACCTGGACATCACCATCAACCTGTCCAAGCCGGAAAAGGATCCCAAGGCCATCGCGGCGGCGAAAAATCTGCCCGCCTCCGCCTACCCCCGGTGCCAGCTCTGCGCCGAGAACGAGGGTTACGCAGGCAGGGTCAACCACCCCGCGCGGCAGAACCACCGCATCGTGCCCATCACCATCAACGGCTCGCCCTGGTTTTTGCAGTATTCGCCCTATGTCTACTACAACGAGCACTGCATCTGTCTGAACAGCGTCCACACCCCCATGAAGATCGACCGGGCCTGCTTCGGCAAGCTGCTGGATTTCGTGAGCCAGTTCCCTCGCTACTTCGTGGGCTCCAATGCAGACCTGCCCATCGTGGGCGGCTCCATCCTGGCCCATGACCACTTCCAGGGCGGGCGATACGAGTTCGCCATGGCCAAGGCCCCGGTGGAGACCCCCTTCACCTTCCCTGGCTTCGAGGACGTGGAGGCGGGCATCGTGAAGTGGCCCATGTCGGTGGTGCGGATCGCGTCCCAGAACCCCGAGCGGCTCATCGAGCTGGCGGACAAGATCCTGGCCGCGTGGCGGAGCTACACCGACGAGGCCACCTTCATCTTCGCCGAGACGGACGGCGAGCCCCACAACACCATCACCCCCATCGCCCGGAAGCGGGGGGACAAGTTTGAGCTTGACCTGGTGCTGCGCAACAACATCACCACCGAGGAGCATCCCCTGGGGGTCTACCATCCCCACGCCGAGCTGCACCACATCAAAAAGGAGAACATCGGCCTCATCGAGGTGATGGGCCTTGCCGTTCTCCCGGCGCGGCTGAAAGAGGAGCTGGCCGCGGTGGCGGAGGGGCTGGCAAACGGGAAAGACTTGCGTGCGGACGAGCTGACCGACAAGCACGCGGACTGGGCTGAGGCGTTTGCCAAAAATTACACCATTACAGCGGACAACGCCCTGGACATCGTGAAGAAGGAGACGGGCCTGGTGTTCGCCAAGGTGCTGGAGCACGCCGGAGTATACGCCCGCACCCCTGAGGGGAAGGAAGCCTTCCTGCGGTTCCTGGACGTAATATAGAAAATCCACCCCCGGCCCAGCCGGGGGTGGATTTTTATCATTAGGGCCACAGCTCGTCAGGATACAGCCCATTCTCGGTCATTTTTGCGATGGCGGCGGCCACGGTGGGCTTGTCCTCTTTGTAGGTGACGCCGTACCATTTGTCCCCGGAGGACAGGGCATGGACGCGGGCCTGTCCCTCTTGGATGAGCTGCCCCACCAGGGTGGGCAGCAGATATTCCGCCTTCATGGGATTTTGGGCCAACGCGTTGTCCAGGAAACGGGGGAACCGCGCCCGGGCCTGCTCCAGCAGGGAGCGGGTGAAGCCCCAAAAGTTCATGGACACCATGGTGTTTCCGGGGAGAGGATTCCAGGTCTCCCCGCCGTCCTCGGTAAAGCGGGGGGGCGGGCCTTTTTCGATGTGAGTGCGCTCCACAATGCCGGTGAGATAGCCGTCCGTCCCAACCTGGCACACTCCCCGGGCCACGTGGCCGTAGTCGGTGACGGTGTTCTCCAGACGGTAGGCCACCATGGCGTATTCGTCCCCTGACGGGTGGGCGCACAGGTGGTCATAGATGACCCGGAACGCCTCGGGGCCGTAGTAATCGTCGGCATTGAGGATGGCAAAGGGGCCGTCCACAAAGGGCTGGGCCGCCAGCGCCGCCTGGGCGGTGCCCCAGGGCTTGACCCGTCCCTCGGGGATGGAGTACCCCTCCGGCAGATCGTCCATGCGCTGGAAGGCGTAGCGCACGTCCATGTACCGCTCCACACGCTGGCCGATGCGCTCCTTGAAATCCGCCTCGATCTCATGCTTGATAACAAAGACCACGGTCTCAAACCCGGCGCGGCGGGCGTCATAAATGGAGTAGTCCAAGATGACCTGGCCGTGGCCGCCTATGGGATCCATCTGCTTGAGCCCGCCGTAGCGGCTGCCCATGCCGGCGGCCATGATGACGAGAATCGGCTTCTTCATAGGAAGTATCTCCTTTTAGGGCGAAAGCGCCCGGTTCAGAGGGTGAACTGGATGATGCAGAACGCGGCGTAGACTGCCAGCAGAACAACGCCCTGGAACCGGCTGAGTTTCCCTCGCGCCAGGGCGGGGAGGGTGAGGAAGGCCATGACGAAAAACATCACCGGAATGTCCATCACCAGGGAGGCGTTATACCCCGCGATGGTGGAGCTTTGAGGGACAGGGAAGGGGGCCAGGGTCACCGACACGCCGGATACCAGCACCAGGTTGAACAGGTTGGCGCCGATGACATTGCCCAGGGACAGCGCCCCATGGCCCTTGGCCAAGGAGGTGATGGCGGTGACCAGCTCGGGCAGGGAGGTGCCCAGGGCCACGAAGGTCAGGGCGATGACCGACTCGGGCACGCCCAGAGCCTGGGCGATGAGGGTGCCGTTTTCCACCAGGAGATTGGCGCCCACGGCGATGAGGGCGGCTCCAATGACGATCATGACCACGTCCTTGAGGGTGGAGCCCTCCGCCTCCTGGGGCTCGGGACGGGAGTTGGCCTTGGAGCGGCCGCCGGACTTCATCTGCCATACGGTGGCGATCATATAGGCCAGGAACAGAGCCAGGAAGAAGAATCCGGACACCTGGCTGAAGTAGCCGGTGGTGTAGGCGATGCCGGCGTAAATGGCGGCGGCGGTAAAGAAAAAGGCCACCGGCAGGCGCAAGGATTTCGGATCAACCTTGCCAGGGCGGACAGCCACCGTGATGGCGGCGATGAGGGCGGTGTTGCAGATGACGGAGCCGATGGCGTTGCCGTAGGCGATCTCGCCGTGGCCGCTGAGGGCGGAGGTGGTGGACACCATCACCTCGGGCAGAGTGGTGCCGATGGACACCACCGTGGCGCCGATGAGCAGCTCGGGCAGGCCGAAGCGTCGGGCAATGCCGGTGGCGCCGTCCACAAACCAGTCGCCCCCTTTGATGAGAAAGACCAGCCCCACGGCGAACAAAAGAACCGGGACAATCATTTGCAATACCTCCCAGAACCTCCGCGCGGTTTGGCGGGGGCAGGCTCAGATATGTAGATATACCGATATAATTTAACCAAAGTTACCAGCGTTTGTCAATGGTTATGTGGGATGAGCCGTCCAGGATGGCGGGCCGGTTTCTATTGCATTTTTTTCCCGTCTACGGTATAATGTGGCCAAAGCGTTTAGCCGCCCCAGGGAGAAGGAGGCATTGTTGTGGAATTTAATCGTGCGCAGCTAAAGCGGAGGGTACGGCAGGCTATGAGAGGCCAGCGCCCCCGCCCCATGCTGATTACCCTGCTGTTCACCATCCTCGTCAGCATCGGAACCCAGATCGTCAACGGGATTCTGAGGACGGCGTCCGGCAGCAACGACATGACCGAGATGTACGCCCAGCTGGTGGTTCAGCAGCAGAGGGATCCGCTTTCCGCCATCCAGTATATACTGGTGTACTTCGGGCCCCAACGGCTGGCCTTGGCTCTGCTTGTGGGCTTTGTCCTGGCAGCCCTGATCACCACCCTGTGGACGGATTTCATGCGGACAGGCTACTCCAATTTCTGCCTGGGCATGGCGCGGGGAGAGCAGCCCCTGACCAACGCGCTGTTCAGCCACTTCCCCCAGTGGGGGAGCGTACTGTTCACCAAGTTTTTGTCAGGGGTGTTCTGCACCCTGTGGGAGCTGCTGTTTGGGATGGTGGGGCTGGGGTTCCTGTTTTTGACCGCCCTGCTGTTCGGAGAAATGGAGGGTCTGCTGGCGCTGATGGTCGTGACCCTGTCCTATCTCGTGTATTCCCTGGGCTGTATGTGGGTCACCCTGCGGTACGCCATGGTGGACTTTCTCATTGCGGATCAGGGCCTCACCGGCATGGACGCCATCCGGGAGAGCAGGCGGCTTGTGCGGGACAATGGGAATACCGGCAGACTGTTCATCCTGGAGCTGTCCTTCATCGGCTGGCATCTGGTGGAAGCCGCCATCTTCCTTGTGGCTATTCTCGCTGGTGTGGTGATGTTTGGCCCTGAAATCGAAGCCACTATGGGAACCCCTGCTGTTTTGGGATCGATGATTGTTTCCATGCTGGGCTTCCTCGGTCTGCTTCTCTTCGCTATGGTTATCGCCAGCATCTTCAACCTGTGGCTCACCCCTTATA
>JAAVHT010000080.1 GCA_014799565.1 Clostridiales bacterium
GCAGTACGAGGAAATCCTGCTCTGCACCAAGGAGTTCTTTGCCTGGTTCTGGAACTCGGTGGGTTATACCGCCGGAATTCTGGCGCTGTGCGTGCCGGTGGCCGTGCTGGCGGCCTACGGCCTCAGCCTGCACCGCTTCCCGGGCCGCGGCGCCCTGCTGTTTCTCTACACCCTGCTGATGCTCCTCCCATTCCAGGCCACCGTGGTGGCCCAGTACCTTACCCTGCGTGCCCTGGGGCTGCTGGACACCCCCGCCGCCATCATCCTGCCCTGCGCCTTTGGGGCCTTCGGGGCGTTTCTGCTGACCCAGTTCATGCGAGGACTGGACGGGGAGATTTTAGAGGCCGCCCGGCTGGACGGCGGGAGCTGGGCAAAGATCCTGCTCCACATCGTCTGCCCGCTGTGCAGGCCCGCGATCCTGTCCCTGGCGGTTCTTCAGGCCATCAGCAGCTGGTCCATGGTGGATCAGCCGGTGGTGTTTTTGCGCAGCGAGGCGCTGCTGCCCCTGTCCCAGCGGCTCAGCGGACAGACCTTCGGCACGGCGGCCTTCGCGGCGGGCGTCTTGTACGCGGTAACGCCCATGCTGCTCTACCTGTGCTGCCAAAAGGCGCTGGAAGAGGGCATCAGCCTGACCAGCATTAAGTGAGGGGGCGGGGAAATGAACCGAAACGCGGCAAAAGGGATCTTCCTCTTCCTGCTGTTTATGCTCTTTTTTACGTTTGTTAGCCACCACCTGGACGTACTGCGCACCCCCCAGGTGCTGTGCGTGACGCCGGGAGCGGGTGTGGTCAACGGAACGTCCTACCGCCTGGTGGTTCCGTCGGAGGCAGTCTATCCCGGCGCGGAGCCCTACGTGTATGTGGTGGAGGACACCCTGTCCTGGTTCTATCCTGTGGCGGCCCGGCAGTCTCCTGTGCGGGTCTTGGATAGCGGGGACGGGAAAACCGCCGTAGACGGCCTCTACCGTGAGGCCCAGGTGGTGTGGTTTGCCGACCGCGCCCTCACCGGCGGCCCGGTTCCGGTGCGCGTCTCCGGGGAGGAAGCGCCATGAAGGGGCGGGTTGTCTGTGTTCTGGGGGCGCTGGCTTTTGGCGCGGCCCTGTTTATCCACACCACATGGGTGTCGGGCCGCCCGGTCGAGGGCAGGGTGGAGGTCATTCCCCAGGGGGAGACGGAGGCGGCGGAGGGAGCGCTGGCCCGAACCGCGCAGGAGTGGGGTTGGGAACTCACCTGGGAGGGGGATCGCGTTATCATTCAATCCGAATCCCGGTTCGCCGCCCAGATCGTCCAGGCGGCGCTGGAAAACCAGGGTATCCCGGCCCAGGTGCTGGACTATGCCTGGGCCCCTGCCGTGCTGGCCCAGAGCGGCGGGCTGTGGCTGGCCTGGGGGGCGTTGCTGGGGTTATGGCCGCTGTGGAGCCTGATCTTGGCCCAGGTAAAACGGGAATGGGCCTGTGCCCGGGCGGCGCTGGAACGGCAATACCCGAGGGAATACCTGTCCGGCGCGGCGGTGCGGCTGCTGGCAAAGGGGATTGGTCTGGCCGTGGGGGCGATTGCCACCATCCTGCTGCTGCAATGGCTGTGGCGGGCGGAGGCGGCGCTGCCGCCGGGGCTCTTGCCGGAGGGGAGCGTCTTTGACTTCGGCCACTACCGCCAGTGGGTGCAGAACGCGTTCCCCGATGGGCTGTGCTCCCCCTATGGTGTGGAGCTGGCCGGTAAGCTGCGGCTGGGGCACGCCCTGGCCGCGGCGGAGTGCGCGTTCCTGACCATATGCGCGGCAAACCTGCGCAAAACGCCTGCTCTGCGGACGAAATCTGACGCGTAAAGGAGGAGTACGGAATGAAAAATCAAAAGGTTCAAATTACCATATTGACCTGTGTCCTCGCGGCGGTGATTGCCCTGGGCGGGTGGTTGGTGCTTCGCGCGCTGGAGGAGAAAACGCCGGATGAGCCTCCGGCAAACAGCGGCGGCGCGGCGCAAATCTCCACAGGGTCGCAGCCCTTCGATATGTTTCGCTTCAAGCCCTCCGTCTACCGCCCCGCGCGGCAGGAGGCGGAGGATCTGCAGCATCCGCCCATGGCGCACGACCTTCTGAACAATGTCTTTCTCTATCAGGGTCAGTTCTGCCGCTTTACCTATCATGAGGGGGAGACGGAGGCCGACTTTTCCGTCGATATCGTGTCCATGGTTTCAGATGAGGTTCTGCGGATCTATGCGGCGGAGGAATTTTACAATGGAAGCTTCTTTACCTCCCTGTATATCGACCAGGACGACGCTTTATGGGCTGTGTACTATGTGTGGGAGACAGAGACGACCTTTTTGGCCCCCTGTAAGCTGGGGGTGGAGGAAAGCGACGTCATTGAGCTGAAATTCGGGGAATTTCCGTCCTACTTCGCGGTCTGGAACGGCTGCTATGTACTGCTCTCGGGGGCGGAGCTGTGCATTGTCGACGCCGCCTCGGGAGAAGCGGAGGTGGCGGACACCAGGCAGGGCGTCCGCTCCTGCTCCATGGACGAGAACGGAAACCTGTATTTCCTCACTCAAAATTCCGGCAGCTCTGCGCGGGGCTATTCCGTGACGAAATACTCCCTGGAGCAGAAAGCCGAACTGTGGAAGATCTCCCTGGACGAGTTGGTCTATTTCTTTCCGAACACCCTGTCCTGCACGCCGGGCGGCGGACTTTTCCTGCTGTATCCCTATGAAGGGAAGCTCCTCTGGCTGGATCCGGACACCGGGGAGCACCAGCTGCTGGTGGACCTGATTGAGGATGTGGAGGGCCTGGAGGACGCATGGCTTGAGCAGGGACTATGCTCCATTGGGGTGGACGGACAATACCGGCTCTATGTGAACGTATACTATTTTGACTTCAACGACCCAGAAAACGAAATATGCCGGCGGCAGCTGTATGTGCTGGAGCCGGATCGCGTGGAGGTTGACCCGGCGGACGTGGTGACGCTGACCATCACCGCCCCCTACCGGGTGGACAGCATCACCGCCGCGGCCCGCAATTATCAGCGGGAGCACCCGGAGGTGGAGTTCCTGTGGGACATCCAATACCTCTCCCGGGAGGAGCTCCAGAAGAACTCCATGGAGTACAAGGATCAGATCGCCCTGCGGCTGATGACGGGGGATGTGGGAGATCTGGTGATGGTGACCGGCTCCGGCCTGGGCACTGAGACCATGACCGAGACCGACGCCTTCGCCGACCTGTCCGCCGCCCTGGATGCCTGCCCCTTCCGGGACGAACTGCCCGACAACCTCCTGGAGCCCCTGCGGGGGGCGGACGGAACCATCCGGGGGCTGCCCCTGGGGATCTTGCCCACCTACTACGTTTGGAATCAGGATCTGCTGGAGGAGCTGGGCATCGACCCGTATACCGTCACATGGATCCAGCTTTTGGATCTGGCGCTGGAGTGGCAGGCTCAGGGGGTCGATCTCTCCCTAGCTGTATCCGAGGCGGGAATCGGGCTGTACAGCACAAAGGAGCAACTGTTTCAAGATATTCTGCTGGCCAACCTGTACGACGCCCGACAGACCGACGGCAGCGTCCGGTTGGATCAGACCTACCTGCGCCAGCTGCTGGAAAAATTCAAGGCGCTGTATAACAGCCCCCGGCTGATCCGCTACGACGGCAAGGCCAGCAAGGCCCTGCTCGTCGGGTGCTACGCCACCGGGAATGTAAGTGACCGGCTGGGTTGGCTGCAAATCGCGGCGGAAAAAACCGGGGTCCGTATGCAGGTGGCCCCCTGCCCCCTGGGTGAGGTCAGCCAAAAGCGCCAGGGCTACGCCTTCTGCTGGGCGGTGTCCCAGACCTCGGAGTACAAAGACGCGGCGCGGGACTTCCTGCTGTTCCTGGCCAGCGGGGACGCCATGACCGGGGAGACCCGGTACTCCTATACCGAGGACACCCTGCCCGTCAATACCGCGGCTCAGGAGCGGTGGCGTGAGTATCGGGAAAGAACACAGTGGAACGGCTGGGGCGTGACAGAAGAAATGCGGGAGTATTTCCGTCAGGCCCAGGCCGCTATTGATGTCCCCTACGTCCGCTTCGACCAGATTACCGGATGGTATCCCGCCGTAGCCGATCCGCTGTCGCAGTATATCACCGGCGAGCTCACCCTGGACGAGGCTATGACGGAAGCCAATGACAATTGGGAGCGGTTTTTGCTGGAGTGAGGACAGGACGTACCCCCGGGAGTACAAATCGGAGGCTTCTGACGGCGGGGCTTTAATTTGGCCCGTGGCCGCCCCTGTCTGATGCAGGAAGCTCCCTACAAACCAAAACCGTTTGCGAATCCAGCAGCATCCATATCCTCTCTGGATTTGCAGAAGCTCTACAAAAAGCTGCTGAGCGGCGGCAGGGTGGAACGGGTCGAGTCCAAAAATCAGCCCAAGGAATTGAGCGCTAAGACGGTACGGAACATCAACCAAATGATATCCTCTGCCATGGGCCTTCGCCGGGGCGAGCTGCTGGGGCTGAAGTGGGAGGATATCGATTTGGAGCAGGGTATCATCCACGTCCGGCGGCAGATTGCCAGGATCGATGGCGAAATCGTGGAGGCGCCGCTGAAGCAGAGGAACACCAACAGCGAGTATGTGTTCCCATCCCCCACAGGCGGCGCCATCTCCCCAGACAGCGTACTGAAAATGCTCCACCGGGTGCTGAAACGGAAAGAACGCTTCCAGTCTTTACGATATTAAAATCCAGCACAGCCCTACATTTTCTTTCTGGTTGCTGTGCTATGAAAACTGAAATAGTCCGGCTGATGCCGGGACTGGGTATACTCAAACATGATGCCGTCCGAATTAAAGGTCTGCCCGGAAACAACAGCGAGGCAATTGTAGCCGCCCAGTTCCAGAAGCTGCTGGTCCTGCTCAGAGGCATACTCCACCGTAATGGTTCGCTTGCTGGTGACGATCTGCATCCCCAATTCTTTTTCGATATAGGCATAGATGGAGCGCTCTGCGATATCAGGGGTCAGTCCCGGAACCGCCGACTTCAAAAATATGTTTTTATCCAAAATCAGCGGCTTTCCATTCAGGCGGCGGACACGGTGGATGCTATAGACTTCCTCACCCACCGGAAAGCCGCTTTCTTTCGCAAGCTGTTCGTCCACCGTCACGACAGAAAATTGGATGATCTCTGTAACCACCTGGAAATTGTTGCGGCTGGCGCTTTCCTGGAACGATTCGATCCCGCCGAACGCAAAAGGAGCCCGATCCACCGGCTGATAAATGACCCGAACCCCCTTGCCGTGGATGGGCTGGACATATCCGTCCCCGCCCAAGCCCGCCAAGGCGCGGCGGATGGTGTTCCGGGAACAGTCATACTGGACAATCAGCGTATTTTCCGAGGGCATCAGAGAACCATAGGCGTATGTACCTGTCTCAATGGCCCGCTTCAAGCTCATATAGATCTCATCGTATTTCGCCTTCGGCATAGGGGCGCCACCTCCTTGTTTAAACAATAGTATACAGTCAAAAGTACCAAAAGGCAAGAGCCTGATTTGGTCAGTCTTCCAAAGTTTCAATTTGTTTAAACAAGCTATTGACTTGTATGAACAAGAGTGGTATAACATAATCACGGCTTGTTCAGACAAGTGAACGACAGGGAGGTAACGATCATGGGTAAGTATCAGCAAGATGCCGAGCAGCTGCTGAAGCTGGTAGGCGGCAAAGAGAACATCGCGGCGGTTTCCCACTGTGTTACGAGGATGCGGTTCGTCCTCAACGACCCCAGCAAGGCGGATGTACCGGGCATCGAGGCCATGAAGGTGGCCAAGGGCACCTTTACCCAGGCCGGGCAGTTCCAGGTCATCATCGGCAACACGGTCTCCGACTTTTACAACGACTTCGTGGCGGTATCCGGTGTGGAGGGCGTGTCCAAGGATCAGGTGAAAAAGGCCGCCAAGCAGAACCAGAATGCAGCCCAGCGGATCATGGCCGCCCTGGCGGAAATCTTCGCGCCTCTGATCCCGGCCCTGATTACCGGCGGTCTGATCTTAGGCTTCCGCAACTGCATCGACAGCCTGTACTTATTCGAAAACGGAACCAAGACCCTCTGTGACCTGAGCCAGTTCTGGGCCGGGCTGGATAGCTTCCTGTGGCTCATCGGCGAGGCCGTATTCCATATGCTGCCGGTGGGCATCTGCTGGTCTGTCACCAAAAAGATGGGAACAACCCAGATGCTGGGCATCGTGCTGGGCCTGACCCTGGTGTCCGGGCAATTGCTCAACGCTTACTCTGTGGCCTCCGCCGAGACCATCCCCGCCTGGGACTTCGGCTTCTTCCAGGTCAACATGATCGGCTATCAGGCTCAGGTCATCCCCGCCATCCTGGCCGCGTTCACGCTGGTCTATCTGGAGAAATTCTTCAATAAAATCACGCCTCAAGTAGTTTCCATGATCGTCGTCCCGTTTTGCAGCCTGCTCCTGGCGGTGATCGCCGCCCACTTCGTGCTGGGCCCCATCGGCTGGAAGATCGGCTCCGCCATTTCCGCCGTTGTCTCCGCCGGTATTACCGGCTCCTTCCGAGTGCTCTTTGGCGCGGTGTTCGGCTTCGTCTATGCCCCGCTGGTCATTACCGGCCTGCACCATATGACCAACGCCATTGATATGCAGCTGGTGGCCGACTTCGGCGGCACCATGCTCTGGCCCATGATCGCCCTGTCCAACATTGCCCAGGGCTCCGCCGTGCTGGGCATGGCGTACCTCCAGCGCAAGAATGCCAGGGCCCAGGAAGTGAACGTCCCCTCCTGCATCTCCTGCTATCTGGGCGTCACCGAGCCGGCCATCTTCGGCGTCAACCTGAAGCACACCTTCCCCTTCCTCTGCGGCATGATCGGTTCCGCCTGCGCGGCGGTGGTCTGCGTGGCCACCAGCACTACAGCCTCCGCCATCGGTGTGGGAGGTATTCCCGGCATCCTCTCCATCCAGCCCCGGTACATGGGCACCTTTGCCATCTGCATGGTCATTGCCATCGTGATTCCGTTCGTCCTGACGGTGGCCGTTGGCAAAAAGAAGCTGGCTCCTGCCGACATGGCGCCCGCTGCGGAGCCGGAGGCTGAAGCTGAATCCGTCAAGATCACCGCCGGCAAGGTGGAGCTGAGCGCGTACCTCTCCGGCAAAGTCATCCCCATCACCGAGGTTCCCGACCAGGTGTTCTCCCAGAAGGTTCTGGGTGACGGTCTGGCCATCGAGCCTACGGACAGTGTCCTGCTGGCCCCCGCCGATGGCGAGATCACCGTGGTCAACGAGGGCACCTACCACGCCTGCGGCATCCTGCTGGACAACGGCGCGGAGATCCTGCTCCACATCGGTCTGGACACTGTGAGCATGAACGGCGACGGCTTTACCCCCTTCGTAAAAGAAGGCCAGCGGGTCAAGCGGGGCGACAAGCTGATTGCCTTCGACCAGGAGAAGATCAAGGCGGCGGGCCACCCCTGCGTCACCGTCCTGGTGGTTACCGATGACGCAGAGCAGCCCATTCAGATGCAGACCGGCGTGGAGGTCAAGGCCGGTGAAGGTTCCATTTTGACAATCGGAGCGTGAGCGGTGTGAGCGATTTCAAAGACAAAGTCATCTATCAGATTTACACGAAATCCTTCCGGGACTCCAATGGCGACGGCCTGGGCGATATCCGCGGAACCATCGAAAAGCTGGACTATTTGAAATCGCTGGGCGTGGATTACATCTGGATGACTCCCTTTTTCAAATCACCGCTGAACGACAACGGCTATGACATCTCCGACTATCTCTCCATCGACCCGGTGTTCGGGTCGATGGAGGACGTGGAGGAACTGATCGCCCAAGCGGATCGCCGGGGTATGGGGCTGATGTTCGATATGGTGTTCAACCACACCTCCACAGAGCATGAGTGGTTCCAGCGGGCGCTGGCGGGGGAAAAGAAGTACCAGAACTACTACATCTTCCGGGACGGCTCCCCTGACGCACCCCCCACCAACTGGGAATCCAAATTTGGAGGCAGCGCCTGGGCCTGGGTGCCCGCGCTGGGCAAATGGTATCTGCATCTGTTCGACAAGACCCAGGCGGATCTGAACTGGGACAACCCCCAGGTGCGGGAGGAGCTGAAAAACGTCCTGCGCTTCTGGAAGAAGAAAGGCGTGAAGGGCTTCCGGTTCGACGTGGTGAACCTCATCTCAAAGCCTGCCATCTTCGAGGACGATGACAGCGGCGACGGGCGGCGCTTCTACACCGACGGCCCCCACGTCCACGAGTATCTGAAAGAGCTGGTGGCGGACGCCGGGATCGGGGATATGGTGACGGTAGGCGAAATGTCCTCCACTTCCCTGGACAACTGCATCCGATACACCAACCCCGGCGAGCATGAGCTGTCCATGGTCTTCAGCTTCCACCACCTGAAAGTGGACTATAAAGGCGGGGACAAGTGGGCATTACAGCCACCTGACTTCGCCAAATTGAAAGACATTTTCACCAAATGGCAGATCGGGATGCAGGAAACCGGGGGATGGAATGCCCTTTTCTGGTGCAATCACGACCAGCCCCGGGCCGTCTCCCGGTTCGGCGACGACAAACGGTACTGGAAGGAGTCCGCCAAGATGCTGGCTACCTGTATCCACCTCCTGCGGGGCACACCCTATATTTTCCAAGGTGAGGAACTGGGGATGACCAATGCCGGATATACCTCCATCAGCCAGTACCGGGATGTAGAGAGTCTGAACTATTATCAGATCATGCTCCAGAATGGAACAAGCGAGGCGGAGGCCCTGGAAATTCTGCGCCAGCGCTCCCGGGACAACGGCAGGACGCCCATGCAATGGAGCGGGGCTCCCAACGCCGGATTTTCCGATGGAACACCGTGGATCATGCCGCCGGATAACTTCAAAACCATCAACGTCCAGATGGAGGAGCAGGACGAGGATTCCATCCTGAACTACTACAAAACGCTCATCCGGCTGAGAAAAGAAAATCCCGTCATCTCGGACGGGCAGATCGAGTTCCTCTGCGAGGATCACGCAGGTGTATTTGCCTACCGACGCTTCCTTGACGGGGACGAGTTATTCGTATACAATAACCTCACCGGGAAAGAGATCGTGCTGACGGATGCCGCCTGGGCGGTTCACGGCAAAAAACTGATTGGAAACTATGAAGGTATCCAAGATGAATCGAACCATTTGGTGCTGCGTCCTTACGAAAGTATCGCTTACCGGCCATAAATCGTTTTATCTGGAAAGGGCCCGAATATGAAACAAATCAAATTGGGAAACAGTGCGCTGGAAGTGCCCGAAATCGGGCTGGGGTGCATGAGGATCACCGGCTTGGGCTCCGCAAAGGCAGTCCGTGAGCTGATCGACACCGCCATGGACTGCGGCATCAGCTTCTTTGACCACGCGGACATTTACGCCAAAGGGGAGGCCGAGCGCGTCTTTGGCGTGGCGGTGGGCCCCGCCTTGCGGGAAAAAATCATCATTCAGACGAAATGCGCCATCCGGCCTGGGGTGTGCTACGACTTCTCCAAGGAGTATATTTTGAAGTCGGTGGAGGGCAGTCTGACCCGGCTGAACACAGATCATATCGACATCCTCCTTCTGCACCGTCCGGACACCCTGATGGAGCCGGATGAGGTGGCGGAGGCGTTCACCACCTTGAAACAGCAGGGCAAGGTCGGTTATTTTGGGGTCAGCAACGCAAATCCCGGGCAGATCGAGCTGCTGAATCACTACTGCGGCAATAAGATCATCGTGGATCAGCTCCAGCTCAGCATTGCCCACTGCGATATCATTGACTCCGGGCTGAACGTCAATATCCACAACGATGCCGGGATCGACCGGGACGGCGGCATCCTGGAGTACTGCCGGCTGAAAGGGATCACGATCCAGGCATGGTCCCCCTTCCAGTACGGCACATTTGAGGGTGTGTTCCTCGGAAATGACAAATTCCCAGAGCTGAACCGGCTCATGGATGAGTTGGCCGAGAAGTACCATGTGACCAATAACGCCATCGCAGTGGCCTGGATTCTCCGGCACCCGGCAAAGATCCAGACCATCGTGGGCAGCACCAACAGGCAGCGCATCATTGACATCAGCCAGGCCTCCGGCGTAACACTGACCCGGGAGGAATGGTACGCGCTGTATCTGGCCGCGGGGAAACAGCTCCCGTAAGGAGTCTGACTATGAAAATTCTCTACATGGGCACCGCCGCCGCGGAAGGCTGGCCCGCTCTGTTCTGCTCTTGTCCCATCTGCACCCACGCCCGGAAAGCGGGCGGGCACAACCTGCGCACCCGAACCCAAGCCCTGCTGGATGGCAGCCTGCTCATTGACTTTCCCCCGGATACCTACGGCCATGCGCTTCGGTATGGCCTGGATTTGGGTAAGATCCACACACTGCTGGTGACCCATAGCCACATGGACCACTGGTTTCCCGCCGACCTGATTCACCGCCATGAGCATTTCGGCCACGGGACAGACGGCGTATTAGAAGTCTATGGCAACGAAGCGGTAGAAAAGGAGTTCCGTGATAACATACTGATTGACCGTTTCAAGAACCATCCCCTTGACAGTGTAGTTCATTTCCACATCACCCATGCGGGTGATTGCATCCAATCCGAGGGCTGGGAGATCATCGCCGTCCCTGCCGACCATGATAAGTTGGAGGAATGCCTGTTCTATATTTGCAAAAAGGACGGCAAAACCGTACTCTATGGCCACGATACCGGCTGCGATCTGAGCCGCGAGGCATGGGAACTGCTCAAGCGCGAAAAATTTGATCTGGTCAGCTTGGACGCGACCCTGGGGATGCGGACCATCGGCCGCTACCATATGGGTCTGCCAGAAGTGGAGATGGTTCTCCGGAAGCTCACCGAATACGGCTGTGTGGATCGGCACACGGTAAAAGTCATCAACCATTTTGGACACAACGGGGAAATGACCCATGAGCAGTTGACTGCCTGGGGTGCCGAGCGCGGTATCTTGGTATCCTATAACGGGATGGAAGTTGAGTTTTAGGTTAGTATTCAGAGACCATGGCAGCAAATAGAACAGAAAAGTCGCATTACCATGAAGCAGTTCGTTTACACCATCGACGACCCTGTAGGCATCCACGCCCTGCTGGTCAAGGCGATCAAAGCCCTGGACAGCACCGTCACCATCGAGGGCGGCGACGAGGACATCCATGCCGCCAACCTGGAGAAGTTCTTCAAAGATAACCTGTAAGCGCCGCTAAGAGGGCGTCCGCCACCGGGCGGACGCCCTCTTTCATTCGATTCCCATTCCAGAAGGGACGGAAGGGCCCCGCACTGAGATTTCTTCCGCTGACAGAGGCACGCCCACACCTCAGCGCCCCCCAACGTCATGGGCATTTCTGTTCCTGTATTCCGTGGGGCTCTTCCCAAAGCATTTACGGAAAATTTCAGCGTAGTAACTTGCTCCGTTGAACCCCACCGTCAGCGCGATCTCTGTCACGGACAGATCGCTGTCCCGCAAAAGCTCAAGGCTTTTGTTGAGCCGGTATTGGTTCAGATAATGATTGGGGGTCTGCCCAAAATAGCTTGCGAACAGCTTACAGCACTTGCTCTGTCCCACCGCCCCGGCCCGGGCGATCTCCTGGAGTGAGATCCTGCGGGCGTAATTCTTCTGAATAAATCCCACCATATCCCTGACCGCCGTCAGATCCCTGCTTTTTGCGTTTGCCGTGTGATTTTCCTGGGGAAGATTTTCATATAGCAGCGACCATATCACAGAAAACGAGGATTGCACTCTTAAGGGTGTTGTTTTCAGACCTTTGCTTTGCTCCATCAAATAAATCTGTTCCAGAATACTTTGCTGCCAACAGATATTAGGGGCAAGAAACACAAAAGGTACGCTGGTGTTACGGATGACCGGCAGCACAAAATTCTGCTCAAAAGTGGGCGCGGCACACAACAGCATGGGATGAAGAATGACGCAGATAAATTCGCATTCCGTCCTGGAATCGGAGAATCCAAAGTGAAGCTGCTGGGAGTTCACAAAGATGCCTTCTCCCTTCCTCAGTTTGATGATTTCCCCGTTCACATTGTAATCCATTTCCCCGTCCAGGATGGCAATCAATTCAATGTCATCGTGCCAGTGGCTGGGAGCGGCGTAGTTGGGATAGCGGGAGAGGATGCCCCGGCGGATATAAATCGGATAATCTGGGCTGTCGTACTGTATCGTTTCGGACCGGTCATCGTTCAATTCAATCAAAACAGCCATAGGCAGCCTCCGCAGGATTGTTATCAACAAAAGCAGAAAACCGATAGAAATGCGGTGAATGATATAGTATCATTATATTATCTCAAAGGGGGAAAAGCAAGGGGGCTTTCCTATGCTTGTGGATTATCATGTTCACACAGAATTCAGCGACGATTCTGTTTATTCGCTGGAGGAGGTAGTCAAAGATGCCATCGGCCTGGGCCTGGATGAAATTTGTATTACCGACCACGTGGACTACGGCGTGAAGGTGGACTGGGACAGCGGGGAGGAGATCCTGTACCGCCACGGGGAGCCGCTGGCCAACGTGGACTATCCCCGCTATATGGCCGAGATGGAACGTGTACGGCACCTGTACGGCGAGAAGATCGTGATTAAGACGGGGATGGAGTTTGGGGTGCAGACTCACACGATCCCGCAGTTTGAGGCGCTGTTCCGACGGTATCCCTTTGACTTCATCATCCTGTCCATCCACCAGGTGGAGGACAAGGAGTTTTGGACGCAGGATTTTCAAACGGGCCGAACCCAGCGGGAATACAACGAGCGTTATTACGAGGAAATGCTGCGCGTTGTTCAACAGTACAAAAACTACAGCGTCCTGGGCCACATGGATCTGATCAAACGGTACGACAAGGCGGGGATCTATCCCTTTGAGAACATCAAGCCTTTCGCCGCAGAGATATTGAAAATCGTCATTGCGGACGGGAAGGGGATCGAGCTCAACACCTCCTCCCACCGCTATGGTTTGCCGGACTCCATGCCATCCGCGGAGCTTCTGCGGCTGTACCGGGAGCTGGGCGGCAGCATCATCACCATCGGCAGTGACAGCCACGCCCCGGCCCATTTGGGGGCTTATATCCAAGAGGCGAAGGAGTACCTGAAGGAGCTGGGTTTCCGAGACTTTTGCACCTATGAGAAGATGTGGCCAATTTTCCACCGCCTGTAACGGGAACATTATGAAGGGTAAATTATCCTCCCCGTTTACCAGAAAGCTGCTGGCGCTGGTGCTGCCCATTGCTTTCCAGCAGTTCATGTCCGCCCTGGTCAGTGCGTCGGACGCGCTGATGCTGGGAGCCTTGGCGCAGGACGCTTTGTCTGCGGTATCGCTGGCCAGTCAGGTGGCTTTTGTGGAAAACCTGTTTCTTGCCGCTATGACCATCGGCCTGTCCATGTTCGCATCACAGTATTGGGGGAAAGGAGATATCCGCTCAACAGAACGGGTCTTTTCCTATACGATGAGAATCACTCTGATCGTGTCCGCGGCCTTTTCCCTGGCGGGGCTCTGCATCCCCAACGTTTTGATGCGCCTGTTCACCGGCGACCCAATTTTGATAGACTTGGGTGCGGTCTATCTGCGCACGGTGTCGGCGGCATTTTTCCTCACCGGCATCTCACAGACTTATCTGTGCGTCATGAAAAACAGCGGAAAAGCGGCGAAATCCAGCGTGATCGCCTCCACCTGTGTGGTCATCAACATCATCCTCAATGCCGTTTTGATTTTCGGTCTGCTGGGGCTTCCCCCAATGGGCGTTGCGGGCGCGGCAGCGGCCACGGTAGCTGCGCGCTGCGCGGAAGTGCTGTGGTGTGTTGTAGAAACCACGAAGCGGGGACAGGTCAAGCTGCGTCCCAAAGAGCTTCTGGACTGTGATCGTACCATCCGCACTGATTTTTGGCGATACACCGCCCCCGTACTGGGCAACGAGATCGTATGGGGCGTAGGGTTCATGTATTCCGTCATCATGGGCCACTTGGGCAGCGATGCCGTGGCGGCCAACGCCATCGCCAACATCGTGAAAAACCTGGTCGCCTGCCTCTGCCTGGGCCTTGGGAGCGGCAGCGGGATCATGGTAGGCAACGAGCTGGGCGCGGGGCGGCTTGACACAGCGAAGGAGTATGGCGGCAGGCTTTGCAAGCTGTCTATCGTATGCGGTGCCGTGTCTGGAGCCGTGCTGCTGGCTCTCACACCGCTGATTCTTCTGCTGACGGATCTGAGCGCCCGGGCAGACGTCTATCTAAAGGGTATGCTGGTCATGTGTTCCTACTATTTGGTGGGCAAGTCTGTCAATTCCACCACGATCGCGGGGATTTTCTGCGCCGGAGGGGACAGCAAATTCGGCTTTTCCTGCGACGCGGTAACCATGTGGTGCATCACAGTCCCCCTGGGCCTGTTGGCGGCCTTTGCGTTCCGCCTTCCCGTGCTGGCGGTATATTTTGTGATCGATCTGGACGAGATCATCAAGCTCCCGGCGGTATACCGGCACTATAAAAAATATCAATGGGTGAAAAACCTGACGGAAAAGGAGACATCAACATGAGCACGATGAGAGACAGACTGCACACCGGGGAGATCTATTTCCCCAACGGCGAGGAGATCATGGCCGAGCAGCTCCAATGGCTGGACCGGCTCTATGAGTTCAACCTGACCCGCCCCACGGAACAGGCCAAGCGCCAGGCTATGCTGAAGGAGATGTTCGCTGAAATCGGCGAGGGGTGCTACATCGAGCCGCCCTTCCATGCCAACATGGGCGGGCACCACGTCCACTTTGGGAAAAACATCTACGTAAACTTCAACGGCACCTTTGTGGACGACACCCACATCTATGTGGGGGACTACACCATGTTCGGCCCCAACGTGACCATTGCCACGGCGGGGCACCCCATCCTGCCGGAGCTGCGGGAGCAGGGCTTCCAGTACAATATGCCGGTTCGGATCGGAAAAAACTGCTGGCTTGGCGCGGGGGTGATCGTCATGCCCGGCGTCACCATCGGGGACAACGTGGTGGTCGGCGCGGGGAGCGTTGTGACAAAGGATCTGCCCTCCAATGTGGTGGCGGTGGGAAATCCGTGCCGGGTCATGCGGGAAGTGAACGAGCATGACAGGGTATATTACTATAAGGACAGGAAAATCGACTACGATTCCCTGAAATAATACCATGTACGCTGCTTTTTATTGTTGGGTGGATGATCCTGTCTAACATACGGCCCCTTCATACAGGTGTGATACAGAAAAGTATCACACCTGAAATTTTTATAGTTTATATAATCCTAACCATTTCTCAACCATTGCTGTGTTATACTCCAATCACAGGTTGCAACCCTGAACATCCCAAAACAGAAAGGAACCTTATTATGAAGACCAAGAAAATTGGCGCTATCGCCGCTGCCGCCCTGGTCATGGCATCCCTTGCCGTTTCCGCCTCTGCTTCCAACCTCTCTGCCGATTCCAACACGGCCAAGAAGGCTGCTGCCTATGTCGTGGACGCCGGTGTGGACGTGTCCAACATTGACTGGACCAACGTTCAGGAGGGCGAGCTGGTGGCCATCGGCACTATTGATCCCGCATCCGTCAACGGCGGCACCACCACTGCTGGAAAGGACGCGATCCCGGAGGCCGCTGTCTACGCCGTGGAAGTCGATGTGGATTTGTCTGCCATCGACTGGGACAACATCCAGGTAAGTGAGCCGGTGGCCATCGGCACCATTGATCCTGCATCCGTCAACGGCGGTTTTACCACCCAGGCCAAGCCCGTTAAGTAATCTCCATCGCACTGACGCCCAGTTATACAATCGGCCATACGGAAAACGGAATCAGGGCGGCACACTGCCGCCCTGATTCCCCCATGCTTTGAACGGAGAAGGGTACATACGTCATGAGAATTTTGTATGTGGAAGATGAACAGGAGCTGTCCGACATTGTATGCGCCGGACTGCGGAAATGCAGCTATTCGGTGGACGCAGTTTATGATGGCGAGGATGCCTTGGCATATTATAATGCGTATGAATATGACGTCATCGTATTGGATTTGAATATTCCGGATATCGACGGTCTGGAAATCCTGCGCCGGATCCGGGAGACAGACAACAAGTCCAAAATACTTATTTTATCCGCGCGAAACGCCGTAGAGGATCGGGTCAAGGGCCTGAACATGGGGGCAAACGATTATTTGACAAAGCCCTTTGATTTTTTGGAGTTAGAGGCGCGGATCAGAACGCTGTGCCGGATCGCGTATATCCAAACCGCCAACGTTCTTTCCTGCGGCGGCTTGGAGGTTGATATGGCGGCTAAATCCGCCGTGTACGGCCCAATCAAAATCCCGCTGACAAAAAAAGAGTACGCCATTGTGGAATATCTTCTTCTCCATAAAAACCAGACCGTAGACGTGAAGCAATTGCTTGAACACGCCTGGGACAGCGAGGCGGATCTCTTCCCTGACACACTGAAATATCACATCCACTCGATCAAAAAGAAGTTGGCCGATGCGGGATGCAGAAAAGACCTGATCCGAAATGTACGCGGGGTCGGATATTTGATGGGAGATGAGCCAGGATGAAAACAAACTCTCTGTGTTTCAGGCTTACCGCTATGACAGGCACAATACTGCTGCTGTGCGCCATTGCGCTTACTGTATCCGCCTCGTTCAACGCGGGAAAGCAGCTCACCGCTGTTGCGGAGGCAACCCCGGCGGATATGAGCAATGTGACGCTGATCCCCGCTCCTGCGGTGAGCGTGGGTAACGTGATAGACCCCGTCACATTGCCAGTGGGAATTGCCACGGTAACGACGGCACAGCGCAGGTTCAATTTAGCGGGGATCACCACCTTGCTGATCATTTCCATTTTGGGCACAGGTGCGGTCTATTTTGCAACAAAGCACGCACTAAAGCCAATCGAAGAATTGAATAAACAAATTATCACGATCACAGAAAACAATTTGGATGAGCGCGTCAGCGAAACCCAGCGAACGGATGAGGTGGGAACTTTATGCCGTTCCTTTAACATCATGTTGGAACGATTGAGCAATTCATTTTCCGCCCAAAAGCGCTTTTCCGCCAATGTTGCCCATGAGCTGAAAACTCCCTTAGCCACTATGCAGGCCAGTGTCCAGGTGATGCGTCTGGAGCAATCCCCCACGCAGGAGGAATACCGTCAGATGTTGGATACTGTAGAGCGGAATACCAACCGCTTGCGGGCAATCATCGAAGATTTGATGCGCCTTTGCAACGAGGAAGAACAGTTCGAAAAAGAAGATATATCTTTGTCAGATCTTTTTTCTGCCATTTTTTCAGAATTGACACCATTATTGAAGGAAAAGCATATTCAATCGGAGATCAACTGTGAAAATTATCCTGTTGTGACGGGGAGCTACGGCTTACTATACAGGGCTTTTTTCAACTTGATTGAAAATGCGGTAAAATACAATCGGGACGGTGGATCGATCACCGTTTTTTCGAGCACAGAACGCAACATTGGCGAAATTTTTATCAAGGATACGGGGAATGGTATCCCGCAAGATGAATTGCCGCTTATTTTTGAACCCTTCTATCGGGTTAACAAGTCCAGATCCAGAAAGACAGGAGGGGCCGGATTGGGTTTGGCCGTTACAAAAACCATTATAGAGCGCCATGGATGGAACATTACAGCAGAAAGTATCGTCGGGGTTGGATCCAAATTTGTCATCCATTTATACAAATCGTGAAAACATTTTGACCAAAACAGCCTTTTCTCCCAATAGGTTATCCATCAATAGAGGAAAGTGCTGTTTTAGACCAATTTGCCATAATTAAAATTTGTTTCCTGCGGTGCTGAACAAAGCTATGAAAATGTGGAGTGTGACGTAGAGCCAGGGTTCGCCCTGCATCCGCAAATGTCCGATCATTGCTTTCCGGAAGTCTGCCGCTATGCCGCCGTCCTGTTGCTGGAATCCCCTTTGCGCGAAAAAATAATGTGCGGCTGATTTTGAAATGCTGATCAGCAATCCAAAAATCGGCCGCGCATCATTTTAGTTGATCTGGGCAGCTCGCTGGAGCAGTATCTGTAAGAGCCGGAAGCATTTCCCAACGGTGTCGATCTTCAGCCGCTCTCGGGGCGTATGGACGTCCAGGGTGGTGCAGCCCACGTTGACCACCTGCAGTTTACAGCCACGGGAAGCCGCTTTTTGTTGGAAAATCCCACCCTCAACGCCGGCGTGGATCTGTTCTAGAGGAGGTTGTACACCGTGGACGGCAAAGAAAGCATCGCTGACCAGCTCCAAAAGCTGCGAATCCCGCTGGTATTCCCAGGCTCCGGAGCGGCTGGCCAGTTCTGCCGACCATCCCCATTGGGCCGCCAGACCGCGGTGAAGTGCCAGCAGAGTATCATGCAGCGCTTCCGCATTGCTGCGTGTGCTGATCTCGGCTGAGAAGGTGTTCTCATCTGAACGCAGAGTTCCCAGGTTGGCGGAACTTTCCGCCCGCGGTGGTTCCATATCCGCCATAGTGTAGGCCCCAATGGTCAGCCTGGTGACAAAATTCAGCAAAGCGCTGGTCGTATCCTTCACCAGCGGGGCGGGAGAGGCCAACTCGCTGCGTGTCCAGTCCAGACGCAGCCCCGGCTCCTGCTCGTGCCAGCGGTCGTACAGCTCCGCTGCGGCCCGTTCCACAGCGGCCTGTACCCGGGGCGCGTCGGCGGCAGGGCAAATGAGGCGTGCCCAGGCGGCGTCCGGAATGGCGTTAAGCGCCGTGCCCCCCTCCAAATCCATCAAACTACAGCCATAGGTTCTGGTCAGGACAGCGCACACTTCGGCCAGCAGGCGGATGGCATTGCCCCGGCCGAGGTGGATCGCCTTCGCGCTGTGCCCTCCCAAAAGGCCGGTCAGGGAAAGGGGAAACAGAGCATAGTTCCCATCCAGGGGTGTGCGCCGGACAGGCAGGGACGTGCGCAGCAGACTGATCCCGGCGCAGGAGACGAGGATCGCGTCGTTGGAGGAATAGTCCAGCCCCACCAGCCAGCCGCAGTCCAGCCATGCTGGATCCAGCGCCTGGGCACCGGCAAGCATGGTCTCCTCGCCGGCGGTGAACAGCGCACGTAAGGGCGGATGAGGCGCACTGGTCTCGGTCAGTTCCTCCAGCAACGCCAGGATCAAGGCCACCCCAATACCGTCGTCCGCACCCAGAGTCGTGCCCCAGGCGCGGACAAAGCCGTTTTCCTGATAGACGGGGATCGGCTGGGAGGAGAAGTCAAAAGATGATCCTGGCGCTTTGGCGCACACCATATCCATATGGGCCTGGAGGATCAGGCCGGGGGCGTGCTCCAGGCCCGGTGAAGCCGGGAGGAGGAAACGCACGTTGCGCGCGCCGTCCCGCTCGGCCTGCCAGCCATGCTGCGCGGCGAGATCCAGGAGCCATGTGCCGATGGCCTCCTCGCATCCGCTTTTGCGGGGTATGCGCGTAAGCGCCTCAAAAAAATGAAATACTCTTGCGGGCTCCAGTCCTTCCAGCGCCATGTGTCCAAAACTCCTTGTCCTTCATTGCCGTGCGGGAGCGGCGGTCGTTGACCGCGGCCCCGCTGCGGTGGTCACGTGCGAATCGGGTATTCTCTGCTTTAACGGCCTCGAACGGGGATCTCGATGCTGGAACGACCTCCGCAGTGGATTTCCTGCCGAGCAGTACGGCTTTCGGTCTGCTCATACCAGGGGCCGGCCAGGTTGGGATGTACGCTGTACTGGGGGAAGTCAGAGGAGGAAACGTCCACTCGGAGGCAGCTCCCCTTGCTGAGCATCCAGTCGATATCCCACATCTCCAGCGTCAAGGGGACGATCTCGCCAGGTGTATAGGATCCGTGCTGGGCGGAGATGACGGCGATGGTGGAGCGGATGTTGTAGGCGCGTCCATCAGGCATGACCTCCATCACCTTTGCGGTGAAGGCGGTGTCCGGGGCATCCGTGGAAACGTGCAGGGTCACCTTGATCCTGCCAGCGATCTCTCGGTCTGCGTCCAGGGGACTGGATACGAAGCTGATCACATCCTCCCGCCACCCCGGTTCCGGCTGGAGCAGGCTGCCGATCTCCGTTTTGGTGTGCAGCATAGCTTCGGCGCCGTGGCTTGGAACCGGATCTTCCGGATCGTAGACGAAGCCCACTGTACCCGCCTGGGCCTGGACGGCCAGGGTGCGGACATTGCCCTCCCCCTCGGCGGAGAAGGCCAGGGCGAGCGTTTCGCCAGCGGGCAGGGGCCATGTGTCCCATTCCTGCCAAACGTCTCGGTTGACCAGATAGGTATAGACCGTTGCCTGGGGCAGCTTCCCCTGCTTCAAGGTCAGCTCGAACCACTCCATCTGCTCTTTTACGGCATTGACAGCGGCCTGTTTGACCTCCCGGTCCTGGAGGCAAGGGGTGCCGAAGTGGTTGGTGCCGCCGATACGAAGGACGCTGTGGGCCCGCGATTCGCAGTTCAAGTGTTCATAGGAGTACAGGGCGCTGCCCAGATGGTGGTCATACCACTGGTCGGAGATATACAGAGGAATGCGGATATTGGCGGGGATGTCACTGAACTCCTTCCACAACCCTTCATTCCATAGCGGATCACTGCGAAGAGGATTGTGCAGATAGCCCCTATACCACTCCAGGCGGCCGCCCCACAGTTTTTCGTCCACTTCGATATGGGGCCGGAACCGGCAGGACTCCAAATAGTCTGCCGACACCGGGAAACCGGCGTTCTCCATGGCCCAGGCGGTCATCACATCGTGGCGCAGCATACCGTCCTGATATAGGGAGGTGAAGCGATCCACACCATAGTTGCCCAAAAACATGGACTTGACTTTAGATGGCGCCTGATCGGCCACGGCCCAGCCAACCATGGAGAGATAGCTGTCGCCCATCAGGCCCACATTGCCGCACCAGGGCTGTCCGCACAGCCAGTCCAGCAGAGCCAGCCCATCGGCCCGCTCATTGACATTAGGTTCCCATGCGCCCTCGGATCGGCCTGTGCCCCGGCAGTGCTGGCAGAGATAGATGTAGCCCCGTTTGGCAAATTCTTCGCCACCGATCTGGAGGATATAGTCCATGCCCTGGTTTGCATAGGGATTGCGCTGTACGATCACAGGGAAAACGCCCTCCTCCGAGGGGAAATAGGCGTATACGAACAATGCGCTGCCGTCGGCGGCGGGGACGGTAAACTCCCTGCGGATCGGCTCGGGATGGGTGACCGCCACCCCGGTGGTAAGGTAGCTCATGCGGATCATCTCAAGAAATTGCTCAAACTGCTTATCCATGGTCAAACACTCCTTTTTTGAAAAAATGTGCGCGGTGGGTGGGAAAAGTCTGCCGGTTCGACGGGACGATCCTGCTGGCGCTGCCCGGGATCCGGGACGCGGGGCCCCCGTCCGCTCACTTCGCCGGCGCTGAGCGTGGCCAGTATGGCGGAGGGATCCACCTGGGCCACGATGGCCCGCAGCCGGGGAGCCTCCTGGGCGGAGCAAAAGCAAAGCACCACGTCCTTTTCGTTTTCGGTGCTGCCGGCCATAACACCGGCAAAGATGAACACGGAAGCATAACTCCCATTTTTGTCAAAAACGGATCCAGATATTACCACAGCTACAGCAGGTACCAGTGTACACAGCGCACCACTTACACCAAAAAACCTGGGTCTGTCCTACGTTTAAAGATTCCGCAATCGAAGTCATGTAGGTACCAATGGTACCTAAGATCATGCCCTGTGATAAGAAAAAGAACAGGCAACAACTGGAAAGGATGACCCAGGCGTAGTGCATTTTCCGGTGTTTCATTTGTCAAAACTCCGTTTGCTTGTCCAGACACATGGAACAGACAGCGCAAATATTAAGTACAACGAAATACTATATCGTTGTACTTAATATATAGCACCGATGTCATTTTGTCAATCCCTTCCGAAACATTTTGTGGCCCAGGATGGGATCTTCAGCGATCTACTCAGATATCCTCCTCTTTTTTTGTGAACGATCACCAAAACGGGATGGGACATTTGCTGAAAATGCCCCATCCCGTTTTTGGTTTTTATATGAGCGATCCGCCATGCCACTACGGGAGATCCAGCGGACCGCAACTCTCCCGGGCAACATATTCCACCTCTAAAAAGCTGGAAACAGGCTGATGACATCCCGCGACGGTGTCCAGCAGCAGGGAGATGCATACAGCGGCCATTTGTTCCATCGGAAGACGTACCACACTCAGGCTGGGCACAGAATAGGCGTCCTGCTCCTCACTGCCATTGCCGATGGCAATCACCTTTGGCTGATGCTCCGGGAGCAGACCCGCTTCCCAGAAAGCGCGCAATACCCCGTGGGCGATCATGGACGATCCACAGAACAGTGCGTCAGGCAGGGCCTGCACCCACTCCTGTCTCAGGCGCCGGCATACCGCATCGTATCCTCCGGTCAAGCTGTTGTCGCAACAGATGGTGTCAGACACGCTCAGGCCGTGACATTCTCCCTCCATTCGGAAGCCCTGAACGCGGATCTCCATCCCCTCGAAGACCGGCGGACCGGTGAGGATGGCCGCCCGCCGACAGCCGTGGGCGGCGAAGGCCCGGGCCGCCAACGCCCCCATCTGGGCGTCGTCCACGTTGACGCTGGCATAACGGCTGCAGTTGCGGTTATAGAGCACCACCGGAATGGCCAGCTGGGTCTCTTCCAGGAAAGCCATGTCAGAGAAGCTGGCGTTGCAGATGATAGCGGCGTGGCAGTCGCTGGCGTTGGTCAGGGCTGCCATATCCTTCAACCCGTCGTTCTGATAGGGGTAGACCACCAGCCGCACTGGAACCTGCCGGCGGGCGATCTCTTGACGGAGCCCTTCCAGAAAGCGGGTCAGCATCTGGGCACGGAAGTCCTGCGCCCAGAAGACGGCTACCTGGAGTTCCGCGGCGCCCACACCGCCCCGTAAGCTTCGGGCGGCGATATTGGGGCGGTAGCCCAGCTGATTGGCGGTGTCCAAGATCTTCTTTTGGGTTTCCTCACTTATCTTGCGTTCGGCGGCTTTGCCGGCCAGCACGATGCTCACGGTACTGGCCGAAAGTCCGACCACTTGTGCGATTTCCTTGATCGTGACCATATGGTATCTCCTCGCGTCCATCGAAATACATCCGAATCTATTCTTTCAGTATAGGGGCTTTTCCGCCCGGTTGCAAGCAGCTGGCGAAAAAAACTAAAAAATTTTTGCTCAGGGGATTGACAAACCGTAAGAAGAGCAGTATCTTAACAGTATAACGAAATACTATAACGATGTACTAACCAAATCAAGACATATAGCGGACTTAAAGGAGGACGTTCGACTGTGAAAAAGATTGCCATTGGCGGCGGACAGGGCTTCTGGGGAGACAGCCCCGATGCCGCAATCCACATGATACGAAATGGAGACATCCAATACCTGGGCTGCGATTACCTAGCTGAGCTGACACTCTCCATCATGGCCAAGCAGCAGCTGAAAGACCCATCCAAGGGCTTTGCGCCGGACTTCGTGTCCCGCTTGCTGACAGTGGCCGGTGAGGAGGCGTGGCGGAAAAACATCCGCATCTGCACCAATGCCGGCGGCATGAACATTACCGGTTGCGTGGACGCGATCAAGACCTGGGCCCAGGCTCAGAACATGAAGGGCTACAAGATCGGCTACGTCACTGGCGACTCCATCAAGGACAAAATCCCTCAGCTGCTCAAAGATGGCTGGACCTTCCCCAACTTTGACTATGACGGCGACTTCCACGACATCATTGACAAAATCTATAACTGCAACGCCTACATCGGCCATGAGGGCATCGAGGGCTGCCTGGACCAGGGCGCGGATGTAGTCGTCACGGGTCGGGCGGCGGACAGCGCCCTGTTCATGGCTCCGCTCAAGCACGAATTCGGCTGGGCGGCGGACAATTGGGACAACCTGGCCCGGGGCATCATGGCGGGGCATTTGTTGGAATGCGGCGGCCAGGGCGCCGGCGGCAACTATATGTACGACTGGCGCAATGTGCCCCGCATGGATGAACTGGGCTTCCCCATTGCCGAACTGACTGAGGACACCATGGAGATCACGAAGGCCCCCGACTGCGGCGGCATCGTCTGTGAGCAGAGCTGCAAGGAGCAATTCCTGTATGAGGTTCTGGATCCGGCCAATTATCTTACCCCCGATGTGAACGTGGACGTCAGCCATGCCACCATCACCCAGGTGGGCGACAACCGGGTTCGAATCGGCGGCATCAAGGGCAAGCCCCGCCCGGATACCATCAAGCTGTGCGTGGGATACCACAAGGGCTGGAAAACAGTGAGTATGCTCAGCTTCGCGTGGCCAGACGCCTATGAAAAGGCACAGTACTGCGCCGAGGTCATCATGAAGAAGATGAAGCGGATCGGTATGAAGGCCGACGACGTCCACATCAGCTATATTGGCCTGAACAGCCTTCACCTGGGCGTGGCCGATATGAGCGAGGAGGCACTGAAAAACCTCAACGAGTGCGTGCTGCGCATTGCGGTGTTCAGCGAGGACAAAAATGAGTGCGCCAAGATCATTCCGGAAATCAGCCCGCTCCAGCTGAACGGCCCCCCGGGAGCCTCCTTCTTCGGCGGCCGGGCCCATGTCCAGGAAGTCATGGCCTTGTGGCCCACCACCGTACCCCGCGACGCGCTCCACATCGAAAGCCACATCCTGGAGGTGAACTAAAATGCCTGAGATTTATTTGAATGACATCGCCCACGGGCGCAGCGGTGATAAAGGCGATACCAGCAATGTCTGCGTTTTTGCGCGCAAGCCGGAATACTACGACATCATCCTGCGCGAGGTAACCGTTGAGCGGGTAAAGGCCCACTTTGGGGACATGGTAAAGGGTGAGATCACCCGGTATGAGGTGCCCTCTCTGGGCGGCATCAACCTGGTGATGCGGCACGCCCTGGGCGGCGGCGCCACCATGAGCCTGCGGCTGGACAGCCTGGGGAAATCCATGGGAAGCGCCGTCATGCGCATGAAGATCCACGTGGAGGACGGTGAGGTCTCATGAGCGCGCACATGGCGCTGGAGAACCTGACGGTTTTGGATCTGACCCGGGTGCTGGCGGGGCCCTACTGCACAATGATGCTGGCTGACCTGGGGGCAAAGGTCATCAAGATTGAGGTGCCAGGCGGCGGAGACGACACCCGCGGCTATCCCCCCTTCCGGGAAAAAAACCTAAACGGCGAGCGGGAGAGCCTCTACTTTGCCAACATGAACCGGAACAAGAAGGGCATCACCCTGAACCTGAAAGCGCCAGAGGGCAAAGAAATTTTTAAAGAAATGGTGAAAAAGGCCGACATCGTAGTGGAAAATTACCGTCCCGGCGTTATGGATAAGCTGGGTCTGGGCTATGACGTGCTGAAGGAACTTAATCCACGGATGATTTACGCGGCAGTCTCCGGGTTTGGCTGCTACGGCCCCTATCACACACGCCCCGGCTATGATATTTTGGGTCAAGCTATGGGCGGCATGATGTCCATTACTGGCGCAAAGGGCGGCGAGCCGACCCGCGCGGGCAGCGCCCTGGGAGATATGCTGGGCGGCCTGAATGTGACCATCGGCATTCTGGCGGCGGTCAACGCTCGGACTATTACTGGCCAGGGGCAGCGGGTGGACGTGTCCCTGATGGACAGCGTGATTGCGGCCACGGAAAACACCGCGCTGAAATATCTGGAAAGCGGCCAGCTCCCGCCCCGCATGGGCAACCGGTATGCGGCGGTTTCCCCTTACGACGGGTTCCGCTGTAAGGACGGCATTGTAATTATCGCAGCGGGGAACCAGAGACTGTATGAAAAACTGTGCAATGAAATCCTTCAACGCCCCGATATGATTACCGACCCTCGTTTTACGGATATGCCTGGGCGGCTGGAGCACCAGGACGCGATCCAGGAGGTCATTGAGGATGTTCTGAAAGACTACACCATGGAGGAGGCCACGGAGCTTCTGCTCTCGAAGGGCATCCCCGCCGGGCCTATTCTGGATATCAGTCAGATTCTCGCTGACCCTCATGTAAAGGCGAGAGAAATGTTCATCGAGACCGAGCATCCCACCCTGGGGAAGGTGACGGTCAACGGCTGTGCCATCAAGCTTATGGACACCAAGCCTTGTGTCCGTACACCTGCACCTGCTCTAGGGCAGCACAACCGGGAGATCTATAAAGAATTGTTGGGAATGAGCGAGGTCGAATATGTTCAGCTGAAAGATAAGCAGGTCTTCTGATCGTTCCGAAAAGAAAAATGATACCGCCTATCCGAAGCGGATTTCAAACGCTTCAGATAGGCGGTATCATCTTGCCAATGGCGGGGCCATTGCCCTTATCATGGCGTAAAAATTTGTGATGACCAGCCTGCCGTGCTAACAGGACTGGAAATGGGCTGAACCGTGGTCAAAGCCGTCCCAGTGAACCATGTCCGACTGTCTGTCATTATCCCGCCAGGTGCTCAAGGTAGCGCGGTGATCTACGCCTGATCGAGATATATAGCTACACTCTGCTTTTCTGATCACAGGCGTTTTGCAGTAGCATTTAAAGAAAGAACTA
>JAAVHT010000081.1 GCA_014799565.1 Clostridiales bacterium
GCCGGCTACAAGCCCGGCGAGGACTTCATGATCGCCATCGACGCCGCTTCCTCCGAGTGGTGGAACGACGAGGAGAAGTGCTATATCCAGCCCAAGTCCGGCAAGAAGATGACCCAGCAGCAGCTGGTCAATATGTGGAAGAAGTTCGCCGACACCTATCCCATCATCTCCCTGGAAGACGGCATGGCCGAGGACGACTGGGAGGGCTGGGCCATGCTGACCAAGGCCATCGGCTCCAAGGTCCAGCTGGTGGGCGACGACCTGTTCGTCACCAACGTGGCCCGTCTGTCCGACGGCATCGCCAAGGGCGTGGCCAACTCCATCCTCATCAAGGTCAACCAGATCGGCACCCTGACCGAGACCCTGGACGCCATCCAGATGGCCAACCGCGCCGGCTATACCGCCATCGTGTCCCACCGCTCCGGCGAGACCGAGGACGCCACCATTGCCGACATCGCCGTGGCCACCAACGCTGGCCAGATCAAGACCGGCGCTCCCAGCCGCACCGACCGCGTGGCCAAGTACAACCAGCTGCTCCGCATCGAGGAAGAGCTGGACGACGCCGCCATCTACCTGGGCAAGGACGCGTTCTTCAATCTGAAGTAAAAAATATTGTGTAGGGCACCCTCATCCGCAGCGCGGATGGGGGTGCCTTTTATTTTTTTGCCTTGCACCGGGACGGGCAACAAAACGGGTGTTCGCCAAGTGCGGTGCGAGGAGGTTTGGAATTGGGTACACGGGAAAAATCTGAGGAACAGAAAATCCGAAAGGAACTGCTGGCCTATCTGCGCAAGCTGGCAAGGTGGAAAAACAACGACGTGGTGAAGCTGGCCTTTTTGGGGCCGGAGGACGCGGATCGGGTGGATCAGATGGATCTCACCGGGGTGGTGGAGCTGAAGCGGAACGCCAACGGCACCTTTGAGACTAAGTTTGTGGATAAGGTTCGAGTGCTGGCCATGCTGCGGGAGCTGATGGAGGAGCGCCGGGACGGGAAGCTGGAGGACTTTTTGGATGGGCTGTACAAGCAAGGGAACGGCGATGAGGCGTGAGGCGGCTTCAATTTTCGCCCAAGCAGAGAAAAGTGCTGGAGTGGTGGCAGGACGGAACATTTGACGCCGTCATCTGCGATGGGGCGGTGCGCTCCGGCAAGACGTTTGCGCTGAGCGTCTCTTTCTTTTTGTGGGCCATGACGCGCTTCCAGCGGCAGCGGTTCGGGCTGTGCGCCACTTCCATCAACGGCGTGCGGCGGAACCTGCTTGCTCAGGCGCGGCCTGTATTGGAAGCATGGGGGTTCCGGTGGGAGGAGAAGGTCAGCCGGAATGAGGTAACAGTCTGCGGCGGGGGCAGGGAAAACGTATTTTACCTTTACGGCGGACGGGACGAGGGCAGCGCCGCCTCCATCCAGGGGGTGACGCTGGCAGGGGTGCTGCTGGACGAGGCGGCGCTCATGCCCCGCTCCTTTGTGGAGCAGGCCTGCGCCCGGTGTTCGGTGAAGGGTGGGAAGATCTGGTTTTCCTGCAACCCCGCCGGCCCGGAGCACTGGTTTTACAAAGAGTGGATCTGCAAGGCGGCGGAGAAGAACGCGCTGTACCTGCGCTTTGCCATGGAGGACAACCCGGCTCTGTCCCAATCGACCCGAGAGCGCTATGAGCGGATGTTCCGGGGCACCTTTTACCGACGGTATGTGCTGGGGGAATGGGTGGCAGCGGAAGGGCTGGTGTACGACTTCTTTGACGGGGACTCCATGCAAACGGCCCCGGAGGGGCCGTTCACTAGGTGGCGCATTTCCTGCGACTATGGCACGAGAAATCCTGCTTCCTTTGGGCTGTGGGGCGAAAAGGACGGAATTTGGTACAGAGTGACGGAATATTACTACGATGCCCGGGCGGAGGGACGGCAGAAAACCGACGGGGAGTATGTGAGCGATTTGACCCGATTGGCAGGGGGACGGTGCATTGAAACGGTCATCGTGGACCCGTCGGCGGCCAGCTTTATCGAGGCGCTGAGAAGAGAGGGCTGGACAGTGCGGCCTGCGGACAACCGGGTGCTGGAGGGGATTCGACGGACGGCGGAGGCGTTGAAATCTGGCAGAATCGTCATCTGTAAGGGATGCGAGGCGGCGGCCAGGGAGTTTTCCATGTACTGCTGGGAGGACGACGGGGCCAAAGACCGGGTGAGAAAGGAAAACGACCACGCCATGGATGATATCCGCTACTTTGTGATGAGCCTGGACAGCTGCGGCGGAAGCGCGGCCAGGTTTGTGGAGCGGGGGAGCTTTTAGGCGAAGCGTGACAGCAATGTGGTAGAAGTGCCCGAAAGGGATTTCTATAAAATTATCTGCGAGAGGAGAATGAACATGGACATTTGTTTTGAGGGCGTAGGTCAGGTGGCCGCTACCTTTCAGGTGAACGGCGAGGTGCTGCCCGGTATGGCGGTGGCGCTTACGGACGACGGCACCGTAGGCCTGGGGGCTGACGGCGGCCTGCCCTGCGGCGTGCTGCTGGGCGGTGTGCGGAGCGGCGCGGCAGTGGTGCAGATCGGTGGCGCGGCCAAGACGGCATACACCGGTACCGCCCCCAAGGCGGGCTGGCAGGGGCTGGCCCTGGACGGAAAGGGCGGCGTCAAGACCGTGACCACGGGCGGGCTGAACTGCCTGGTGCTGGCGGTGGACGAGGACGAGAAGTCCGTCGTCATCAAACTGTAAGGAGGAATTGTTTATGGCGCAGAGATTTGACAATTTGAAGCTGGAGAAGGGTATGTACCACGAGGCGGGCAAGTCCTTTACCCAGGTGCTGGAAAAGCTGGATCCCAGTGAGCAGTACCGAGGCACCGCCCTGGAGGGGCTGGACGCCTACCAGCGGCAGCTCAAGCGGTTCGACATCCGGGTGAAGGGCGCGGGCTCCGACCTGGTGGACAAGTTTTTCTCCACCAGCCAGTCGGCGGTGCTGTTCCCCGAGTACATTGCCAGGGCTGTGAAGGTGGGCATGGAGGAGGCCAACATCCTGCCCGACATCACTGCCACTGAGACCCTCATTGAGGGCATGGATTACCGCTCCATCACCTCCGTGCCCGAGGACGAGAAACAGCTCAAGCAGGTGGCAGAGGGCGCGGCCATCCCCCAGACCACCGTGCGCACCCGGGACAGCCTGGTGAAGCTCCACAAGCGGGGCAGGATGCTGGTGGCCTCCTACGAAGCCATCCGGTTCCAGAAGCTGGACCTGTTCTCCGTCACCCTGCGGCAGATCGGCGCGCAAATCGGCCGGATGCACCTGGAGGACGCCATCAACGTCATCCTGAACGGCGACGGCAACGACAACGCCGCCCAGGAAAGCGCCGTGGAGACGGCGGGTAAGCTGACCTATCAGGATCTGCTGGCTTTCTGGAACGAGTTCGAGCCCTATCAGCTCAACACCCTGTTGGTGGGTACGGACACTATGCCCAAGCTGCTGGGTATGAGCCAGATGCAGGACGCCGCGGCGGGCCTGGATTTCCATGGCACAGGCAAGCTCATCACCCCCATGGGCGCCAAGGTGCTGCGCACCTCCGCCGTGCCCCAGGGCAAGATCATCGGCCTGGACAAGAACTACGCCCTGGAGATGGTCAAGGCCGGCGACGTGATGGTGGAGTATGACAAGATCATCGACCGCCAGCTGGAGCGGGCCGCCATCACCACCATCTCCGGCTACGCCAAGATCTTTGAGGACGCCAGCCGGGTGCTGACGGTCTGATGAGCGGGAAAAAACGAAACACAGAGCGGGGGGCGGCTGCCGCCGCCGGCCGCGGGGAGATGGCAGCTGCCGCCGCCCAGCTCCGGGACGCGGGACGGCACCCGTTCACGCAACTGGACGGGTATGTGCCCCTCCATCACGGGGAAATCGCGCTGTACCGGGCCATCCGGGAGGCGGTGCCGGTGGTGGACGCCGCCATCTGCAAGCTGGTGCGGCTGTGCGGCGGAGTGAGTGCCGCCTGCCGGGATGAGCGGGCCCAGGAGGGACTGGATCGGTTTCTGCGCACTGTGCCCGTGGGCCGGGGGCAGCGGGGCATTCAAGCCTTCTTGGATCAGTATCTGGACTCTATGATCACCTGCGGCCGGGCGGTGGGCGAGATCGTCCCCAGCCGGGACGGGCGGGACATCGCCGCCCTGCTGTGCGCCGACGTGGGTCGGGTGGAGATCCGCGAGGGGGACAGTCCGCTGGACTTTGCCCTGTGCATCCGGGATAGCGACGGCAAGGTGAGGGAGGCGGAGCGGCAGGAGCTGCTGCTGTTCACTCCCTTCCAGCCGGAGACCTGCGCACCCTATGGGGTGTCCATGCTGCGCTCCATGCCCTTTTTGGCGGAGATCTTTGTGAAAATCTTTGAGGCCATGGGCAAGAACTGGGAGCGGATGGGCAACGTGCGCTTTGCCGTGGTGTGCAAGGGCGAAAACGGCGCTCTGGCCCAGGAGCGGTGCAACACGGTGGCAAAGGAGTGGGGCGCCGCCATGCAGGCGGGCCGGGACGGCGCGGTGCGGGACTTCGTGTGCGCCGGGGATGTGGAGATCCGGACCATCGGGGCGGACAACCAGGTGCTGGACAGCGAGGTGCCCGTGCGTCAGATTTTGGAACAGTTGGTGGCCAAGACGGGTATCCCGCCTTTCCTGCTGGGGCTGAGCTGGTCGTCCACCGAGCGGATGAGCAGCCAGCAGGCCGACATCATGACCAGCGAGATCGCCGCCATCCGGCGGGGGCTGGAGCCGGTGGTGGAGCGGATTTGTGAGTTCTGGCTGCGGCTGCGGGGATTTGACGACCATGTGGACATCGACTGGGCGGACGTGAACCTCCAGGATGAGGAGTCGGAGGCCAGAGCGGCGCTGTACCGGGCCCAGGCCAGGGCCATGGAGGAGGAGAATGGAAATGCAGATCAGTAAAGACGCGGCGGTGAAGGCCATCGGCGTCCCCGAGGAGGGGGAGCTGGCTCTCATTAACCGCCTCACCCGGCGGGAGCTCATGGCGGACGAGGTGTACACCTTCGCCCTGCGGCTGTGCGACAACGACATCGACCGGGACTTTGAGCGGTTTGACGGCAGCACATTGGACCAGCTGGCCCCCATGTTCGTGGGGGTGTCCGGAGTGTTCGACCATCAGTGGTCCGCCAAAGGGCAGACTGCCCGCATTTACCGCACTGAGGTGGTGGGCGGGGACGGCACTGTCACCACAGACGGGCGGCCCTACCGCTATCTCAAAGGATGGGCCTACCTGATGCGCACCGACGAGAACGCCGCCCTTATCGCCGAGATCGATGGTGGCATCAAACGGGAGGTCAGCGTGGGCTGCGCGGTGGAACGGGTCGTGTGCTCTGTTTGCGGCGGCGAGCTGGGCGATTGTCCCCACGAGAGGGGGGAGGAGTACGATGGGCAGGTGTGCCACGGCGTACTCACCGGGGCAACCGACGCTTATGAGTGGTCTTTTGTGGCGGTGCCCGCCCAGCGGAAGGCCGGGGTCATCAAGAGCGCGGGCGGGCGCATGGAGGATGAGGCCCGGCTGGGGCGGAAGTACCTCAAGGGCCTGCGCCGCGAAATGGTGCGGCTGGCGGGCATCGCCGAGCCGGACGCGGAACACCGGCTGTTGGAAAAGGTGGCGGACAGGCTGGACGAGGAAGAGCTGCTGGGGCTCATCAAGCTGTACCGGGGGAAGGCAGACAAGCTGCTGGGCTCTGGTGTGCAGTTGAGCTACGGCGAGCAGGCCGTGCCGCCTGAGATCGCCGACGGGGCCTTCCTGATTTAGGAGGCGGATGGATGATAGAACAGGTGATGGAGCTGGCGCAGGCGCTGGGAGGCGCGGGGCAGGACGAGGACGTGCTGCGGATGCTGTGCGTCAACGCCTGCCAAATGCTGGATCGGCGGCTGCGGGACGGCCTGACGCCGGAGGACTGCCAGGGGGCTTACCCCCTGGCGGCGGCGTGGTTGGCCATGGACTGGCTGCGGTGCGGTCAGGGCTTGGAAGGGATCACGTCCTTGTCCGCCGGGGATATCTCCGTGCGCCGGGAGACAGGGGGCAGCGACGGCTCGAAGCTGACACAGAGGGCGTTTGAGCTGATGGCTCCGTTTTTCAAAGACGACGGGTTTGTGTTTCGGGGGGTGAGAGGTTGATCGAGGCGTTTGAGTGGGTCATCAAGACCTATGGGCAGGAGATGGTGTGCCGCAAAGAGGACGGCGCCGAGGCGGGCCGGGGTATGGCCATTGTCCAGCCCATGACCCAGGCGGATTGGCAGTACACCGCCGGGGCGCTGGGCAGCTACTCCCAGGACAAATTCCTGGGACTGGCGGAGCCGGGACTGCCCATGGACAAAGTCGGGCCTGGGGGCTGGCTGGAGTGGGGCGGCGGACGCTATGAGGTGATGACTGTGCGGCCCATCTGGGTGGGCGGACAGGTCACCCACCTGTGGCTGGCCCTGCGGCCCTGCCCGGAGAACGCGCCATGAACGGGGCGCTGAATACCCTGCGGGAGGCGGTGGCCCAACAGCTGCGGCAGGCGGGGGTGAACGCCGTCACAGCCATGGAGAGCCAGCGTGCCAGCCGGTGGAGAGAGGCTGTGGCGGCCGTTTCCCTCAGCCGGGTGGTGTGCGCCCCCGGTGGGTTCAAGGACTACCTGGGAATGCGCCGGGAGCCCGATGGAGCCGAGCGAGAGCTCTATGGCCGGGAGGTGGAGCTGACCCTGGCACTGGACATCTACGCCCCCAGGGACGGAGGCGAAAGCGCCTGCCAGCAGGCGGCGGAGACGGTCACTGAGGTGCTGGTGTGCCAGGGGGCGGCGGGGCTGACCGCCCTGGAGCTTCAGACAGGCCGGGTGGAGTTCCTGGAGAGTACGGGGCTGTACCGCTTGCAGGTAAACTGCCGGTGCAAGGCGTGGCTGGTGGCCGCTGCGGAAAGCGGCGGCGGGACCTTTGTGGACTTTGAGGTGAAAGGAAGGATGAAATGAGCATAGCAACCAATCATGAGAGACCGGGAGTATATTCCTCCTATGAGACATCCAGCCTGACCGCTGCCTCGGTGGGAGGCAGCAAGGTGGCGGTGGTGGCCGCCGCGCCGGGGGTGAGTGGAAAGAGCGTCTATCAGTGGACCAGCTACAGCAAGGCGGAGGGGGACGTGGGCGACTGCGCGCTGAGCCGCCTGGCCCAGCTGGCCATCCGAAACGGCGCGGGCGTGGTATACGGCGTACCCGCCGGGGAGGACTATGCCGCCGCCTTTGCCACGGTGGCCGCCATTGAGGATGCGGCGGTGGTGGTGTGCGACAGCACAGACCTGGCCATACAGCAGGCGCTGAAAACCATGGTGCAGGAGTGCTCCGGCCTTCGGAGGGAGCGCATCGCCGTGGTGGGGGGCGCCGCCGGCGAGAGCGCGGAGCAGCTGGTGAAACGGGCCGAGGGGCTCAACTGCGAACGGGTGGTGCTGGTGGCCCCCGGCGCGGGGGACGGCTCCGGCGGTGTCTCCTGCGCCGCGGCGGTGGCGGGAGCCATCGCGGGGAACACCGATCCCGCCCTGCCCCTGGGCGGCGCGCAACTCTATGGGCTGGACGGGCTGGAGTGCAGCTATGACGACAACGACATCGACCTGCTGATTCGGGGCGGCGTGACGCCGCTGGAGATGCTGGCGGGGTCGTACTACGTTGTGCGGGGCATCACCACCAGAACCACCACCGGCGGCGCAGAGGACGCCACATGGCGGGAGCTGACCACCATCCTGGTGGTGGACGAAGTGATCCCCGGCCTGCGCAATTCCCTGCGCTCCAAGTTCAGCCGCGCCAAAAATACCACTCAGACCCGGGGCGCCATTCGCTCCCAGACGGTGATGGAGCTGGAAAAGCGGGTGAGCCGGGAGATCATCGACAGTTATGAGGACGTGACGGTGTCCGCCCTGGAGGACGACCCCACGGTGTGCCTGGTGGAGTTCGCTTTCACCGTGGCCCATGGGCTGAACCAGATCTGGCTGTCCGCTCATATCACCGTTTGATAGCGCGGAGCAGGTGAGGCGTGAATACAAGGAGGTCATGAAATGAGTACAAGTATCAGTGCGGGATTGAGCGCGGCGGGATTCCCCACCAGCTCGGACATCTGGCTGGAACTGGACGGGCAGAAGGTGGCGGTGGTGCAGAGCTACAGCTGCAAGGCCACCCGCACCTCCTACTCGGTGGAGGCCTTCGGCGAGGAGGAGCCGGTGGCCACTGTCCAGGGGCCGCAGAATTATGTCATCCAACTCACCAGGCTGTATGCCACCGACCAGGCCATAACCGACGGGCTGGATTTCTACAGCCTGAAAAACTTTTCCCTGGTCATCTGCAAGCCGGACCGCAAGGTGATCTACTCCGACTGCCAGTGGAGCGAGATCCAGGAGGACGCCAAGCTGGGCCAGACAGTGGCGGAAAAGCTCACCCTGGTGGCCAAGAGCCGGATGGAGACGGCGGCGTAAATGGACAGGGCATTTTGGGCCGGGCCGGATCGGGTGAAGGTGAAGGAAGGAACGCTGCGGCTGCTGTCCGCCCGGGAGGTGCTGGAGGCCCGCCGGGAGGGCGGCGAGCTTACCCAGAACGGCAGGGAGCGGGCGCTGTGCCGCAACGCCTGCCTCGTCGCCCGGGCGCTGGAGCGCGGTGGCAGGCCGGTGTTTGAGAGCGGCCAGGCGGCGCTGGACGGCCTGCGGGTGGAGGACATCGCACGGCTGGCGGACGCCTGGGCGGCGTTCAACCGGGAGTGCAATCCCTCGCCGCTGGACGGGGAAGAGGAGATCCAACGGCGAAAAAAAGCCTGGAGCACGCGCGTTATGAGCGCCTTCAGTGGCGCGTGCTCCGTATGTTCGGCGCTCTGCCCACCGAGGAGCGGGCGAAACAGATGACCGACCGGGATTACCTGTGGTGCGCCCTCAATCTGGCGCTGGATCAGGAGGAGGAGCTGGCAAGGCTGTGCCCCGACTGCCGGGAGCGGGCGGAGGCTGAGCCCTGCCCAGTGTGCGGCGCGCCCAGGGGGAGCTGGTCGGTGAACAGCGGGTTCGACTGGGCCCGGTATCAGGAGCTGAAAGGGGGCGGGGACGGTGGTTGATCGGCTGGAGGAGCTGCTGGCACAGATGGCGGACGAGGACGATGAGGAGCAGGAGGACGCGCTGGCGCTGAATGCGGAGCGGGTGCCCCCTGATGCCCCCGCTCCCAGAAGTGAGGGCCGGACGGAGGGTTCAGAGGATTTGGGGAACCCGGAAGGGACAGAGCAGGAGGAGCGCGAGATGGCTTCTGGTTCCATAGAGAATGGGGAGCTGTGGGAGAGAATCCCCCGTACCGGTGGGGAGCAGACGTCGGAGGACGACAGGCCGGCGTCTGCTCCTGAAAACGGGCTGACGGCACCGCACGCGCTGAGAGCCAGAGATGGTCAGGTGTTGGAAGGACTGGGGCTGGCGAAGCCGGCCACAGCGGCGGAGGATGCAGAGGCCACTCCGGCCCCCGGCACAGCGGCGGATCGGGGGCTGGAGGAGCTGTATCATCGAACCGCCCAGGCCAGCCGCCCGGCGGCTCAAAGCCTGCCTGTGGAGCAGGCGGGGCGGACGCTCCGTGCCGAGGAGCCGGGGCGCACTGCCGCCCTCACTGTGGACGAGCTGGATCGGGCGGTGCGCCGGGACAGCAGACGGTATGACGGAGGAATCTCTATTTTCTAAGGAGAGGAGGGGAAGCACATGATCCTTTCCCCCATGCGGTTTAAAAATTTTGTATGGCCCCACAATCCAAGGGTGTATTCCATTACCTTTGAGCGGAAGCTGGCGGTACATAAGATCCCGTTCGGCAGGCATAAAATCCAGAGCCTGGGCCAGACACGCCGGGTGCTGAAGGGCGAGGGGGAGTTCGTGGGTGAGGGGGCCTACGACACCTTCAAGGCGCTGGCCAGCGTGTTCTATGAGGAGACGCCGGGGGTGCTGGTCCACCCCGTGTGGATGACCACCACGGCGTGGTTTGCGGGGCTGGAGCTGCGTCAGGCGCCCCGGCGGGACTATGTGGCCTACTCCTTTGAGTTCTGGGAGGTCATTGACGGCACCGGGGACACCAAGCTGGCTGTCCGGGCCGCGGAAACTCCCGATCAGAACGTCGGGGACGAGCAGGCGGGCGAATGGCACACTGTGGCCAGGGGCGATACCCTGTGGGCACTGGCCCGGCGGTATGGAGTGACGCTGAGCCGGATTATCGAGCTTAACCCGGGCATCCGCAATCCCAATCTCATCTATCCGGGACAGAAGGTGAGGATAAAATGATCCAGTGCTGGGTGAAGCTGGGCAGCGGCGGAGAGCTGAAATTGCCCACCGCCGTCAGCTGGAAATTCTGCTACGGCACCGACACCCCCTGCGACAGCTTTTTCCTGCGGTGCCTGTGGGAGCGGGGGCAGGAAAACCTGCTGTCCGCCGCCTGCCGCTTTTACGCCGAATGGGAGGGCCAGCGGGTGTTCACCGGGGTGGTGGATGAGTTCGCGGTCATCTGCGGAAAAGACGGGCTCTATCTGGAGCTGTCCGGCCGGGGGATGGCGGCGCTGCTGCTGGACAACGAGGCCATGCCCGCCGAGTACCAGCGGTGTACCCGGGCGGACATCATCGCGAACCACGTGGCCCCCTACGGTGTGGAGACAGTGGGAGGCGCGGGCCTGCCCGCCGTCAGCGGTTTTACCGTGGCCAGCGGAGAGAGTGAATGGAGCGTGATGCGGCGGTTCGCCTGCTACTACGGTGGGGTCGTGCCCCGATTTGACCGTCTGGGGCGGCTGGTGCTGGACGCTCCGGCTGACGGAGAGGAGCTGCGCATCCGGGAGGGCGACGCGGTGACCGGCTGGGAATATCGGGAGGAGCGCCATGGAGTGCTCAGCCAGGTGGCGGTGCGGCGGCGAACCACCTGGGGCACCCAGTGGGTGTCTGACCCCGCCTTCCTGGCGGAGGGCGGGTGTGCTCGGAAGATCATCACGGTGCCCAATACCACCGGCACCGCTGCCATGCGGTACAGCGCGGACTACCAGCTCAAAGCCGCCCGCCGGGAGCGGGTAAGGATGAAAATCACCGTGGCCGGAGCGTTTTTGGCCTGGCCTGGGGAGCTGGTGTCGGTGGAGCTGGATGGTTTCGGAGCCAACGGGCAGTATCGGGCGGCCCAGACCGAGGTGTCCTGCGGCAGCGAGGGGTTGACCACCACACTGGTGCTGGGCGAGGTGGACTCAATGATTTGAAGCGATATTCCCGCCCCACCAGGGGGGAATATCGGAAGGAGAAGATAATTATGTGGCTGAGCGGACAGCAGAAGCGGCCCGCGGATGAGGGCGAGGGGCAGACCGGCATCGTCACCATGAGCGGCGGCGAGACGGCGGTGCTGCTGGACAGGGAGCGGCGGGGCTTGCAGCTGTACAGCCCGGGAGGCTATACCTGGACGCCTAAGGTGGGCCAGCGGGTGCTGGTCATCCAAGGCAGGGGAGAGATCCCCTGTGTGGTGGGGGCCCTGCAGGGCAGCATACCCGACCGGGTGGGCATACAGGCGAAAAGTCTGGCTCTCAGTGGTGAGACGGCAAGTATTGCCGTCCAGGAGAGCGCCACAGTCCAGGGAGACGAGATCCATTTGGACGGACAGGTGTATGTCAAGGACGAGACGCTGGAGGAGCTGATCATCAGGGTCGTATTCGGCGTGGTGGGAGGTATGAGATGAGCCTGCTGCTGAAAAACAGGGATTACGCCGCCGACGGAAACGGCGGGGTGACCGTCATCAAGGACGGGGATGAGCTGATCGGCGAGGTGCTGTTCCGGCTCACCGCCCGGCGGGGGAGCTTTCCCTTTCTGCCCGAACTGGGCAGCCGGATGTACGAGCTGCTCAGAGAGAAGCCCTCCGCCTGGGATAGTCTGGCCCAGCAGTACGCCGTGGAGGCGCTGGCCGATCTCCCGGATGCGGTGGTGACCGGAGCCCAGGTGAGCCAGGAGGGGGATCGGCTGGCGGTGGCGGTGGAGCTGCTGTGGCAGGGCACCAGTCTATGGGTGACGGTGCAGTTGGAGGAGTGAGATATTGATCACATTAGAAGAAATCTATCAGGCTCTGGCCGCAGAGTTCCAGGCCCAGACGAGCCAGACCGCCGGAGCCAGCAGTGAGTTGGCGGTGCGGTTTTACGCCGTGGCCGCCCAGCTGTACAGCCTGTATGTCCAGGCGGAGTGGACCCGCCGACAGTGCTTCCCTCAGACAGCGGAGGGAGAGGAGCTGGATAAGCATGCCCGGCTGAGGGGCGTGACCCGGCGGGCGGCCACACGGTCGGTGGGAACGGTGCGGTTCTATGTAGACCAGGCCCGGGAGACGGATACCGAGGTTCCGGCGGGCACCGTGTGCATGACCGCCGGCGGGGTGCGCTTTACCACCGACATAGATGGGGCGGTGCCCGCCGGAGAGCTGTACTGCGAAGTGCCGGTGACGGCGGCGGAGGCCGGAGCGGCGGGCAATGTGGGACAGGGCACCATCGTATATATGGCTCTGCCCCCCACGGGCATCGCGGCCTGCGCCAACCCTGCCTCCCTGTCCAGCGGACAGGACCAGGAGGGGGATCAGGAGCTGCGGGAGCGGGTGCTGGCTACCTTCCAGCGGCTGGCCAACGGCGCCAACAACGCCTTCTACCAGCAGGCGGCCATGTCCTTTGACGGGGTGGCGGCGGTGACGGTGCTGCCCCGGAACCGGGGGGTGGGCACTGTGGATCTGGTGCCCGCCGCCCTGGAGGGGGAGCCGGATCAGGAACTGCTGGATACCTTGCAGGCCCACTTTGACCGGGTGCGGGAGATCGCCTGCGACGTGAAGGTGATCCCTCCCACGGTGGAGATCGTGGATGTGTCCGTCAGGCTGTGGGCCAAGGAGGATCGAAGCTTTGAGACCGTGGCCGAGGCGGTGCAGCAGCGGCTGGAGGGCTGGTTCAACGGAGAGCGGCTGGGCAAAGCCCTGCCCCGCGCCCAGCTCATCTCCCTCATCTACGGCGTGGACGGGGTGGCCAACTGCCAGCTCGAAGAGCCGGCGGCAGACTTGCCGCTGGACAAAGTCACTTTGCCGGTATTGGGACAGCTGACGATCACCGATGGCACGGGTGGAGGTGGCGGCGCGTGACGCTGAGGTTTGAGGACTATTTGGTATCGCTGCTCCGGCCCCTGGGCGTGTACGACCTGCGCACAGGCACTATCAACCGGGGCGAGCTGGCCGCCTACGGCGCGCAGCTGGACGGGGCGGGGGCGGAGCTGGATCATACCGCCCGGGAGATGAACCTGACCACGGCGGAGGACTTCGGCCTGGAGCGGATCGAGGCGCTGCTGCCCTACCGTCCGGTGTGTGTGACGGTACAGCAGCGGCGGGAGGCCCTGGCCGCCCTGCTGCGCATCAGCGGCGACAGCTTTACCCCCGAGGCCATCAACGACACCCTGCGGGGCTGCGGCATCAACGCCAGGGCGGAGGAGACGGGCAGGCCGGGCTATGTGGACGTGTATTTCCCCGATGTGGCGGGAATACCGGAGGGATTTGACCGGCTGCGGGCCATCATTGAGGAGATCCTGCCCAGTCACCTGGACATCACCTACGTGTTCTGGTACAACACCTGGGCCATGGTGGCCGGGTGGCACCCCACCTTTGGGGACGCGACCGCGTCCGGGCTGAGCTGGTACGGGCTGGCCATTGAGAACGACGGCTTTGGAGAGAGTGAGGAGTGAGTATATCGGCCCCGCATCTGCGGGGCCGGTATACTATTAATTAAGTTGAAAAAATTTCACAAAAACTGTTGACAAAATCGAGGCCACATAGTACAATACAAACAGAAAGGAAAAGGTGAGTCCAATGTACTAACGTCGAACGCACCAAATTCTTTTCGCGATTGGGAGACGCAAAGTGAAACGAAGTCTCGACTCGTTCCAAACACGCTTGAGTAAGCGACGGAAGCCAGATTCAGTCTGAAGCCCACCATTGTTTGAGAAAACAGGAGCAAGTAGTTTCAGGCGGAACCCCAACGCAGGAAATCCGAAGAAATCGGAGGTATAGGCCCTTGGACAATCAAAGCCAGAAGTAAGCCCCCAGCCGCGGAATAGGACGGCTGGGGGCTTGATGTTTGTCCAGAAGCGCGGAGCCGTCGTGAACCGTTAGGCCGCAAAGCGGCCATAGGCCTAAGCCGCGCAAAGCGCGGCCCACGGCAGGATTTTCCTTCACGAAAAATTAAAGGGCCGAATGGGCAAAAGGGCTTGCAAAATAGGGAATTGTTTAGTATGATTAACAGGTATACCCAGAGTGGGTCTACTTGACCGTGATTATCCAAAGCGCTTTCAGGGCAGACTTCCAAAAGCGCGGTATATATTACAGGAGTGAAAACTATGTTTGCAAGAGATATCGGCATTGACCTGGGCACCGCCAGCGTGCTGGTCTATATCAAGGACAAGGGGATCGTTTTGCGCGAGCCGTCGGTGGTGGCGCTGGACAAGAACACTGGCAAGCTGCTGAAGGTGGGCACCGAGGCCCAGCAGATGCTGGGCAAAACCCCTGGCAACATTGTGGCCATCCGCCCCCTGCGTGAGGGCGTGATCTCCGACTACGACATGACCGAGCGGATGCTCCGGGAGTTTATCCGCAAGGTGGCCCCCGTGCGGGTGTTCAAGCCCCGGGTGGTCATCTGTGTGCCTTCCGGCATCACCGAAGTGGAAGAGCGCGCTGTCATTGACGCAGGCATCCAGGCGGGCGCCCGGCGGGTGTACCTCATCGAGGAGCCTCTGGCCGCCGCCATCGGCGCGGGCGTCGATATCACTCAGCCCGACGGCCACATGGTGGTGGACATCGGTGGCGGCACCGCCGACATCGCCGTTATCTCCCTGTCCGGCATCGTGGAGTCTGCCTCCATCAAGGTGGCGGGCGACGCGTTCAGCGAGGCGGTCGTCAAGTACATCCGCAAGCGGCACAACGTCCTCATCGGTGACCGCACGGCGGAGGAGCTGAAAATGACCATCGGCTGTGTGTTCCCCCGGCCGGAGGAGATTTCCATGGAGGTCAAGGGCCGCTGCCTGATGACCGGTCTGCCCCGGGTGTTCTCCGTCACCTCCAGCGAGATGATCGAGGCTTTCGAGGAGCCCTGCTCCCGCATTCTGGAGGCCATCCACGGCGTACTGGAGCGCACTCCCCCCGAGCTGGTGGCCGATATCTCCAGCAACGGCATCATCATGACCGGCGGCGGGTCGCTGGTCTGGGGGTTCGACAAGCTGATCGAGTCCCACACGGGCATCGAGACCTATGTGGCGGACGAGGCCATTTCCTGCGTGGCCAACGGTACCGGGCGCAGCCTGGACTGGGTGAACGAGATGCAGGACGGCACCATGAATATCTCCCGGAGCCGGCAGATGTCATAAGAAGCGTGACGATAGAGAATCGCGGAGCGCCCCCATCCGGGGGCGCTTTTTTGCGAAGATTTTAAGAATTTTTAAAAGTGCCCATGTTGTATTGACAAGGTAATATTATATAGATTATAATATAAGGCGAAAGGAGGGGGTAACATGGCTTTCGCGATCAGCCCCCAGCTGCTGGACGGGTGTGTGCTGGCGGTGCTGTCTCATGGGGACGCATACGGCTATATCCTCACCCAGCAGGTGAAACAGCGGCTGGATATCTCGGAGTCTACCCTCTACCCGGTGCTCCGGCGGCTCCAGCGGGACGGCCTGCTGACGGTGTATGACCGGCCCTATCAGGGCCGCAACCGCCGCTACTATTCCATCACCCCTGTGGGCCACACGCAGCTGGAACGTCGGCGGGAGGAGTGGCGGCATTTCCGGGACGGTGTGGAGGAGCTTTTGAAGGAGGATGAGCCAAATGGATAAACTTACTTATCTTGCCGAGCTGGCCGAGGGACTGGCCCGCTGGGTGCCCGAGCGGGAGCGGCAGGACATCCTGCGCTACTACGCGGAATACTTTGAGGAGGCCGGCGCGGAACGGGAGGCCGAGGTAGTCCGGGAGCTGGGCGACCCCTGGGCGCTGTCCTGCCGGTTGGCGGTGGAGGGCGGTTTCGTCACCCAGGAGCAGACTGAGAGCTGGACGCCCCCCAAGAAGAAAAAGTGGCCCTGGGTGCTGGCGGTGTGCGCGGTGGTAGTGGTGGCGCTGATGGGCAGCCTCGTGACGGCGCTGATTGCGCTGGGCCGGTATTTCTGGCGGAGCAATGTGGCGCAAACGCCGGTTCAAACCGCGGACGTGGTCACCATTGTAGATGGTAGTACAGGGGAAGAGTACGAGTACTCCTTTGGCTCTGTGGATGAGGCTATCCCCGGCGTCGTGGTTTATGGGGTGGAGGATGATGAGGCCGGCGGCTTCTGGACCATGGAGGACGGCTATCTGGGCTCGTTCGAGAACATTGAAGCGGACATCAGCTTTGGCAATATCACCGTGTGCGAGGGTGTGGACTACACCTTGGCCATCCAGCAGGAGGGCGATCTGGGCGGCTATGAGCTGAAGTGGGAGCTCAAGGGCGGCGTTTTGAAGATCCGGGACGCGAAATCCGGGGGCTTCCAGCTGAGCTTTAATGGCCTGACCGGCAAGCACTCCCTGGATGTGATCATAACCGTGCCGGATGGTACGGTGCTGGAGAAGGTGGACGTCCAGACCGATTTAGGGGACGTGTTCCTGAGCAACGTATACGCGGCAAATAAGATCGAGGCCAAGACAGCGCTGGGCGACGTGGAATGCTATGAGGTGCGCACGCCGAAAAAGCTGACGCTGAAGAGCAACCTGGGAGATGTGACCCTGGGCATTGGGGAGCTTTACGACGGCATGGATATCGACCTGGAAACCGACCTGGGCCAGGTGGAGGCCCAGTTGGGCTGTTCTGAGCAGGACTGCGAGTACGAGCTGGAGTGCAGCCTGGGCACCGTGACGGTGAACGGGCGAAACCAGGGCGACAAGGCGGAGCGCAAGGGTAACTACTCCTACAAGCTGGAGGCGGAGAGCGACCTGGGCGATGTGAATGTGTATTTCGCACAGGACTGACAAGGAGGGAGAGGAATGGTACCAGTTCCACTGATCCGCAGGAATTATATTTTGCGCAAGCTGCGCAGATGCGGCGCGGACTGCCCCGAGCGGGCGGTGACCCTCCGGGAGGCCGGGGTGTTTAACCCGGACGGTTTCCCCCTGGTGACCCGGCGGATGATAAGCCAGAGTCTCATCTGCACCGTGGACGGCGTGCGGTATTTTACGCTTTGAAAAGGAAAACAGCCCGGCGGGATGACCGCCGGGCTGTTTTTTTGCCCGGTACGTCTAAACCGGGGTTGGGCCGATTATAATTTTATAGGTTGCAATTTCCTGTGGTACATTATATAATAAAGTGCTTCAAAATTTGTAAACGCGCAGGCCGCGTTGGCTATATGAGGGAAGAGTGAGTATGGAAGGCAAGAATATCCGCGACTATTTACAGCCTGGGAAGCGGGCCCATCTGGTGGGCATCGGCGGGGTGTCCATGGCGTCGCTGGCGGAGGTGCTGCATGGCGCCGGGGTGAAGGTCACCGGCTCCGACCAGCGGGAGAGCGCCACCGTTCTCCATCTGCGTTCGCTGGGCATTCCGGTGGTGATCGGCCACCTGCCTGAGAGCGTGGAGGGGGCGGACTGCGTGGTGCGCACCGCCGCCGTTCACGACGAGAACCCGGAGATTGCCGCCGCGCTGAGGGCGGGTATCCCCGTCTTCGAGCGGGCCGAGGCATGGGGTGCCATCATGCGGGACTACAAAAACGCCCTGTGCATCTCGGGCACCCACGGCAAGACCACCACCACCTCCATGTGCACCCACATTTTCATGGCGGCCCAGGCCGACCCCACGGTGATGATCGGCGGCACCCTGCCGCTTTTGGAGGCGGGCCACCGGGTGGGCCACGGGGACACCATCATTTTGGAGTCCTGCGAGTACTGCAACTCGTTTTTGTCCTTCTACCCCACGGTGGCGGTGATTTTGAACGTGGAGGCCGACCATCTGGACTTCTTCAAGGATTTGGCCGATGTGGAGCATTCCTTCCGGGAATTTGCCGACCGGGTGCCGGAAAACGGCCTCATCGTGGCCAACTGCGAGGACGAGAACACCATGTTTACGCTGAAAGGCGAGACAAGGCCCATCATGACCTTTGGCATCGACAAGGGGGACGTTCACGCCGCCAACCTGTCCATGGCCCATGGCTTTGGCTCCTTCGACGTGATGTACCAGGGGGAGAAGTACGCCCATCTTGACCTGTCCGTGCCCGGGGTACACAATGTGAAAAACGCGCTGGCCGCTGCTGCCGCCGCCATTGCCCTGCATCTGCCTGGAAAGGCTGTGGAGGACGGAATGCGGGACTTCCGGCTCCCTGGCCGGCGGTTCGAGTACAAGGGGATGTACAACGGCGCGGAGGTGTGCGACGACTACGCCCACCACCCCGGTGAGCTGGCGGCGCTGTTCGACACCGCCCAGGCGCTGGGGCACAAGCGGGTCATCTGCGCTTTTCAGCCCCACACCTACTCCCGCACCCACGAGCTGTTTGACGACTTCGTGGAAGTGCTGAAGCGGCCGGAGGTCACCATTCTGGCGGAGATCTTCGCCGCCCGGGAGGACAACGATATCGGGATATCCTCCGCTGATCTGGCGGCGAAAATTCCGGGCAGCGTGTTCTGCCCCGATTTGAGGGATGTGACCGAAAAGCTCAAGCGCCTGGCCCAGCCGGGAGACTTGATCTTAACGGTAGGTGCCGGAGACATTTATTTGGCCGGAGAGGCCTTGGTCAAAGCAGAATAAACAAGGCCCCGCCCGGGAATTCGGGCGGGGCTTTGTCACGTAACGGATTGGCCGCGCTATCCTCGCGCTTCCTGCAGGAACAACGAGTTGAGGAACCGCTTGAAGATGCCGCCAAGGCTCAGCCTGGGCACCTCCTGGGCGGCTACCAGGTCGATGACGTCCACCTGTTCGCCGTCCACCAGGACTTTCAGCTCGCCCAGCTTCTGGCCCGCCTCCACCGGAGCCTCCACGTTTTCACATAGCTCCAGTTGGGTGGTGACAGTTCCCGTCTTGCTCTTCTCCAGCAGGATGGAGCACTCACGGGCTGTCACGGGCTGGACGGTGTCCTGGGTGCCCAGGGTCACCGCCACCGGCGGAATGGCCTGGTCGGGGTAGACCGGGGTGATGGCGTAGTTGGCGAAGCCGTAGTTCAGCAGGGTTTTGCAGCTCTCAAACCGATCGTTGGAGGTGGGGGCGTGCATGACCACGGCGATGAGTTCCATGCCGTCCCGCTCCGCCGTGGCGGACAGGCAGTACAGCGCCGTGTCGGTGAAGCCGGTTTTCAGCCCCGTGGCTCCCTCGTAATAGAAGATCAGCTTGTTTGTATTGGATAGCTGGAAGGTGCCGTCCCGCAGGGTGTCCATCCAGATGGTGGTGAACTCCCGGATAGACGGGTGGTTCAGGATCAGCTCCCGGCTCATCAGCGCGATGTCGTAGGCGCAGGTCAGGTGCCCTTCGGCGGGCAGGCCGGTGCAGTTTTTGAAGGTGGTGTTCTCCATGCCAAGCTCCGCGGCGCGCTGGTTCATCCGCTCCACAAAGGCGGTCTCGCTGCCCGCCACGTGCTCGGCCAGGGCCACGGCGCAGTCGTTGGCGGACACCACCGTCACCGCCTTCACCATATCCCGGACGGTGAGCTGCTCGTTTTCCTTCAGCCAGATCTGACTGCCGCCCATGGAGCAGGCGTAAGCGGAGGCAGTGACCATATCGTCCCAGCTCAGACTGCCGCCGTCAATGGCCTCCATGACCAGCAGCAGGGTCATGATTTTGGTGACGGAGGCGGGCTCATATTGGGTTTTGGCGTCCTGCTCGGAAAGAACCGTGCCGGTGGTCTTTTCCATCAGGACGGCGGAGGGGGCGGTGACGCCCGCGGGGGCGGCGTAAGCCGGGACGCTGAGCAGGCATAACAGCGCCAGCGCCAGGGCGGTTATTCGTTTCATGGCGTGAACCTCTTTTCCATTTGACTTCTGTGTGCAGGATGTGCAAAAATGGGCAAAATGATACGTGGAAAAACAAGGACGGCGTTTTCGGCAATTTGACAGGCCGGACAGGCCATGATAAAATGATTGACACTTTGCGGAAGCCTGATGTGGCTTTGAGAGCGCGGCTTGAGCCAAAGAAGGGAGGGGAGCGTGACGAGCAAACGTAAACGGTTGGGGGCGGCGGTGTATGCCCTGGCTTTTGCTATTCCAGCAGCGGTGATGCTGTGGGTCTGCGCGTCCCTGGGCATGGCTCCTTGGGGGGACAAGACGATCCTCATCTCCGATATGTCCACCCAGTATGTGGAATTTTTCTGCGCGCTGAAAAACGGCGAGCTGTTCTTCTCCTGGTCAAAGGCGCTGGGCACGTCCTACATCGGGGTGTTCTCCTATTATGTGTCCAGCCCGCTGTCTCTATTGACCCTGTTTGTCCCAAATGAGGCCATGCCCATCGGGCTGATGTTCCTGATGGTGCTGAAAATCGGTCTGGCGGGGGTGAGCTTTGCTGTTTTCGCCCAAAAGCGCTTCCCTGGCCATGGCGGGGCGGCGCTGATCTGTGCGGTGTGCTACGCCCTGATGTCCTATAACGCCATCTATTCCATCTGCGTCATGTGGCTGGACGGGGTGATCTGGCTGCCTTTGATCCTGCTGGCGGTGGAGCGCATTCTGGCGGGGCGGAGCGCGGGGCCGCTGATTGCCGCGCTGACGGTGTGTTTTATCGCCACCTGGTATATCTCCTATATGGTGGGCATTTTCTGCGCCCTGTATTTGTGCGCCCGGCTGGCCGTCCTGCGGCTCCGCTGGTCAGAGCTGAAGGCGGTGCTGGCCCGTTTCTTCGGCGGCGCCACCTGCGCCCTGGGGCTGACGGCGTGGCTGTGGCTGCCCACCTTCCTGTCCATGTTTACCGGCAAATTCAGCGGCGGAAACGTGGATTACGATGGACTGCTGGCCTGCGATCCGTTGAAGCTGCTGGGCCAGCTTCTACCAGGGCAGTACCAGTCCATCACCTACGGAGCCCCGCCCTATGTGTTCTGTGGAACGGCGGCGCTGGTGCTGGCGGTCGTGTACTTCTTTCTGCGAAAAATTTCGCCGCGGGAAAAGCTGGCCAACGGCGCTTTGCTGGCGGTGTCCGCCGCGTCTCTGCTGCTGTCCCCGGCAGACAAGGTGTGGCACCTGTTCCAGCGGCCCAATTGGTTCCCTGCTCGGTACTCCTTTGTAGTCTCGTTTTGCCTGCTGTATCTGGCGGTTCAGGCCCTGGGCCCGCTGCTGGAATGGCTGGGAAAGCGCGGCCCCTGGCTGGAGCGGGGCGGAGCGCTGGCCCTGGCCGCGCTGACGGTGCTGGAGCTGGGCTTCAACACGAAAACCATCCTGGGTGGGCTGGAGGGGCAGTTCGGCTCCGACTCGTACCGGGCATACCAGGAGTACTATACCGCCAATGCCGCACTGGTGGAAGCGGCAAAGGAGGACGCCGGGGACGGATTTTTCCGCATGGGGGCGACAGAGGATCGGGGGTTCAACAGCCCGCTGTCCTTCGGTTACCCCGGCATCACCCACTACAGCAGCCTGTATAACTATGACGTGAACCAACTGACAAAAATGCTGGGCTTTGCCCAGACCTGGATGTGGTGCGCCTACTACGGCTCCACCCCGGTGACGGACGCGCTGCTTGGCGTGAGATATATGATCAGCCAGGACGATATGCCGCCGGGGTATGAGCCCATCGCCCAGGCGGGGGGACTGACGCTGTGGAAGAATCCGGACGTGCTGCCGCTGGCCTTTTTTGCACCGGGTGACGCCTGCACAGCGGGGGGAGGAAACCCCTTTGAGCGCCAGAACGCGGCCATTTCCTGCCTGCTGCTGGGGGAGGATGCGGAGCTGTTCACCCCTGTGCCCGCCGAGGTGGATGTAAACGCGGGGGAAACGGTGCTGTCCATTGTGGGTACTGGGAAACCCCTTTACATGGACTTGTCCGCGTCCGGCCTGCGGGAGGTGCTGGTGAACGGGGAGCACCTGCTGTGGCTGGGCTCCAGTGAGGCCGCGTCTGTCCACTATCTGGGCACGCCTGCCGTTGGGGAGCCGTGGACGGTCACTGTGCGCCATGCGTCAGGCTGGATGGGGCAGTTGTGGCAGCTGGATCAGGAGGCGCTCCACGGCGTAGTGGAGGAACTGGGCGGCAATACACAGGTCATGTCGGTGGAGAAGGACGGCCGGGTGCGCTTTACCGTCCAGGCCGGGCCGCTGGGCGGGGTGGTCACCACTGTCCCCTTCGAAAAGGGCTGGTCGGTCTATGTGGACGGGGAGCGGGTGGAGGAACGGGAAGCCGGGCCGTGGCTGGGTACCTTCCTCTGCATCAGCCTGCGCAGCTCGGGGGAACACCAGGTGGAGCTGCGCTACACCGCCCCGGGGCTGGTTCCCGGCATGGCGCTGGGGGCGCTGTCCCTGGCAGGGCTGGCACTGGCCGCCCTGGGAAAAAAGAAAAGGTCATAAAAAGCGGCCCCCGGCTGACAGCTGGGGGCCGAAACGCGTTTATTCCTCTTTGTCCTCGGGATCGGGCAGAACCACCACTTTGATCTCCAGCACCCGGTGGTGCTCGGCGCGGGTGACCGTCACGTCCAGGTTCTCCCACACGAAGTGATCCCCCACCTCCGGCACCCGGCCCAGCTGCTCCAGCACCCAGCCGGACACCGTGGCCGCGTCGCACTCGCCGGTGAGCTGGAACAGGTCGTACAGATCGTCCAGGTCGGCGGAGCAGGAGATAAAATAGCTGCCGTCGGGCTGCTTGCGGAACTGCTCCACCACCTCGTCGTGCTCGTCCCAGATCTCGCCCACCAGCTCCTCCACGATGTCCTCCATGGTGAGGATGCCCTCGGTGCCGCCGTACTCGTCCACCACCACCGCCATCTGGGTCTTGGTGCGCTGGAACTGGCGCATCAGGTCGTCGATTTTCGTGCCGGAGGTGATGTGCAGCACCGGGCGGATCAGCGGGGACAGCTCGTCCCGGCCGTGATAGCGGGCGGAGAACAGATCCTTCTGGTGGATCACGCCCACGATGTCGTCGATGCTCTCATGGTACACAGGCAGGCGGGAGTAGCCCTCGGCGGCGAACACCGCCGCCACGTCGGCCAGGGAGAAGTTGTCCTCCACCGCCACCACGTCCACCCGGGGGGTGAGGATGTCCCCGGCCTCCAGGTCGTCAAAGCGGATGGCGGAGCGGATGAGCTGGCTCTCCTCCCGGTCCAGGCCGCCCTGATCCTCCGCCTCCTCCACCATGGTGACCAGCTCCTCGTCGGTGATGCCCTCGTCCTGCTCCTTGTGGAACAGGAGGGTGAGCAGCTTCTTCCACAGGCCGAAGATGAAGTTCAGCGGGGTGAGCAGCACCATCAGGAATCGCAGGAAGGGGGCGCAGAACATGGCGAAGGCCTCCGGGGATTCCTTGGCCAGGCTTTTCGGGGAGATCTCGCCGAAGATCAGCACCACCACGGTGAGCACGATGGTGGACACCGCAGGGCCGTTCTCCTGTCCCAACAGCTTAATGAACAGCAGGGTGGACAGGGTGGCGGCCACGTTGTTGACGATGTTGTTGCCGATGAGGATGGTGGACAGCAGCTTGTCATAGTCCTCTGCCAGGGCCAGGGTCTTTTCCGCCTTTTTGTCGCCGTTGTCAGCGCGGCTTTTCAGGCGGATGCGGTTGAGGGAGGTGAACGCCGTCTCGGTGGCGGAAAAGTAGCCGGACATGACCACCATGACCACCAGCACGGCCAGCAGTATCATACTATCTGGGTCCATATGGACAAATCAACTCCTAAAATAAGTAAAGATTTACCCCACAGAGAGGTATTGCAATCATATATACCATAGGTTGGCGAAAAAAGCAAGGGGGGATTTTCGCTCCGCCCCATTGGGCCCTTCTGGGGGGCAGGGATCCCATAAAAAGTGCCGCCGGTTTTCCGGCGGCACTTTGCGATTATTTGATTGCCTTGCTCTTGACCTCTTCACCCAGCAGGGCGGCGAAAGCATCCAGGGACATGGCCCCCAGATCCTCGCCGGAGCGGTGGCGCGGGGAGACGGTGCCGTTCTCCATGTCCCGGTCGCCGACGACCAGCATATAGGGTACCTTTTCCAGGGTGGCCTCGCGGATCTTTTTGCCGATCTTTTCGTTGCGGCCATCCACCTCGCAGCGGAAGCCCTGCCCGTCCAGCTTGGCGGCCACTTCCTTGGCGTACTCCTCCGCCCGGTCGGTGACAGGCAGCACCTTCACCTGCACCGGAGCCAGCCACGCCGGGAACGCCCCGGCGAAGTGCTCGGTGATGACGCCGATGAACCGCTCAATGGAGCCCAGCACCACCCGGTGGATCATGACGGGACGGTGTTTCTGGCCGTCCTCGCCGGTGTACTCCAGCTCGAACCGCTCGGGGAGCTGGGAGTCCAGCTGGATGGTGCCGCACTGCCAGGTGCGGCCCAGGGAGTCGGCCAGATGGAAGTCCAGTTTGGGGCCGTAGAACGCGCCGTCGCCCTCGTTGATGACGAACTCCTTGCCCATGTCGGTGATGGCGGCTTTCAGGATGTCCTGGTTGCGCTCCCACTCCTCCACGGTGCCGATGTGATCCTCGGGCATGGTGGACAGCTCGATGGTGTAGCTCAGGCCGAAGGTGGAGTACACTTCGTCAAACAGCCGCACCGTCTCCTGGATCACATCCTGCATCTGCTCCCGGGTCATAAAGACATGGGCGTCGTCCTGGCTGAAGCAGCGCACCCGGAACAGGCCGTGGAGCGCGCCGGACAGCTCGTGGCGGTGGACCAGGCCGATCTCGCCCACCCGCAGGGGCAGCTCGCGGTAGCTGTGGGGCTCGCTGGCGTATACCAGCATTCCGCCGGGGCAGTTCATGGGCTTGACAGCGAAGTCCACGTCGTCGATGACGGTGGTGTACATATTATTCTTATAGTGGTCCCAGTGGCCGGAACGCTCCCACAGCTGGCGGTTGAGCATGATGGGAGTGGAGATCTCCACGTAGCCGTACTTCTTGTGAACCTGACGCCAGTAGTCCAGCAGGGTGTTTTTCAGCGTCATGCCCTTGGGTAGGAAGAAGGGGAAGCCGGGGCCCTCGTCCCGGAGCATGAACAGGCCCAGCTCCTTACCCAGACGGCGATGGTCGCGCTTCTTGGCCTCCTCAATTTTGGCCAGGTACTCGTCCAGCTCGTCCTTCTTGGGGAAGGCCACGCCGTAGATGCGCTGGAGGGTCTGGCGGTTGCTGTCGCCCCGCCAATAGGCGGCGTTGCAGGCGGTGAGCTTGATGGCGTTGCCCTTGATGCGCCCGGTGGAGTCCAGGTGGGGGCCGGCGCACAGGTCGGTGAACTCGCCCTGCTTGTAGAAGGAGATCACCGCGTCCTCGGGGAGGTCGTGGATGAGCTCCACCTTGTAGGGCTCGCCCTTTTCCTCCATGAACTTGACCGCTTCCTCACGGGGCAGCTCGAACCGCTCCAGCTTCAGCTTCTCCTTGCAGATCTTGCGCATCTCCGCTTCCAGCTCGGCCAGCTGGCCCTCGGTGAAGGGCTCGGGGGTGTCGAAGTCGTAGTAGAAGCCATTGTCGATGGACGGGCCGATGGCCAGCTTCACCTCGGGGTGGAGCCGCTTCATGGCCTGGGCCAGCACGTGGGAGCAGGTGTGCCAGTAGGTGCGGCGGTACTGCTCGTTTTCAAAGGTATACTGGTTGTTTTCTTCGGACATGAATATTCCTCCTTGTGTTAGGGACAGGAAAATGAAAATCCCACCCCTGATCAAATCAGGGGTGGGATACAAATTGTATTCCACGGTTCCACCCTGTTTCGCCTTGCGGCGCACTCATGAGCGCTTTAACGGGCGCACCCGTCCCATTCCTCATGGGCGGCTCGGGAGCGGTACGGCCGCCGCTGTGCGCGGGGCGCTTCCACCAAATGCGTCCCTCTCTGTGCGCCGCCCTGCGGTTTCTTCTCCGTCATTGCCAGTTTGACAGCACTATATCACCGAAAAGGGAACTTGTCAAGGGTAAATCGGCCCAGGAACCTGTTTGATCCGCCTTGCATAGAATGACCCGATGGTAAAAGGGGGTATTTTTGTGTGCGCGATTGCGGGGATCATTGACTTTGACGGGCGAGACATACATATCGACGAGGAAAAGCTGCTGGACACTATGGCCCGACGGGGGCCGGATCAGCGGGGGACCTACCGCCGGGGACCCGCCCGACTGCTCCACACCCGGCTGGCGGTGGTGGATCCAGAGGGCGGACGGCAGCCGTTCCTTCTGTCCGCCCGGGGCGGGCTGGCGCTGGTGTACAACGGGGAGTTATATAATACCGCGGAATTACGCAATGAACTGACCGGCCTGGGCCACCGCTTCGAGGGACACTCGGACACGGAGGTGGTGGCCCACGCCTACGCCGAGTGGGGAGCGGACTGCGTAAAGCAGTTCAACGGCATCTTCGCCTTCGCCGTGTGGGAGGAGGAAAAGCAGAGGCTGTTTCTGGCCCGGGATCGCATGGGGGTGAAGCCGCTGTTTTTCTCGCTGGCGGGGGAGCGGCTGTGCTTCGCGTCGGAGATCAAGACTCTGCTGGAGTGCCCCGGAATGTCCCGGAAGGTGGGCCGCGAAGGGCTGCTGGAGGTCATGCTGCTGGGGCCGGGGCGCACGCCGGGATGCGGGGTGTTCCGGGACATCCGGGAGCTGGAGAGCGCCTGCTGTGCCTATTATTCCAGGACGGGCTGGCGGGTTTGGCGGTACTGGGCGCCCGAGGATCTGGATACCGCCGAGCCCTTTGAGGATGCCGCCGCCCACGTCCGGAAGCTGGTCACCGACGCGGTGGAGCGGCAGCTGGTCAGCGACGTGCCGGTGTGTGCCTTCCTGTCCGGAGGGCTGGACTCCAGCATCATCTCCGCCATTGCCGACAAGGCGTTTCAGCGGCGGGGGGAAAAGCTGCACACCTTTTCCGTCACCTACCGGGACAATGACAAATACTTTACAGCTGGGAAGTTCCAGCCCAACAGCGATGACGATTACATCGACCTCATGGTAAACTCCCTCCACGGGGAACACCACCGGGTGGTGCTGGACAGCGCGGACGTGGCGGCGGCGCTGTACGAGGCTGCGGAGGCCAGGGATCTGCCGGGGATGGCGGACGTGGATTCCTCCCTGCTGCTGTTTTGCCGGGAGGTGAAAAACCACGCCACCGTGGCCCTGTCCGGGGAGTGCGCCGATGAGATTTTTGGCGGCTACCCCTGGTATCGCGACCCGTCTCTCCGGGAGCGGGAGGGCTTCCCCTGGGCCCAGTCCACCGCTTACCGTTCCTCCTTCCTCCGGCCTGAGGTACTGGCGGGGACAGACCCCTTTGAGTATGTGGATGCCCGTTACCGGGCCACGGTGGCCGAGACCCCGGCCCTGTCGGGACGAGCGGGGTTGGAGCGGCGGATGCGGGAGCTGATGTGGCTCAACCTGCGGTGGTTCATGCAGACCCTGTTGGATCGGAAGGATCGGATGTCCATGTGGTCGGGGCTGGAGGTGCGGGTGCCCTTCTGCGACTGGCGGATCGTGCAGTACCTGTACACGGTGCCCTGGGCCTACAAAGACTGGCAGGGACGGGAGAAGGGCCTGCTCCGGCAGGCCATGGCGGGGCTGCTGCCGGAGGAGATCCTGTGGCGGAAAAAGAGCCCCTACCCCAAGACCCACCACCCGGCCTATCTGGCGGCGGTGAGCGGGATGCTCCGGGAGGTGCTGGACAAAGCAAACGCGCCCCTGCTGGACGTGGTGCGCCGGGAGGCGGCGGAGGAGCTGCTGTCCGGGACAGGGGACGCTCTGGACGCCCCCTGGTATGGCCAGCTCATGGCCCGGCCCCAGACCATCGCCTATCTGGTGCAGGTGAATCACTGGATGGAACACTATCACATCGAGCTGGTATGAAACACCGCCCTGCTCTCGAAGGAGCAGGGCGGTGTTTTGCTCAAAACAGAGAGACCAGGGAGGAGCGGCCCGGGCCGGACAGGGCCCAGACCACCTCGTCCAAGTTGTTTTCGTCGTGTTCCACCTCCCGGCTGAATCGGCTCCATAGAGTGATTTCCTCCCCGGACTGGAACAGGGCCAGGTGGTACAGGGCAGCGACAGCAGCGCACACAAAGGCGGCGCGGCCATAGAGCATATCGTCGTTCACCGCCTTGTGCCAGTGGCGGAATACGAAATAACAGGCCAGGTTGGTGAACTGGCGCTCGCACTCGGGGTTGGCCCGCGCGTAGTCCACACATAAGGCGGTGTACTTTGCGCGGGACAGGAGGGACAGTTGCTGGGCGCGATCCTTCAGCAGGGTGAGCCAGTCGGGGCGGAGGGGGTCAAGATTTGCCAGGGCGTTCAGCAGCCAGACAGCGGAGGCCTGGCGCTGGGGATTGTCCTCCGGAAGGGTGAGGGTGGGGGTGCAGTCGGTCATTTTGCCGTACTCTCCCCTGTCGATGCAGCCTTGGAGGGCTTCGGCATAGGTCAGGATGGAGCGGAATTTGTTCCAAAGCCCGCCCCCGCCGCCCAGCAAAGCCAGCACCTGGGCACGGCTGTACTCCAGCCCCGCCAGCAGATCCGGGTCTACGCCGTCAAAGGGCGGGTCGGCTTTGCCGTCGTCCATCTCGGTAAGGGCAAAGCGGGGGGCCTCCAGCAGGAGACGGGCGGCTTCCGGGCAGGAGACGGCCAGGGAGAATTCCGTCAGACAGCCGTATTCCTCAATGAATCGGGGATAGGCGGCGCAGTGGGCACAGAGATGCTCCTCGCCCCAGTCCCGCTGGATAGGGCACAGGCCGTCCGGGGTGAGCAGGGCGCACATTCCACCCCCGTCCAAGCGGAAGCATATGTCGCCGTCCTCGTCAGTGACGAGATTTTGGGCGATGCGCTCCCGCAGGGGGGAGGGGGCGGTGGCGTAGTCCGCCAGGGCGGCCTCATCGGGCACCACCGACCAGTCCCGGCAGCAGGTGTCCGGGCAGACGCCGCCCAGGCAGTGGAATTGTGTGTAGTAATCCGGGCGGCGCTCTATCATGGGGAAGGCTCCTTTACGGTTCGTCGTCTTTCTTTACCAGGATGGTGACCGCCACGCATAACAGGGCGGCCACCGTGTAGATGACCGCGGCGGCCTGCTTCCACAGATCCAGTCCCAGGCCAAGACCCACGTACAGCGCGGTAGCGGCAACCATGCCAAAGCCCCAGACGCGGCCCACCCGACGCTCCGCCGGGGTTGGTTTTTCTTCTGGGAAGCCGTATTTGGAGTGCTGGATGCCCGCCCAGGTGAGGGCGGAGGCGGCAATGGTGACGCACAGCAGGAACACAGCGGCGCACAGGGCCTCCCACTGATCCTCATTCAGCCGGGCGGGGCTGTGCATAGCCATGGGGATCATGACCACCAGACCCAGCAGGATGAGGGCAACCGGGACGGCGATGAGGAAGGGGAAGCGACGCTCGAAGCGATCCATCTCTTCTTTTGTGTAGCAGGGGACAAAACCGGGATGCTGGCGCATAAAGGTGTCGTGGTTCATGCCGGAGACGATAAAGATGGTGACGGCAAAAATGAGGAACAGGAAAAAGACCATCCCTCCCGCCGTTTCGCTGGCAAAAAAGCAGACCAGGAGCATAGAGAAAATCACACCCAGCAGAACCAGGGCCACCCCTGCCGCGATGGCGGCGGAAAAGCGGTTCATGTGCTGATCGTAGGCGGCGGCGTCCTCCCCGAAGCGGCGGGACACGTCCCCCCGCAGGAGTGTGTCCATATCGCAGGAGAACAGGTCGCACAGGCGCAGGATGGCGTCCATTTCCGGGTAGGCGGAGTTGGATTCCCATTTGCTCACCGACTGGCGGGAGACTTCCATTTTTTCCGCCAGCTCCTCCTGGGTAAGCCCGGAGCGCTTGCGGAGGAATTGCAGGTTTTCACCGAATGTCATAAAGATGACCTCCTTTCAAGGTGCCCTCATTTTAGGGAGAAACACCCGGTTTAGGCCACCAATTTGATGTTGCGTTTGGGTTGCAGGAGGTAAACTTTTGGTTGCACACCGATTTTTCAGCCGGCAATGATCGCCTCCGCCACTTTGATCCCGTCCACGGCGGCGGAGGTGATGCCCCCGGCGTAGCCCGCGCCCTCGCCGCAGGGGTAGAGGCCGGGGAGAGCGGGGGACTGGTAGGAGTCATCCCGCAGGATGCGCACCGGGGAGGATGAGCGGGTCTCCACACCGGTGAGCACCGCGTCCGGGTGGGCGAAGCCGTGGAGCTTGCGGTCAAAGATGGGAATGGCCTCTTTTAATGTGGTAAGGACATAATCGGGAAGTGTACCGTCCAGGGCTGTCCAGGTGACGCCGGGGCTGTAGGTGGGCAGAATTGAGCGGGGGCTGTCAGAAGGGCGGCCCGCTAAGAAGTCCCCCACCAGTTGGGCGGGGGCGTGGAAGATGGGGCGGCCGGGGTCGTTGAGGGGCGGGGCGTTCCCGGTTCCCCGATCCCAGGCGGCCCGCTCCCACTTTTCCTGGAAACGTACCCCGGCCAGAGGGTTATCCCCGCCAAAGTCGTCCGGGTTCACGCCCACCAGGAAGCCGCCGTTGATGTTGGCCCCATCCCGGGCCCGGAGGCTCATGCCGTTGGTGACCACTTGGCCGTAATCGCTGGCGGCGGCCACCACCTGCCCGCCGGGGCAGACGCAGAAGGTAAAGGCTGACCGGCCCGAAGGCAGGTGGCAGGCCAGCTTGTAGTCGGCGGCGGGGAGCTTGTCCCAGAATTCGCCGAATTGGGCGCGGCTCACCGCCTCCTGGCTGTGTTCAATGCGCACGCCGATGGCAAAGCTTTTGCGCTCCATGGGCAGGCCGAAGTCATACAGCATTTGGAAGGTGTCCCGGGCGGAGTGGCCGGGAGCCAGCACCAGCGCGTCGCATGGGATATCGTATGGGCCGGATTCGGTCATCACGGTGATGCCAGACAGCCGCCCGCCCCGCGAATGCAGCGCCCAAAGCTGGTGCTCGAAGCGGATATCCGCGCCCAGACGCAACAATTCTTCCCGGAGAGACTTCACTACACCCCGGAGCACATCGGTGCCGATGTGGGGCTTGTGGGAGTATTTGATGTCGGCGGGCGCGCCGTGGGACACGAAAATGTCGAAAACGTGGGAGACGCGGGGGTCGTTGACCCCGGTGGTCAGCTTGCCGTCGGAAAACGTGCCCGCGCCGCCCTCGCCGAACTGGACGTTGGAGGTGCGGGACAGCGACCCGGTGGCCCAGAAATGCTCCACGTCCACGGTGCGCTCGTCCACATCCCTCCCCCGCTCCAGCACGATGGGCCGCAGTCCCGCCCGGGCCAGTGTCAGGGCGGCAAACAGTCCGGCCGGGCCCATTCCCACCACTACGGGAGGCAGGGAAGACGTCCGGCCCACAGGGGGTAATATATAAGGTATGTCCGCCACCCGCGTCACGCCCTTGAGGGCGGGTTGGAGGATGGCATCCTCATCTTTCAAGGTGACCCGGACGGTGCAGACCAGGTGAACATCGTTCTTTTTCCGCGCGTCGATGGACTGGCGGTGAAGGGACAGCTCCAGAATATCGACCGGGCGAATACCCAGGACTTTCGCCGCCCGAAGGCGGAGCAGGGCCTCATCCCCGTCCACCGGAAGCTTGAGGTTGGATATCTGAAGCATGGCTCAGATCTCGTATTCCAGAGAGATTTTGCTGGGGTCGTAGGGAGTGGTCTGGTAGACGTAGTAGTTCAGCCAGTTGGTGTACAGCAGCTGGCCCGCGCTGCGCCAGTTGACGATGGGGGACAGGCTGGGATTGTCGCCGGGGAAATAATGGGCCGGAACGTCTGGATTCAGTCCCCGCTTTACGTCCCGGAAGTACTCCTGGGCCAGGGTGTCGTCATCATACTCGGTATGGGCGAAAATGAAGAAACGGCGGTTGTCCGAGCTCTTCGCGCCAAACACGCCCGCCTCATCGGACAGGGCCAGCAGCTCCAGCTCCGGCTTTTCCAGCAGCTGCTCCATGGTGACCTCAGTATACCGAGAGTGGGGGGCGTAAAATCGGTCGTCAAAGCCCCGGAACAGAGGGGAACGCTTGCGGATGATGGTGTGCTCATAGATGCCGGACAGCTTACGGGGCAGGGTGCGCTTTTCAATGCCGTAGTGGTGATACAGTCCCGCCTGGGCGCCCCAGCAGATGTGGAGGGTGGAGTGGACATGGGAGCGGGTCCAGTCCATGATCTGGCACAGCTCGTCCCAGTAGTCCACCTCCTCAAACTCCAGGTTCTCTACCGGCGCGCCGGTGATAATCATGCCGTCAAACTGCTGCTCCTTCACCTGGTCAAAGGTGGTGTAAAAGGACTGCAAATGAACCTGATCGGTGTTCTGGGGAGTGTGGCTCTTGGTCTGGAGCAGTTGGACGTTGACCTGGAGAGGGGTGTTGGACAGCTTGCGCAGCAGCTGGGTTTCGGTGACGATCTTGGTGGGCATCAGGTTGAGAATGAGCAGATTCAAAGGCCGTATGTCCTGGTGCAGGGCGCGGCGCTCCGTCATAACAAAGATGTTTTCGCCCTCCAGCACACTGGCGGCGGGTAATGAGTCGGGGACACGGATCGGCATAAAGACGCCTCCTTAATACAATATAATGTAATATAGATTTGAAGATAGCGTATCACAGCCGGGACGGTTTCGCAAGAGGAAATGTAAAGGGGGGAGGCGCCGCGCTTTTTTCTCGAAAAAAGATGAAAAAAGGGGTTGACAAAGCGGGAGAGATTTGCTAATATAATCGAGCGCCAAACGAGAGGGCCGTGAAAACGGCAGTTTGCCCGAGAAAATTTCAAAAAGTTGAAAATTTCTCTTGACAAACCTCTTGAGAGGTGGTAAAATAACAAAGTTCGCGAGAGCGAGGCTTGGATGAGAGTTCCAGAGCTGGAAGCAAAAAGTTTGCGGAAGGCGAAAAAGGGGCTTGACAAGCGAGGAGCCGAGTGATATAATGAAGCTCCGCTCAGTGCGAGCGAGCTTGCACCTTGTAAATTAAACAACGAA
>JAAVHT010000082.1 GCA_014799565.1 Clostridiales bacterium
GACCCCAACAAGACCAGCCCCTACGATTTCTACCAGTACTGGCGCAACGTGGGTGACGCGGACGTGATGAAGTGCATCCGCTGGCTCACCTTCCTGCCCCTGGAGCAGATCGACGAGATGGATCACTGGAAGGACGCCCAGCTCAACCAGGCCAAGGAGATCCTGGCCTGGGAGCTGACCAACATGGTTCACGGCAAGGAGGAGGCGGACAAGGCCCAGGCCGCCGCCCGGGCGCTGTTCTCCGGCGGCGGGGACGCCGGCAATATGCCCTCCACCGAACTGACCGAAGCCGACTTTGCCGACGGCTCCATCGGGGCGCTGACGCTGCTGGTGAAGTGCGGCCTGGCCGCCTCCAACGGCGAGGCACGGCGGCTCATCCAGCAGGGCGGCGTGCTTGTGGCCGATGAAAAGGTGACCGACCCTGCGGCCCAGTTCCCCAAGGAGAAGTTCGCCGGAGATGGCGTCATCATCAAGAAGGGCAAAAAGGTATTCCACAGAGCTGTTCTGGCATAAGTACAGAAAAATCCCCTCCAGCGCCGCTGGCGGGGATTTTCTTATTGACTAATGAGGTTAGACATATCGTACAGTCCTGGCTTTTCCACCCCGGCCAGGAACTTGGCCGCCTTCACCGCGCCTACGGCGAACACCTCCCGGCTGGCGGCGTGGTGGCTGATTTCAATCACCTCATCCCGTCCGGCGAACACCACGGTGTGCTCACCCACGATGGTGCCCCCCCGCAGGGAGGAGATTCCGATCTCCCGCTTGTCCCGGGGCTTGCGGACGCTGTGGCGGTCATAGACGTATTCCGCCTCATAGGGGAGCGCCTGGGCGGCGGCGTCCGCCAGCATCAGGGCGGTGCCGCTGGGTGCGTCCAGCTTGCGGCGGTGGTGGCGTTCCTCGATCTCCACGTCAAAATCCTCACCCAGCAGGGCGGCGGCGCGGCGAACCAGATCCATCAGCACATTGATGCCCAGGGACATATTGGCAGAGCGGAACACGGGGATGGACTTGGCCGCCTCGTCGATTTGGGTCAACTGCTCATTGGAATAACCGGTGGTGGCCAGCACGATGGGCAGCCTGCGGGCAATACAGAAGTCCAGCAGTCCCTCCAGCGCGGCGGGATGGGAGAAGTCGATCACCGCGTCCGCGTCCACATTGCAGGCGGCGGGGCTGGAGAACACCGGAAAGCCGTCCATGGGCTGGGGCAATAGGTCGATGCCCGCCACCACCTCCACGTCCGGGTCGTTGGCGCAGATGTCCGCCACCACCCGACCCATGTGGCCGCAGCAGCCGGAAATGATTATCTTTCGCATAACGCCACCTTACTTTAGCAGACCTGCCCGAATCATGGCCTGGCGCAGAACCTCCAGGTTCTTTTCCGAGATGTCGCACAGCGGCAGACGCAGGGGGCCAGCCTCCATGCCCAGCAGGTTCATGGCCGCCTTGATGGGGATGGGGTTGACCTCGGTGAACAGCGCGTCAATGAGATCCATGTACTGAATCTGGAGCTGTGAGGCGGCGGCGAAGTCGTTGTCCAGGCACAGCCGGGTCATCTTCACCATTACCTCGGGGACGATATTGGAGGCCACAGAGATCACGCCCTTGGCCCCCAGGGCCATCATGGGCACCACCTGGTCGTCGTTGCCGGACCAGATGTAGAAGTCGTCCCCGCACAGGAAGCGGGTGTGGGCCAGCAGGGAGAAGTTGCCGCTGGCCTCCTTCACGCCGTTGATCTTGGGGTTCTGGCTCAGCACCTTGTAGGTCTCGGCGGTAAAGGACACGCCAGTGCGGCTGGGCACGTTATACAGGATGATGGGCAGCTCCACTCGGTCGGCGATGTACTCGTAGTGCTTGATGAGGCCAGTCTGGCTGGCCTTGTTGTAGTAGGGGGTGACGTGGAGCAGGGCGTCCGCGCCGGAATCCTGGGCGTGCTGGGACAGGTAGACGGCAGCAGAGGTGTCGTTGCTCCCCGCGCCCGCGATGACCTTCACCCGGTGGTTTACCCGCTTCACGCAGAACTCCACGGCGGCGATGTGCTCCCGGATGGACATGGTGGCGGACTCGCCGGTGGTGCCACACACGCACACCGCGTCCACTCCGGCCTCGATCTGGTCGTCAATGAGCTTGCCGAAGGCGTCGTAATTGATGATGTTGTTCTGGTCAAAGGGGGTGACCAGAGCGGGACAGGAGCCGGTAAAGACGGGAGTTCTCATAAATCAGCATCCTTTCAAATGATAAAGAGGGCCCGCCCGCCGGGCGGGCCCGAAAATTATTTGTGCTCAATATACCCCTCGGCGCACAGCAGCTCCGCCAGCAGCACGCCGCCGCCGGCGGCGCCCCGGAGGGTGTTGTGGGACAGGGAGACGAATTTGTAGTCATACTGGGTGTCCGGGCGCAGGCGGCCGATGGACACAGCCATGCCGCCCTCCAGATCCCGATCCAGCTTGGCCTGGGGACGATCCGGCTCCTCGAAGTAGTTCAGGAACTGCTTGGGAGCGGTGGGCAGATCAAGCTCCTGGGCGCGGCCTTTGAAATTTTTCCACGCCTCCTTCATCTGCTCCATGGTGGGCTTGTTCTTAAAGGTGACGAAGGCGGCGGCGGTGTGGCCGTTGGACACGGGCACCCGCAGGCACTGGGCGGTGATAGAGGTGCCCTCGGCGTTGACGATGACGCCGTTCTCCACCCGGCCCCACACCTTCAGCGGCTCCTGCTCGCTCTTCTCCTCCTCGCCGCCGATGTAGGGGATCAGGTTATCCACCATCTCGGGCCAGGTCTGGAAGGTCTTGCCCGCGCCGGAAATGGCCTGGTAGGTGCACACCAGCACCTTCTCAATGCCAAACTGGCGCAGGGGGGACAGGGCGGGAACATAGCTCTGGATGGAGCAGTTGGACTTGACGGCGATAAAGCCGTACTTGGTGCCCAGACGGGCCCGCTGGGCCTTGATGACCTCGATATGCTCCGGGTTCACCTCGGGGATGACCATGGGTACGTCGGGCGTCCAGCGGTGGGCGGAGTTGTTGGATACCACCGGGCACTCATGGCGGGCGTAGTCCTCCTCCAAGGCGCGGATCTCGTCCTTCTTCATGTCCACAGCGGAGAACACGAAATCCACCTGGGAGGTGATCTTCTCCACGTCGTCCTGGGCGCTGAGCAGCACCAGATCGCGGGCCTCCTCCGGGATGGGGGTGTCCATGGCCCAGCGGCCTCCCACCGCGTCCTCATACCGCTTGCCCGCGGAGCGGGGGCTGGCGGCCACCACGGTGAGCTGGAACCAGGGGTGGTTTTCCAGCAGGGTGACAAAGCGCTGGCCCACCATGCCGGTGGCGCCGATGACGCCGACTTTATACTTTTCCATGTTTTTTGACCTCCTGTGCGCCGCCCGGCTTCTGAGAATTTAGGGGTTGCGGCCGGTTGGCGGATGCGCTATAATATGAATATTGTCGAAAGAAGCCGGAAAATGCGGGCTTTGACCACAATGTAATGGTATCTACCATGATAACATCAACACACTAAAGTGTCAATTTTACGTTGCCCTCGTAAGTGGAGAAATGGAGGACTGAATGAAGCGAAAATTCGTGCAAATTGCAGCCTTATGCCTCTCAGCGGCCCTTTTGCTGCTCTCGGGAGGGGGGAAAGCCACCGCCTCTCCCCTGCCCTCCTCGAATGACAAGATCATCCGGGTGGGCCTTCACTACGGCACCGGGACCATGGAGGGGCTGAATCTGCTCAACGACGTGGGCTCCGGCTTCCGCTTCGGCTATTACGACAGCTCCAACCGGTTCGTGGAGCTTGGCTCCACCCCGCAGAAGGCCATCTCCGTGGTGGAAACCATGAATGTCTATTACGGCGCCTACAACGGCTATGCCAGCTACCACACCGCCCTCACCTCCTCCTCCGTGGCGGTGGGAGAGTATCACCTCCAGCTGCCGGGGGTGTACGGCACCTTTGCCGAGGCCCAGGCGGCGGCATCCGCCTATCCCGGCGGCTTCCCCGCGTACATCGGCGGGGCCTTTTACGCCCGTGTGGGCAACTACACCACCCGGGATGGGGCGGTGGCGGCCCAAAGCAATCTGGCCGCCCAGGGGGTGTACACAGAGCTGCGGGGCACCTCGGAGTACGGCGTCAGCGTGGTAGCCACCGGCACCAACACCATTCTATTCCAGTATGACGACAACGGGAGCGGCACCGGCCTGGGCGTTGAGCCAACTTCACTCAACGGCGAAAAGTGCACCACCTGGAGCAAAGAGCGCCTGTACAACGGCGGTTTCCGCTTTGAGCGCATCAACGGCGGCAAGCTCACTGTGGTGAACATCCTGGGGCTGGAGGACTATGTGAAGGGCGTAGTCCCCAACGAGATGAGCGACAGCTGGCCCATTGAGGCGCTGAAGGCCCAGGCGGTGGCGGCCCGCAGCTACGCCCTCTCCTTGGGTACCAAGCACGGCGCCCACCATTTTGACATCTGTTTCGATGTCGACTGCCAGGCCTACTACGGCCGGGCAAAGGCGGGAGCCAACTCCGACGCGGCGGTGGATCAGACCGCCGGACAGGTGGCCCTCTATAACGGAAAGATCGCCCAGACCTTCTACTACTCCAGCAACGGCGGGGCCAGCGAGAGTGTGTCGACCGTATGGGGCAGTAATCAGGCCAGCTACCCCTATCTCGTGGGCAAGATCGACCCTTATGAGGCCGCCGCAAACATCAACAACAGCTGGACCTATTCTATCAGTGGCGCTTCTCTGGCAACCAAACTGAGGGGAATCGGCTATACCAGCGTGGGAAACTCCATTACCTCTATCGCCGTGGCGTCTCTAACGGATTCCGGCAATCCCAGGCAGATCACCTTTACCGACAGCAATGGAAAGAACTTCACCATAGACAGTCGATACGTGGTGAATATGCTGTCCCTGCGGTCTTACCGCTATGGCTTTGACGCGGCGGCAACCCAGCAGCCGTCCGCCACTGCCCCGTCTTTCAGCGTCAACGGAACCACGTCCGTCAGCGGCACCGACGGCCTGTACGCCATTGACGGCTCCGGCAACGTGATCCCTGTTGGGGCGGACGCCTATGTCATCACCGACAGCGGCACGTCCCCGCTGAGCCAGAGCGGCGGCACAACGAGCGCGGGCGGAAGCGGCCTGGGCAGCCTCAGCAGCACCACCGGCAGCAACGGAACATTCACCTTTGTGGGCAAGGGCTGGGGGCACAACGTGGGCATGGGCCAGTTCGGTGCGAAAGCTATGGCTGAACAGGGGCATACTTACTTGCAGATCCTGCAATTCTACTATACTGGCATTACGGTGGGATATATGTGAAAACCTCAGATTTTTATTTCGACCTTCCCCAAGAGCTGATCGCCCAGACGCCGCTGGAGCGGCGGGACGCCTCCCGCCTGCTGGCCCTGGACAGGGCCACAGGAGAAACCCGGCATATGCACTTTTACGACCTGCCCTCCCTTCTGCGCCCCGGCGACTGTCTGGTACTCAACAACAGCCGTGTACTCCCTGCCCGGCTCATCGGCCGCAGGGCGGGAGGCGGCGCCTGCGAGGTTCTGTTGCTCATCGACCGTGGGGACAAGGTCTGGGAGTGCCTGGTGCGCCCCGGCAAAAAGCTGCGCCCCGGCGCAAAGGTCACCTTCGGGGACAACGAGCTTACGGCGGAAGTGGTAGGTGAAGCGGAGGGCGGCAACCGCCTGGTTCGCTTCGACTACGATGGCATTTTCCTGGAGACGCTGGAGCGGCTGGGCAAAATGCCCCTCCCTCCCTATATCAAGGAGGAGCTGGAGGACGGAGAGCGCTACCAGACGGTATACTCTAAGGTGGTGGGCTCCGCCGCCGCGCCCACGGCAGGGCTGCACTTCACTCCCGAGCTGCTGGAGCAGATCAAGGCCATGGGGGTGAAGGTGTGCTATGTGACCCTCCACGTGGGCTTGGGCACCTTCCGCCCGGTGAAGGCGGAAAACCTGGATGAGCACGAGATGCACTCGGAATACTGCGTCATCCCCCAGGAGACCGCCGACACGATCAATGAGACAAAGCGGAACGGGGGCCGGGTGATCTGCGTGGGCACCACCTCCTGCCGCACCATCGAGAGCTGGGCGGGCGAGGACGGCACGCTGAAGGCGTCCGCCGGCTGGACGAACATCTTCATCTACCCCGGCTACCGCTTCAAGGTGCTGGACGCCCTGGTCACCAACTTCCACCTGCCTGAATCCACCCTCATCATGCTGGTGTCCGCCCTGGCGGGCCGGGAGCACGTGCTGGCCGCCTATGAGGAGGCGGTGCGGGAGCGGTACCGCTTTTTCTCCTTCGGGGACGCCATGTTCATCGGATGACCGGCATATGCCAAGCCCGGAGCCCCATCCAGGGACTCCGGGCTTTTGTGTGCTGTTCCGCGCCGCTCACAGCGCCGTGCCACCCATTTGTTCCAGCTCCAGCAGTTGGCGCTTGACCTCCAGGCCGCAGGCGAACCCGGTGAGGGAACCGTTCTTCCCCACCACCCGGTGACAGGGGGTGAAGATCAGCAGCGGGTTGTCGTGATTGGCCATCCCCACCGCCCGGGCGGCCCGGGGGCGGCCTATCGCCGCGGCGATCTCCCCATAGGTGCGGGTCTGTCCGTAGGGGATGTCCCGCAGCGCCTGCCACACCGCCAATTGGAACGTCGTCCCACAGGGGGACAGCGGCACGGTAAACGACTTTCTCTTTCCGGCGAAATACTCCTCCAGCTCCGTCGCCGCCCGCAGGGTCAGCGGGGTCTCCCCTTCCCCCGCGCCGGATCGGACGTCCTCCCGGCAAAGGAACACCCGGCTTAAACCCTCCCCGTCGTCCATCAGGCCCAGCGTGCCGATGGGGTACGTCCAGTACAGCACCGGGCCGGTTTGCGGCTTTCTATCACTCATTGGGGGTTCATCTCCAGGTACTTTTGGTCGATGTGGCTGTCCACCTGGCGGGAGAACTCCAGAGCGGCGTTATAGCCCATCTTCTTGTTGCGGTTGTTCATGGCGGCCACCTCGATGACCACGGCCAGGTTCCGCCCCGGCTTCACCGGGATGGTAATGGTGGGGATGCGCACGTCCAGCAGCGTTGTGAAATGCTCCTCGGCACCCAGGCGGTCGTATGCCTTGCCGTCCTGCCAGACTTCCATCTGGATCATCATGTCGATGGCGCTGTCAAACTTGACGGCGGACATGCCGAACAGCCGCCGCACATCCACCACGCCGATGCCCCGCAGCTCAATATAGTGGCGGATAAGCTCGGGGGCGGTGCCCACCAGTCCCCCGCTGGGGTTGCGCCGGATCTCCACCGCATCGTCGGCGATAAGCCGGTGACCCCGCTTGACCAGCTCAATGGCAGTCTCGCTCTTGCCGATGCCGGACTCCCCCGCCAGCATCACGCCCTCGCCGTACACCTCCACCAGCACGCCGGAGCGGGTGATGGTGGGGGACAACGCCGTGCGCAGATAGGCGATCATGGTACTCATGATGGTGGCCGTATTCTCCTGGGTGCTGAGGATCACCTGGTCGTGCTTTTTCGCCATCTCCATGCACTCGGGGTACGGCTTCAGCCCCCGGGCAAAGATGACCGCCGGGGTGTGGTAGGAGAACAGCGTGCCGAACACGGAGGCTCGCTTTTCTGAGGAAATCCCCTCCAGATACGAGATTTCCACCAGGCCCAGAAGCTGCATCCGCTCCCTGTCGAAATAATCGAAAAAACCGGTGAGCTGGAGGCCGGGCCGGTTCACGTCCTCAATGGTGATCAGTCGATCCCGGTAGCCCTCCGGGCCGTACAATACCTCCAGATGAAACTTGTCGATGATGGTGCCCAGCTTGATGCCTGTCTTATTCGCCACTTTTGTCCACGCTCCTTTGTCATCATTGATCTTCTGATATTTTACCACATCTCGGCCCCGAAAAAAATAGTGGATTCAGCAAATTCGCACTTGATTTTTCCTCTTTCCTATGATAGCATATCATAGTTATCGTTTGAACGAATTCCAACCAGCAAGGAGGTTAGTCAATATGGCCAAATGCGAGTTCTGCGGCAAGGGCGTAAACTTCGGCATCCAGGTTTCCCACTCCCATCGCCGCTCCAACCGTCCTTGGAAGCCCAACGTCAAGCGCGTTAAGGCTGTGGTGGACGGCGCGCCCAAGCACGTCTATGTGTGCACCCGCTGCCTCCGCTCCGGCAAGGTCACCCGCGCCGTGTAATTCCATAAGGAAGCAAAGCAAACCCCGCGCCACATGGCGCGGGGTTTGCATTTTTCAGCGATAAATCACCGTGTTGCGGATGAAGGGTGGCAGATAGAAGAAACGCTTTACCTTGCAGTCTGCAAATCCCTCAAACTTGGTCCAGGTGTGGTCGGAGAAGAAATTCAGGTGCAGCGGGATGCCCGGCTGCTCCCCCATGTACTGCGGATGGAGCTTCAGCGGCCAGCGGATGCCTCCACAGTGGGGCTCCACAAAGGTGGAGACGCAGGGAACCACGGAAATCAAATGCTCCCCCACCCGATCCATCTCACGGATCATCCGGCACAGCTTCTCCATGGGCTCGATGTGCTCCAGTACGCCCACCGTCAGCACCAGGTCAAAATGCTTGTCCGGAAATGGCAGATTCTCGCCGTCAGCCTGGCAGAAGGTGAAGTTGTCCTGGGTGAACCCCTGGTATCGCACGTCCGCCCCCCAAAGCTGATATTTGGAAGCGTCCGACATGAACTGCATCATGTCCTTGCCGTTGCCGCAGCCCACCTCCAGCACCCGCAGAGGGCGATCCGACCGCTGGGGGGCCAGCTCCATCAGCCGCCGGAACCGCCGCTTCTTCAGGCCGGTGGCCCACCGATCCTTCCACTTCCGGTACAGCTTCATATGCCCAAGAACCATTGCCGCGCGCCCCCTTACTTATCTTCCTGCTCTGGCTGGGGGGCGGGCTCGTCCTCAGCGGCCTCCTCCGCCGGAACAGGCTCCTCCTCCGGCACGGGCACGGGTACGGCCTCAGCCTCAGCCGCTTCACCGTCCTCTGGCTGGGTTTCAGTCTCCTGCGCCGTCTCAGCCTTGGCCGCCTTGGATTGGCTGCCGCCATGGAGCACGAACTTGGACTCGGTGCCCTTGACAATGCGAACCATGTTTCCCCGGTGCTTCCACAGCAGCAGTCCGCCCATGATGGCGGACAGCAGCAGCACCAGCAGATCCCGGTACACAAACCAGGAGACAAAGGGGAAGGAGAACCCAGCCCAGCAGGAGCCCAGGGATACGTATTTGGTGGACACGGCCAGAATGATAAAGCCGCCCCACACCACCAACGGAACCCACCAGCTCTGATATGTGCCGCCCTGGGCGCCGATTCCGATCATGATGGCAATGGCACCGCCGGACAGCACCCCCTTGCCCCCCCGGAACTGGAAGGTGCAGGGGTACATATGGCCGATGACACAGAAGGCGCCCGCCCAGTACTTGGACAGGGTAACCAGCACCGGCGAGATGTGCCCGGCAATAAACATGGCAAACAGCAGCGCCAGCACCGCCTTGAGCACGTCGCTGAGGATGACCACCGCCGTCAGCGGCCCGCCGAACACCCGGTAAAAGTTGGTCAGGCCGGCGTTTCCGCTGCCGTGATCCCGGATGTCATCCCGCAGGATATAGCGGGACACTACCACGGCGCCGTTAAAACACCCTAAAAAGTAGGACACCACAGCCACACCGATGGCGGCCACCGCCAGCCAGCCGGAGCTCACGCCGGCGGCCTCAAGCATTTGAGAATTCATGGTCAATCCTCCTTATCGCCCTTTTGTCGGATGGTAATGCGCACCGGAGTGCCCGTCAGGCCGAAGGTGGCCCGGATCTGATTCTCCAGATAGCGCTGGTAGGAAAAGTGGAACAGCTTCGCGTCATTGCAGAAGATGACAAAGTGGGGCGGCTTGACTCCAATCTGGGTCATATAGTAGATCTTCAGCCGCTTCCCCTTGTCGGTGGGGGGCTGCACCCGGGCCTGGGCGTCGCTCAGCACCTGATTGAGCACACCGGTGGGGATGCGCATAGCGGCCTGGTTGACCACGTTGTCGATGAGGCCGAACAGCTTATCCACCCGCTGGCCCGTCAGGGCGGAGATGAACAGCACCGGGGCGTAGGTCATGTAGCTCAGATCCCGGCGGACGTCCTCCTCCATGCGCTGCATGGTCTTGCCGTCCTTTTCAATGGCGTCCCACTTGTTCACCACGATGATGCACGCCTTGCCCGCCTCGTGGGCCAGCCCGGCCACCTTGGTGTCCTGCTCGGTGACCCCCTCCTGGGCGTCGATCATGATGACGCACACGTCGCTGCGCTCAATGGCCATGGTGGCCCGCAGGACGGAAAACTTCTCCACCCGGTCGTCCACCTTGGACTTTTTCCGCATCCCGGCGGTGTCGATGATGAGGAACTTGCCCCAGTCGTTTTCCAGGTAGCTGTCCACCGCGTCCCGGGTGGTGCCCGCCACGTCGGACACGATGACCCGCTCCTGGCCCAGAACGCGGTTCACCAGGGAGGACTTGCCCACGTTGGGCTTGCCGATGATGGCCACCTTCACCACATCGTCCTCCTCTTCCTCCCCGTCCTCGGGGGGGAAGAACTCGAAGCAGGCGTCCAGCAGATCGCCGGTGCCGTGTCCGTGGACGGCGGAGACGGGGTACGGGTCGCCCAGTCCCAGGTTGTAGAACTCGTACATATCCGGGTCGTTGTGGCCGGTGGAATCCATCTTGTTCACCGCCAGCACCACCGGCTTCCGGGAGCGCTGGAGCATCCCGGCTACCTCCTGGTCGGCGGCGGTCATGCCGGTGCGGATGTCGCACACAAAGACGATCACCGTGGCGGCGTTGATGGCAATCTCCGCCTGCTCCCGCATGAAGGACAAAATCTGGTCATCGGTGCCCGGCTCGATGCCGCCGGTGTCCACCAGGTCAAAGGTACGGCCCCGCCACTCCGCCTGAGCGTATAGTCTGTCACGGGTAACGCCAGGGGTGTCCTCTACAATGGACAGGCGCTTGCCTGTCAGCTTATTAAACAGCATGGATTTGCCCACGTTGGGGCGGCCCACGATGGCCACCAGGGGTTTCGCCATGGGGATTCCTCCTATCAGACGGCAACAATTGGAAGCCCGACACAACCTTAAATAAAGCGGCGGGCAATATTTCAGTCATTATAAGGTAGTATACCAAATTTGTCAAAAAAAAGATAGGGGGAAAATGGGAAATTTTCCAGGAAGAAAGCAACAAAAAAGCCGCCGTATCAACGGCAGCTTTTTTTGCTTATCACTTCTCGGCAGGGGCGACCTCACGGCCATTGTAGGTCATGCAGTTCTTGCACACGCGGTGGGGCAGGGTGACGGTACCGCACTTGGGGCAGGTGTTGATACCGGGAGTCTCCAGCTTCCACACGGAGCTGCGGCGCTTGTTCCTGCGCTGCTTGGATACTTTACTCTTCGGGACGGCCATTTTGACACCTCCTTATTGGTCAATGTCCGCGGACATGAGACTACTGGTCTGCTTTCTCCGGCTCCAGCAGCTGGGCCAGCTTGGCCAGCCGGGGGTCGATCTCCTTCTTGCAGCGGCAGGGCTCCACATTCAAGTCCACACCGCAGCCGGAGCAAAGGCCCTTACAATCTTCAGAGCAGAGATTTTTCGTGTCCATTTCAAGGAGGAATACCTCCCGCGTCAGCTCGTCCAGCTCCAGCTCGCCGTCCTTGTTCAGCAGGACGATGTCGTCGCTCTCCCCATTGGCCAGTTCAAAGGCCAGCAGGGTTCCATACTCCACCGTTTTCTCCCGCTCAAAGGGCTTGGCGCATCGGTCGCAGGTCAGCGACAGGACTGTGTCCAGTCTGGCGTTCAGCTCCATGGCCCCCGCCCGGTTGCGCGCCGCTCCCCTGACCTGGATGGGCCGGGTAAAGGGCTTCGCGCCGTTCCACTCCATGCCGGACAGATCCAGCTGGAGCTCGAAGGGCAGTACCGCGCCGGGCTGTTGGGCTAAAGGCTTTAAATCCAGTTTCATGGCACACCTCGCATAATGGCACGACTGGTATTATACTAGACCTGGCCGGAAATGTCAAACATTTTCCGCAATATTTTGTGTTTTTTCTTGAAGGAACTCCTCCAGGCGGTCCATGCCCTTTTTGATGTTGTCCATCGAGACGGCGTAAGACCAGCGCACGAAGTTGGGCGCACCAAAGCCGGTACCGGGCACCGCGGCCACCAGGCCGTGCTTGAGCAGAGCGGAAGCAAAGTCGTCGCTGCTGTTGATGGTCTCGCCGCAAATGGTGCGGCCCAGCTGCTTCTCCACGTTCATCATGATGTAGAACGCGCCCTCGGGCCTGAGGCAGCTCACGCCTTCCATGGCGTTCACACGCCCCACGATATAGTTCCGCCGCTCCTCAAAGGATCGGCGCATCTCCTCCACGCAGTCCTGGGGGCCGGTGAGCGCCGCCACAGCCGCCGCTTGGGAGATGGAGCTGGGGGAGCCGGTGGAGTTGCTGAGGTAATTGGCCATCACCTTGGCGATCTTCTCGCTGGCCAGCAGATAACCGATCCGCCAGCCGGTCATGGCATAGGACTTGGACACGCCGTTGATAAGGATGGTGCGCTCTTTCACGTCCTCCCCAAAAGAGGCGACGGACGCAAACTCCCTGCCGTCGTACACCAGGCCATAGTAGATCTCGTCGGAAATGACGTAGATGTCCTTCTCCACACACACCCGGGCAATGGCCGCCAGCTCCTC
>JAAVHT010000083.1 GCA_014799565.1 Clostridiales bacterium
ACGTCCTCGCCGAAGGCCACCCGAATCTCGTCCCCATCCAGCAGCACCACGTTGGGCTTGGTGGCCTTCAACCGCCGGTGGAACAGTCCGCCGATGGTGGTCTTGCCCGCGCCGGACAGACCGGTGAAAAAGTATACCGTTCCTTTTTCGCTCATGGTGTCCTCCTCAGTGGTACAGCGGCTGCTCCAGCAGCGCCGGGTCAAGCTCCAGCTTGGGCGTCATTTGCAGGGGCTGGCCGTTCTTGCTCACGAAGCGCAGGCCGCGCAGCAGCGTGTGCGCCACGCTGTGCCAGTTCTCCCGGACGCCTTTCAGATTGTCTCCCAGCATCCCGATTCTGACCCGCTCCTCCTCCTCAGCGGAAACCGCCTGCCCCTTTCGGGTGACCTTGGCGTGGGAAAACAGGTCATTTTTCCAAGAGTCGCGGAGATAGCCCTCAATGGTGGTAAAGCCGTCGATCCAGCGGTCTGCCCGCTCCTCGTCCACCGGCCCGCCGTCATAGTACATGAAATCGTAGCCGTAGGTCTCGTAGGCGTCCCGCATGAAATACTCGATAAACGCCCGCTCATCGTCGTTGGCGTAGTCGTCGTAGGTGCGGTAGATGGCGGCGGGGGAGAAGCCCAGGTCGTTGCCCTTCAGGGACTCCGGATCCCGCTCCCCGTACAGGGAGCAGTAGGTCATGCTCTCGGTGTAGGGCAGATCCAGAAACGCCGCCAGGGCGGTGAAGGTGGCTTTCGGGTTCAGCTTGCCGTCCTCAAAGCGCACCAGCACGCTGTCCGCGTACAGCCGATCCTGAGGATCTATCATATAGCTGCGGTTGAGGACACGAACGGACAGCACATCGGACATGATCGTCCGTACGCTATGCTCTCCTTCGACATGCTGCTCCAGCCTGCTCTGTGCAAAGCGCACGGTGGCCCCGTAGCTGCTGGTGATACGGCGCATGGGGGTAAAGGTTTTGATGTATTTGAACCCCCGGAACACAGGAGACGCCTGAATTGACGCGTATTCCTTCGATTCCAGCACCGTGCGCCCCCGTTCATCCACGTTCAGCGTGTACCTCAGGTTCTTGAAATGGGGCTGGAGGAACAGGGCCGGGGCAATTCGGGCCGCGGGATCCAGCGTGTCCGTCACGCTGACATTCGATAAATAAGTGGCCACCAAAATGTCCTTTTCCGTACGGTTCTTAATGGCGTACAACTCCCGTAATAACTGGGCCGCCCGGTCGGGAAGGCGGCTGGTATCCAACGCGCTGCGGTCCGCCTCCGCCAGCGCCTCGCGCAGTTCTGCCTGATACGCTACCGTGTCTTCCATCAGGATGGACGGGGTGGCAACCAGGTTGGGGTGCCCGTCAAAAATCTCGTTGAAAAAGTCGCCGCCGTTATGGGTAGAAAGCTGGGTGTGCCAAATCAGCCGGTTCACCTCCCGGATGCCGATGGGCTTCACGGGATACTGGCTGTAGTCGATCCCAAACCGCTCCTTGAAGTCGATGGGGTACTGGTCGATCTCGTCCCCAATGAGGAACACGATCTTCTTGTCCTTCAGCAGAGCTCGGATGTTCAGCACCTGCAAATGGGCGCAGAACTCCCCCCAGTCGGTATAGTGGAGGTAGATGTGGTTCTCCCTCCCCACCCACTCGCTGGGGCGCACGTTGTCGTTCAGATATTCCAGCTCATACTGGGAATAAACATTCTGGGCCAGAATAGGATTTTCCAAGTCATGAAAGAAATTGCGGCTGACTACGGTGCGGTTGAAGTTCACGCAGTCGTCAAAGCGCTCCTCCTCTGGGCGGAAGGGCAGATAGCTGTCGTCGTCAAAGGGATAGAATCGGACAGGCAGGGCGTCAAAGTCCAAAAAGTCCTTCCGGAACAGATAGGGGTATTTGGACAGGGCCTTGCAGTTTTTCTCGTACCGGCTCTTTTGCAGCTTCACGTTGGGCTGGTAAAACGCCTGGGTCATGATGGCGAAGCAGTCCTCCCGAAACAGCCCCCGGTCGTAGAGGGAACGGAAGTAGGTGTACGCCACCTTGTAATCCCCTTCCGCCTGGAAGATGTAGAGCGCGGCCTCCATCTCCTCCTCCGGGGCAAGCCCGCCCTCCTGGAGCGCGAGGGTGTAGGCGCGGCAGGCTTCCTCTCCGCCGCCCAGCTCCGCCATGCGGCGGGCGATCTCTATGGCGTTCATCCAATCGCTTCCTTTCCATTCGTCAAAAAGCGGGAGCGGGCTATTGTCATCGCAAGATCCGCTGTGCTCTGTTTCCGTCTTGAGGCGGAAACGACACACACTCCCTTGCTCCACACGACTACATCTTTACCGCTCCCAACAAAGATAAGGGAAGGACTGATTAAACCGGCAAGATACCGCACACGTATTTAATCAGTCCTTCTTGGTGGTCAATTTCAATTTAGGGGTTGTGAGAACCCTGCTTCGATCTGAATCACTGCTATGCTTGGCGTGGTCATCCCAGCAGGGACAAAACGCCTTGTGGAACCTGGTTTGCCTGGGCCAGCATGGCCTGGGACGCTTGAATCAGGATGCTATTTTTCGTATACAGCATCATCATGTCCGCGATATCCGCGTCCCGGATGGTAGATTCCGCACTGACAAGATTTTCGGCCGACACCGCAAGGCTGTTGGCGGTATGCTCCAAACGGTTGTAATACGCCCCCAGATCACCCCGCACCCCAGAGGCATAATTGATCGCGCTTCGGATGGTTTCCATGGATGACTGGGCCGCCTCCTGGGTGGCGATACTGATAGAGGACAGCGCTTCCCCGTCCTCCGCTCCCAAGGCGGAGGTGTGCATATCCTGGATGAACACATTCAAGCGGTCATAACCGTTGCCTGTATCCCCAATTTGGAGGGTCAGCGGCGTGCCGGGGCGCGAGACCGTGATCCCAATGTAATTGAGAATACCCCCTACCGTAGTCATATCTGTGGTGTCCTTTACATCCTGGCGCTGCTGCAGGCTGAGCGCAGCTCCGTCGGTCCAGCCAACACGGAAAATACTGTTTCCAGCAGCGACAGCAGCCAGCCTGCGGGCCGCCAATTCTTCGTCAAGGGCATCGGCTTCCGTCAGTTCCACCACATTTTCCCCGCCCCTATGGGCGCTGTTAGGCCCGACGGCGAAGGTATAGGTTATGTTTCCCAAACGGACGCTGGTACCGTCGGCAATCAAGCCGGACAGATCCAGCATGGTAGAGGCAAGCTGCCCATCACTGGGATCTGGCGGGTCAGGAGGATCTGGCGGATCCGGCTCAACTACGCCCTTTTCTGCCCAGAACGCGTAGAGCGTGATATCTCCATCCAGCTTTACGGTAGAACTTGCGGTAATTTTGCTGCCTTTGCCGTCTGCCTCCGTGTACCACCCCATGAATTTGAAGCCTTCGGGGGCCTCGGGTTCCGGGAGACCGCTGTATTTGCCGTCATAGGTAACCGTCATGCTGCTGTCACCGTCCAGCGTCCCGCTGCCGGGATCAAGCGTTACTGTGTATTGCTTCGCAGTCCAATGGGCATAGACGGTCACATTTTGGGGTGTTTGCAGAAGGGCGTCGAAATCCACCTTTGTATCGCCGTTTGCCGATGTGTACCAGCCGTCAAAGGTATAACCCTTTCGGGTCGGGTCAGCGAGCGAAAGGCTGGTATCATTGACGTTATAGCTTTTGGGGTTGCCGTCCGCGTTGGTTCCGCCAGCCAGGTTATAGCTGATCGTGTAGTTTATCAGCTCCCAGCGGGCATAGAGGGTAATATCCTTGGGGTTATTCAGCAGGGCTTTGGCGTCAAATTTTTCCCCGCCCGTCTCCGAAGTGTACCAGCCAAGGAACTTATAGCCTTTTTTGACCGGACTGGCGATGTTGTTGACCGCCTTGTCAGTTACGCTGTAGGTGTCAGGGTTTGTGATTCCGTCCTCCAAAGCCCCGCCGTCCAAATCGTAAGTGATACTATAATTGATCTCTTTCCAGTTGGCCTTGAACCTTATGCTGCCGGTGGAGCCGGTTGGGATGGTCACATCGGTTTGCGGCGTATCCTGCCCATCCCATGTCCAGCCAAGAAATTCATAGCCCTTTTTGGTAGGGGCGTTTAAGCTGATATCGCTGCTCTCTACCGTGTATTCCGTGGGATTGGTGACATTCTGGCCCAGCGTTCCGCCATCCAGGTCATAAGAGATGCTGTACTTCTCCGCCGTCCAATGGGCATAAAGGGTCACGTTCTCCGGATTTTTCAGCAGCTTCGCTGTGTCCACCTTTGACTCCGTACCATCCGCGTTTTTGACATACCAGCCGTCAAACGTGTAGCCATCCTTAACGGGAGCAGACAGTGTGAGGCTCTTGTCCTCTACCGTGAACCCCTCCGGATTGGAGACGCCATCCGCCAGCTCCCCGCCGTCCAGCTCATATTCGATCTTATACTCGACGGCCTGCCAATGGGCGTAAAAGGTGTGCTCACCGGGTTCCAAATGGGAATCGGCTTTGATCTCACTGCCGCCGGTCTTTTCCGTGAACCAGCCCAAAAATTCGTAGTGCTTTCGCTCCGGGCTTCCTTGCTCGTCGAACACCTCTCCGAAGGTCTTATCCGTCAGCTGAACGGGGTTTGAACTGGTACCGCCCGGATAGTTGAGGTCAAAGGTCACCGTAGTTGTGACGTTTGTAAAGCCATCGCCCTCTACCGGGTTGCCGATAAAAACGCCGTAGTTGTTGAATTCGCCCTTATCAACATTTCTGATCGTACCGTCTGTGTTATCGGTGGTCCCGTAGTTGTTGATGGTGCCCTTATTGCTGATCGTCCCATGGTTGGTCAGCGTGCTGTCGCTGTCAATGTTGAGCGAGGCGTTTTCCCCCACCGTGACGGTGACGCCCTTCCTGATGGTGACGTCCTCGGTCAAGGTCACATTGCCTTTGACCGTGCCGGTAGTATTGTTCAGCACCGTCAGGCTGCTGGAATCGCTCCCGCCGGCGCCGCTGCCGACCTGCTCCGCTTTCTCGCCATAGTCGTTGGTCCCATTGGCGCTGACGCTCATCGTACCAGCGCCCTTCACAACCACAAGGTTATCGCCGCTCTTGGCGTTGCCGCCGCCAATACCGGCGCCACCCTTGTATCCTCTGGCAGTCACGTTGCCGTCCGTTACGACGGTGATATTCTCACCGTAGCCATAATCCCCGCCGCCGATGCCCGCCGCGCCCGCGCCGTCCCCGGAGCCTCCGGTGGCCGACACTGTGGCCTTATCCTTGATGGTGATATTGGTGCCCGAGCTGCTGTCGCCGCCGCCGATCCCCGCGCCTGCGGCCTGCACAGTGGTACTGTTCGTACTGGATGCGGTGACGGTCGCATTGCCGCCGATGGTAATATTATCGCCGTTCCCTCGATATCCGCCGCCGATCCCGGCAGCACCTACGCCGCCGGTGGCGTTTTGTACCTTGACGGTTCCATTCTCCACATAGTTTCCATTCTCATCAACACCGGCGCCGATATTGATGTTATAGCCGTCGCCGCCGTTGCCGCCGCCGATGCCTGCGCCGCCCTGCTCGCTCTTGCCGCCGGTGGCGCCGACTGTAGTGGCATTGAGGATGGTGATATCATGGCCGCTTTTGCCGCTGCCGCCGCCGATGCCCGCGCCGCTGCTGTCCCTGTCGGTATCCGTGCCACCGGTGGCGCTGACTGACTTGGTGGTGTTGATCAAAATGTCAGAGCCTTCGCCGTTGGAACCGCCGCCGATACCAGCGCCCGCAGCGCCGCTCATCCCGGTGGCGGTAGCCGTCACCTGTGCGGTGCCTGTAATGGAGATGTTCGTGCCAGCACCACCGTTGCCGCCGCCGACTCCAGCGCCGCCGTCAAAGCCCTTGGCGGTCACAGTGCAGCCCTCGATGGAGATATTGCTTCCCGTTCCTCTGTCACCGCCGCCGATGCCCGCTGCGCCCGCACGGTCATCTGAGGAGTTGCCGCCGTTGGCATTGACGGTGCCGGTGCCCTTGATGGTGATGTTTGTGCCGTCCCGGCCGTCCCCGCCGCCGATGCCTGCTCCGGCATAGCCGTCATAGGCCGCGCTGGTAGCGGTTATCGTGCCGCCGGTACGGTCTATCACAACACCGTCACAATCACCGGATCTGCCGCCGCCGATGCCCGCGCCACCACCATTGCCGGTGGCGGTGATACCGCCGCTGTTCTTGATCGTGATTCCCGACGCGTCGCCGCTGCTGCCGCCGCCGATGCCTGCGCCGCCTTCCGCGCCTCCTGTGGCGCTTACAGAGCTGGATGTGTCGATGGTGATATCAGTGGCCCCGTATCCGGCTTCTCCGCTGCCGATACCCGCGCCGCCGCCCTGTCCGGTGGCGGTCACGCCCACTTTTCCTTGTATCGTGATATTGCTGGCCGCACCGGATCTGCCGCCGCCAATACCTGCGCCGCCCTCGCCATAACCGTCATTGATGCTGGACGCATTGACGCGGCCCGTATTCGTGCCATCGATGGTGATATCACTGGCGTTGCCGTTGTAGCCGCCGCCGATGCCCGCGCCGCCGTTTTTACCCTGGGCGGTAACGGCGGGGTTCGTGGCAACATTCACATTGATCGTGATATTGCCCGCGTCACTGCCCATGCCGCCGCCGATGCCCGCGCCGCCGTCTCCGCCGTATGCCTTTACGGTACCGCCCGCATTTACCGTGACGTTGATGTTGGACGCGGCGAGGCCGTTCCCGTTGCTGCCGCTGCCGATGCCTGCGCCGCCGTTCGCACCACCGTTGGCGGTGATCGCACTGGTCGCGGTGATCGTGATATCTTCCCCGCGCCCAGCGAAGCCGCCGCCGATGCCCGCGCCGCGCCCGCCGCCGGTGGCGGTCTTTGTGCCGGCGCCCGTGATCTGAATATTACGGCCGTCTCCGCCGCTGCCTCCGCCGATGCCCGCGCCGTCTCCGTCCGCTCCGGCAACGGCGGTAATGGCGCCGCCGGTAATAAAGATATCAATACCCGCGCAGTTGCGGCCGCCGCCGATGCCCGCGCCGTCATCCCCGCCGTATGCCTTTATGGTTCCACCGGAGATGTTGATATTATGAACGCTGCCAGCCGAGCCGCAGTCGCCGCCGCCGATGCCCGCGCCGCCTCTTCCGCCGTAAGCGTTGACCGTGCCGCCGGAAATGGTGATGTCACTGGCCACACCATCGCTGCCGCCGCCAATGCCCGCACCATAGGAACCGCCATAGGCGTTGACGGTACCGGCCGTAATGGTGATATTGCTGGCCGAGCCGTTATTGCCTCCGCCGATGCCTGCGCCGCCGACACCCGCGTCATCCGCTACGTTGTTCACCCAGGTGCTGCCGCCGCCGTAAGCGGTGATGTTGCCGCCGTTGATCTGAATATTGTCGCAGGAACCGCCGTTGCCGCCGCCTATGCCCGCACCGTTGGAGTCGCCGTATGCCCTTATGGTACCGCTGGCGATGATGATATTGGCACAATCCTGCCCACTGCCTCCGCCGATTCCGGCTGCGTTGGCTCCACCGGTGGCGGTCAGTGTCCCGTTACCCTTGAGCGTCAACGTGCCGTCCGTACCGCTCTTTTGCAGCCCCGCGCACCCGGAGCCACTGGTCAAATTAACGGTGCCGGCCGTCGTGATCGAGACATCCCCGCTGCCGTCTTTGATCTCGAGGGCTGAACCGCCCCAGTAGGTCGTGTCGATCCTGACGTTGCTCAGGGTGATGTTGGCCCCGCTGGTGGAATCGATCACGATCTGGCCCTCTTCCACCGTGCCCGACGTGGAAATCGTCATGGCCGTATTGGTCAGGATGGTGAGCTCACCGGTATCCTCGTCGTAGGTATAATCAACGCCCAGTGTGCCGCCGGTCACGTTGAATTTACTGTTGGGGACGAGAGCCAGCGGCGACACCGCTGCCACCGCCATGGGCCCATCGCTGCGCAGGGCGCTCATCATCCGGAAGCCGCTGCTTCGGACGATCTCCAGTTCGGTCACCGTCTCCTGGAGCCGCGCTTTCAATTCACTGGCGCTCAGTGCCTGGAGCCGATCCTTGGCCAGGGAGCCGTCCAGCAGGGCAATGCCGTTAAAATTGGCGGAATCGGCAATGCGGTCGATATCGCTGAGCATCTGCTCCAGCTCTTTTTGCAGGTTCGCCCGGTCAAGCGCATTGTCATAGGTTCCGTTGGCAGACTGCTCGGCCAGCGTCACCATCCGCAGCAGCATATCCTGGATTTCCTGGATCGCGCCTTCCGCCGTTTGCACCAGGGACATACCGTCCTTGACATTTTTCCCCGCGGAATCCAATCCTGTGATCTGGGCGCGCATTTTCTCCGAGATGGACAAGCCCGCCGCGTCATCGCCCGCCCGGTTGATCCGATAGCCGGAGGACAGCTTTTCCAGCGCGGATGACTGGGCGGACACATTTTTCCTATATTGAGAATAGCTGTTGGCAGCTATGGAGTTGTGCTGGATTCGCATGGTCTCACCCTCTCAAAGCCATGATTCAGCGCAGGCAAATCAAATTTGCCCTTAACCCTCAGGTTTGCAGTTGAGAGCAGATGTCATTTGCCCGCAATCGGAAAGAGGAAACGGGGGCGGGCCGAAAGCCCGCCCCCGTTTTTGCGTTGGGTCATGTGCCTGATATGGAAGTGACAGCTTCTTACTGGAGCAGCTGGAGCACGCCCTGGGGCACCTGGTTGGCCTGAGCCAGCATGGCCTGAGCGGACTGGATCAGGATGTTGTTCTTGGTGTAGGCCATCATCTCTTCGG
>JAAVHT010000084.1 GCA_014799565.1 Clostridiales bacterium
GGTACTGTCAAGAAATATGCGCAAAAAGGTTTGCAGGCTCAGGTCAGAATGAAATCAGCCGGCAATGGAGGTGTCGTCGAAGGCAGTCTCCAGATGCTTCATGTTCATGTATTTCTTGTTGCCCCACTGGGTACCAGCGACATGGCGAAGCCTGGCGCAGACCAGCATAAGGGCGGAATTGCCATCCGGGAAAGTGCCCACCACCCGGGTGCGGCGGCGGATCTCCCGGTTGAGCCGCTCGATCACATTGTTGGTGCGGATTCGCGTCCAGTGTTCGTAGGGGAACTCGCAATAGGTCAATGTTTCCTCCACACCGTCCTGGACCTTTTTTGCTGCCTCCTTCAGCTTCATCTCACGCAGCTGGGTGATCACCAGTTCAGCCTTTTCACGGGCGGCCTTCTTGCTTTCCTGGGCATGGATCGCCTTGAGCATTTTAGCCACCAGCTTCACCTTGGAGCGAGGGACTACAGAAAACACATTGCGATAAAAATGGACGGTACAGCGCTGGTATTTGGCGTCCGGGAAAACCTCTCCCACGGCTTCCAGCATACCCAGGCACTTGTCTCCCACGATGAGCTTTACGCCATCCAGACCACGGCCACGCAACCACTGGAAGAAGCTGATCCAGCTGGCCTTGTCCTCTTTCATGCCCTCTGCGGCACCTAAGACCTCCCGATATCCGTCCTCATTTACTGCAATCGCCACCAGAATCGCAACATTTTCAAACTCCCCGCCCCAGTTCCGCCGCAGATAGATACCATCCACATAAACATAAGGATACCGCCCACCCTGCAAACGCCGGTTGCGCCATGCTTCTATGTGCACATATGCTTTCTTATTCAGTTCACTGATGGTTGCCGGAGACACCTTGCTCCCCCATGGTGTTTTTGTGTTATCCTCTACCCGCCGTACCGATACTCCTGCCAGGTACATTTCGATCAGCGCTTCCTCCACGCTGCTCTCCCGCCGCCGGTATCGTTCGATGATAGCCGTTTCAAACGAGACACCCTTCAGGCGGGGAACGTGCAGTGTTACCTCCCCTGATGTCGTGGTGAGGTTCCTATCATAGTGCCCGCTGCGATATCCCTGCCGGGTCTCGTTGCGCTCATACCGTGCTGCCTGTGTCAGTTTTTCTGCTTCCTGTTCCAGCAGCTCGTTCAGCGTTTCCTCTACGCTGCCCCGCACTAATTCTTTCAACTGCCCCTTGATTACGTCCTCGTTTAGCTGTACAATCTTTTCTGACATGGTTTGCTGTCTCCTTCCTGAATGTGGTTCCCCAACTCCATTCTACATGAGACTGCAAACTATGTCTCTTTTTATCCCTTTTTCAATTTGCGCAACTTATTGTACCTTATCTTGCTGTGTGCTTGGGATTTCTTTTTTCTCAGTCAGAAACAATATGCTTTTCGAATAAATCTCTAGGCGCTTCATATTATGGGTTGATATTTGGATAAAAATGTTGTAAGCTGTTAATAAATAGTAAGTTTTATTGAAATAGGAGAACTCAATCTAGATACCGCCAAATAAACGAGAGGTATTTGTGAGAGGATAATTGTCATGAAAGATCGCACGCATGTTCCGGACAAGTTAGAGGGATATTTGCTCCAGACGCGTCATGCCCTGTTTGACTTGATATCCTATGACACCAATCGTATTGTGAGTGTAGAAGCATACGATGATGTTGCCACCGAGAAAGGGAACTTTGTTGTTGCCGAGCAGATAAAGAGTGTCCTCTCAGGAAATAATCCTCTGGCAAACAGATCTATTGTGTTTTGGAAAACGATCTACAATTGGAGCATGTATATATCTTCTGGTTCTTTCAATGGGAAGGCGCTAACGCTCAAGTTTGTTATTGTGGCTGCCCATAAGTTGAATACAGGTACAATTGCTCAGCTGTTTCATAACGCTGCAGATATTCAACAGGCAAAGGCAGCCTTAAAGGCCGCGAAGTTGGAAATTTGCGGTGACCCCAAAGCACCCAAAGAGGTTTCAGATTCATTGAAACCGTATACCGAGTATTGTTTCTCACAAGAAAATGAGTCGGCTGTCTTAGATGTAATTAAACGATTTACAGTAGACTTGCACTCAGGCGATTATGATGAGAAATTAAGAGAACGCTTTAATGCCCAGCCTATTCCAGTAGAATACACGAACGAGCTATTCCTACATATGCTTGGCTGGGTTAACGAAGAGATTCACAATCAGATTAAAAAGAATATGCCAGCCTATTTATTAGTGTCCGAATATTTAGATGAGTTGAGAGCGCAGACTCGAAAGTACGATTGCAATCACATATTATCAGCTGTCTCCACTCTGCCGGAAGATAGTGAGAAACTTAAAGAGATTCAAGGCAGATCTACCTATATACGGCAGCTTGAGTTTATCGGCTTGGATTACACCGACTTATTTGAGGCTGCTGGTGATTTTCTCAGGTCACGTACGGAAAAAATTGAATGGGCAAATAAAGGTCTCATTACCCAAGATAGCATGCATGACTACAATGATGGCCTAATTCGCTTGTGGAAAGCGCAAAGGAGAATTGCCAAGAATACACCTGGTGGTGCTATAAGTGTGGGGGAACTGACTTATAGTACTTGTATCAGTGGAGTACTGCCTATGCGTCTACAAGGTTGCGAAGTTCCGCCATTTTTTGGACCCGGGTGTCTATATTCCCTTTCCAATGAGCCAAAATCTCAGCCCACAATTGGTTGGCATCCAGATTATATTCAGCTATTAAGGGAGGCAAACGACGATAGTGAAGCAGTTTGACCGTGAAATCTCCAATGTTCAGAATCCAGCAATCGGTGCTGCTATCTTATGGAGATTTATTTGTGGCTATTATAAGTGTGATTGCAAGTCCGTTCCTTTCCCGCTGCTGTTCGTTGTCCTACCAATTGTGTTCCGCGAAGATCTCTGCATGGTGATCAGAGGTACCCAGCAGGCGAGCGGATTCAGCAAAGTGTCAGAGAAGCTGTTCAAAGGCTTTTCGAATGATCAGCTACTGTCTGTTAATAATGCTGCGCTCTCTATGCGGGAACTGACTTTGCAATCCTTCAACATCGGGATGGCCGCAAATCTCTATTCCATGAATTTTGATACGGCATATGTTTTCCCGCTTAGACAAAGGAACCGTTCTGGACTGTCCAGCCCTACAAAAAGGTTACTTAGTGTCTCGGAAAAAATGGGAGGATGGTGTGCGGAACTCAGTCTTTTGGAAATATGCAATCTGCTAAAGGTGAGGTTCTGATATGAAATTTTCAATTGACTCTATCATCTTGTGGCCTAAGCGGGATGAGTTTTCCTATCGGCGGATTCCCTTTGCCGATGGAAAAATTAACATCATTACAGGGGCTTCAAGAACCGGAAAATCCGCCATCATTCCAATTATTGACTACTGCTTGTGTTCCAATAAATGCCAGATTCCAGTTGATGTTATCCGCAATTCCTGTGAGTGGTTTGGTGTTCTGTTCAATTTAGAAGATGGACAACTTCTTCTGTGCCGCAGAGAGCCTGGCACTCAGGTAAGTACAGGCGAGATGTATATAACGCGAAATGACATTATTGATATCCCCCAGCATATTGAAGCAAATACCACCGCAGATGCAGTCAAAAATACTCTCAATGAACTGTTTTCTATGTCCTTTCTAGACATGGACCCAGCGGGTATCAGCTTTTCAGCGAGGCCGTCTTATCGGGACTTCATGGCGTTTCTTTTTCAGCCGCAGAATATTATTGCAAATGCGGATGTTCTGCTTTACAAGACAGACGCAACTGAACATCGCCAAAGATTGATCAATATCTTTCCGTATGTATTGGGAGCGGTCACCCCTGAGGTTTTGGCTGCACGGCAGGAATTAGACCGCCTAAAGAAAAAGCGGGACAGATTGCAACGGGACATTGATACGATTAAAGATGTTTCGGAGATGTGGAAGCAGGAAGTTTTCGGCTGGCTTTCCCATGCAAAAGAGTTAGGATTAACCCAGTATACGCCATCGGAGCACAGTACATTTGAAGAGCAGGTCGATCAACTCGGATTGATTGTGAATAAATCAGACAATGATACCTTGATTCAAAATGTGCAGATTCAAGGATTTTCTGCAGAATTGGCTAAATTGAGGAATGAAGAGCAACAGATTTCTTCCCGCCTGTTTGCTTTACAAAGACGGCAGAATGAAATGTCTATGCTTAAAAATTCCATGTCTAAATATGATCATGCGTTACAGATTCAGTTACAGCGCCTTGAAATCTCCTCCTGGCTCAGATCCATGGTAAATCCAGACAAAATGCCACCATTAAGTCAATCGGATGATGATAGTCCGGCTGAAGTGTTGGACAAGTTGTGTAATGCGATTGAGGCAATCGAGCAATCGTCTGGAAACATGAAAACTATACCAGCCGCATTTGAGCGGGAATTGGCATCCGTAGAAACAGAGATTAGTCGAGAAGCAGAAAAGCTCAAGGCAATTCAACGAAGAATTCAAGAAGAAGACAACTTGTATGTAAAATCTTCCGACCAGAAATATACCCGATCTGCCGTATCGCGATTCCTTGGCAGACTTGAAGCGTCTATCGAAACATACAGACGCTTGGGTAAAGACGAGCAACTGGAATCTCAATTAAGCCAAGTCAATGCTCGTATAGAAGAATTGTCGGATAAAGTCAATGAGAATGAACTGCGGAAAAAGCAAGAGACAGCGTTAAGATTTATTAGCCAAAAAATGGGAGATATTGTTCCTTACTTGGATACAGAACACCCAGATGATCCTGTAGACTTCATAATAAAAGATTTAACCGTCAGAATTAAAAATAAAACTGGTAGAGAAGACTATCTTTGGGAGATTGGCAGCGCCTCAAACTGGCTTGCCTACCATGTGGCTACAGTTCTATCATTTCAGTGCTTCTTCCAGAATAGGGCGACAGTATCTGTGCCCAATTTCGTGATTTTTGACCAACCAAGTCAGGTCTATTTCCCTCAACTTGGTCTGCGCCAAGATGCGGAAGATGATAAGCGTTTAAATATTGTATCCGATGAAGACAAATTAGCAGTCCGTAAGGTGTTTGAAGCTATGTCAAAAGCCTTGCAGGATATGGGATCAAAAGTTCAAATTATCGTTGTGGAACATGCAGACGAAGATGTTTGGGGAGAAGTAGAAGGAGTACACTTAGTTGAGAGATGGCGTGACACAAATCAGAAATTGGTTCCAGCTGAGTGGATTAATGGATGATTTACAGATGTATGTCTGCATACTATACAACGCTACTATCTGTCCTTTATAGACTGAAATTTTTTGCCAGATAATGCAAACTACTATCGACAGATAATAAGCAATTATCTATCGCCCAGTGATACATGGTATTTGTCAGGGGGGAAAGCGGAATGGATTATGGACATTTAACCGAAAATCTGCAAAAATTGGTTCGGTGCGCGGAGGAGAACCGCACGAACACACGGCTGTTCATCATTGCAACAATAAAAGGCACTGAGTGCAGAGCATCTGATTATCCACTGCACTCAGTGTCCACCAGTTATCTCTCCCGCCTGGAATTGGACGAGTTGGTCAAGAACTTTCGGTATTACTGTGACTATTTGGAAATTTATACCGACATTGAGGCGTTTTTAAGAGATTACTGTGACCACAGGCTGCGTGTAGAACCAACAATCGTCTTTGAGACTAGTGCACGGGGAATTGGCCGGGGCAAAGATGCTTTACTTCCAACCCTGTGTGATATTTTCCGTCTTCCCCATTTGGGTGCAGAGGCAACAGCAGGTGTTATGTGTTCAAGCAAACATCAGTGGACCTCTATTTTAAGGGGAAACGGTATCCCGGTACCTGGCTCCTGCGTTTACCATCGCGGAACATGGCTCCAAGCCCCGGACGAGGGAAAGAAATATATCCTAAAGCTGAATTACGAATGTGCCAGCATCGGACTGTCCGCCGATTGTGTCATGGTGAATGATGGAACCAATCTGAGCCGAAAAGCAGCCCAGCTGGAACACGATTATCAACAGCCGGTCATTGCCCAGGAATTCATAGAAGGCTTTGAAGTTGAGGTGCCAATTTTAGTGAACCCTGCATTCCGAGTGGCGCTGCCGCCAGTAGGGCTGGCAGATGGTACGCAGCGATATTTTTCAAATGGGTTCTTCGACTACGACTCAATTTACTTTGACAATTACACGTCTTATGATTTTAGACAGGTCATGCCAGAAACAGCAGAAAAAATAAGATGCTGCGCTCAGCGGATCATAGATGTCTTAGATTTAAGTGGATATATGCGGATCGACTTTCGCGTCGGGGAAGATGGTTCTTTCTTCCCATTTGATATCAATAATGATCCGGATATCAATACATCTGGGTCATTCCTGAAAAGTGTTGAACTACTGGGATTCAATCAAAAAGAACTTGCTGGTATCCTGCTGGGAAACGCATGGTTCAATCACTCCAAATCTGAATATCGCTGAAAATCAACCATTTGCCCCAAAAGCTCCATGCTGGACCTACCTTCTGGGTATCAAAATCGTTCCTCCAGGGTCGTGATAGAACTACATGGGCAATATTTTCCCTGATATACTGGTTCCGGGCGGCGAAATATGCGTGATCTAAGTCCAGTGGCCGCAGCTGACACAATGTGTCGAAATCCTGCCAGTCAAACTCCCTTCGACCCAGCAGGGTATTCAATATGCACTCATTGCTGCCAATTACATATAAGTAATAATCGTCAACATCATTAAGGCACAGCAGTTCGTGACGCAGGGAACTGAGCTCATTGATAGCCGATTCAAATTTCCCGCAGTAACACAACATGACTGCGATGTTATTGCGAAGTAAAATCGACGTGATAACGTCTTCTTCTGCGAGCTCCTCCAGCCGTTTTAGTTCCCGAATGCATAGCTCTGAGTGTTTTTCCCAACCAGAGGGGTCGTAAAGCAGGCTAGCAATCATTACGTTGTTGGTCAGCGCATCCACCACTCCATATAAAGAACCGTTCTGCTCTTCCAACAAAAGTGCTTCTTTGGAATATTGGAGGGTTTCTTCATATTTTCCAAGAACGAGGGAATTGGCGGCAGCATTAACCAAGGCGCGATAATACGGATATCCGCTCGGAAGCCTGGCATAATACCGTTTCAGTGTTTCAACTGCAGACTTCACATAGTGGTACGCTGTATCAATGCTATAGCAGTAATTGCATTTTGACAGGAAATCAAGTTCCAGCCATTCCATTCCGGGATCATTAGGATACTGCCGCTTTGTCTTCTCGATCCATTTGATTAGATCCGGCATGGATTTGTCATGCAATTCATATTTTGCCCCTAACGCCAGCAAGGCTCCGCGCATCCACTGATAGGGGTTCTCCGTATAAAACTGCTGATCTTCCAGCCAGCTTTCCAAAAGCGTGAGCGCCTGTTTGTACGCGGAAAGGCTTAAATATCCATTGATATAAGCAAGCGCCTTAACATATTCGGCTTCAAACTGTAAAAGAGTGTCTTTAAAATGGAATGGTGTGCTGATCACTTTGGAAAAGTGTCCTGCAAAATAGTCATGAAAAAGCGCCAGCAGTTCCCGGTACGCATCCCGCAAAGAGAATTTGTTGATCAAATTCATTTGCGAATCTGGCAGTTCTGGTTGTATGCGGTAGAAATGATAATAGTTCAATGCAGCAAGGACATAGCAGCTGGCGGCCTCTTGCTCCTGGTCGGCTAAGAGCAGTTCGTCACCAATGTAGGAAAAGTTAGAGGGTGTCAGCTTCTTTATGCAATGTGCCAGTTCATAGTGGAATTGCCGATTCTTTTGATTAAACGCATGGAATGCCTGCCATGTAGCGTGGTCTGTAAACGAGACCATGGAAGGCTCCTCTTGCAGTACGCCTCCATTTACAGAAGCCCTTATGCTCTCCGAAAACGCAACGGGCTCATATTTTGTAAATAGGCGGAGCAGCTCTTTGTAAGAGCGCTCTCCGATGAGCGAAGCACGGTCCAGCAAGCATACTGCGCGATCATATCTGAACTCGTCAAGCAATATCTGTAACCGTTGGAGCATAATATCACGGTAAGCGCAGCTGCCATAAATTGAATCCGCATCATTACCTGTGACTAAGTGAATCAGTTGGAGCATGATGCCAATGTTGCCCCCGGAGAGCAGGTGGATTTTTCGGAGAAGTTCTTCCTCAACTGGCTGCCGTGGTACAAGTGTTTCCCATAGTGTATTCATTTGGTCCATCTGGACACAGCAGAGATGAAAGCATCGGTCAAATATATCCGCTGGAAACAGCGCTCCTTCCGAACAGCTTGTGCAGATGAAGCGAACGTTTTTCCCGAGCACATCACCGCTACAGCTTAGAAGTTTGCGCAAAAATTGGGCAGAGGGCTGATCGAAACGGTCAATTTCTTCACAGATGAGCAGGACAGGTCTGTGAGCAATCATGCGCTCCAATCGCATCAAGAGTTCTATTTCCGTGTTGCTATATATGGCCGGATACACTTTTTTCCGATCCACTATTTTTGAGACGGCTTTTCCAATATAAGGAAGTAATTCAGCGAAACTCTTTCCCCAATTGGTCATATTTACTGCCGTGAGTTTTTCTTCAGCGGTGAGCATGGCCAAGAACGGCGCAAAATCTTGCTTTTGGCCAGAAGGGGAAACGTTCGCTGACATTCGCAGCACACAAAGACCATCTTTTTTGAAAAAATATTGCGATAACTTTTCGATTAAGTAGTGTTTTCCTTGCCCGACAGATGCAACAATGCAACTCCGCCTTATTGATGCACTGCCTGTAAGTTCTGCATATGCAGTATCCTGTCCTAACATTTTCTCAACGGCATTTGGGTTCGGCAAACTGATTCACCTGCCTTTGAAGCCTTCTAAACTATTGCAGCAAGGATAATTGCTTATTATCTGTCAATAGCCAAAGGCCACCAGATATCTGGTGGCCTTTGGCTATCATCATAGAGAGAACGTCATTTTACCCCTTGGATGCTTTTCAGCCAGCAGCAGGGTTTGCTGCCGAGTAGTTACATGAGTGTAGATTTGCGTGGTAGAGATGGAACTGTGTCCCAGTAGAGATTGAATGTATCGTATATCCATTCCAGCTTCTAAAAGTGATGTAGCAAACGTATGGCGAAACATATGGGGAGTTACATGGCTGGACGCATCAATTTGACTCAAATACTTGTTGATAATTCGTCGAACCGACTGCGGTGAAAGGGGACATCCTCGCCGATTAAATAGAATAGCTCCTTGCTCTTGGATCTCTTTAGAAAACATATCACAATATGTTTTCGTAATTTGAAGCAGTTCCGGTGTTGTAATTTGAAGTATACGCTCTTTCCGGCCCTTCCCTTTGACCAAAAGCCTCAATCCACTCTCACTCAACAGGAAGGTGTCCAGTGATAATGCACATAGTTCCGACACCCGAAGCCCGGTACTAAACAGGAGTTCCAGCACCATGATATCCCGAAGAACTTCCCGGCACCCCGGTGTATAGGCATCATAAGCACTTTGCAAGAGTGACTGTACGATTTGCTCAGGAATGATCCGTGGTAGCTGCTGCGGCGAATGGATGCGGATGTGAAGTTTGTCAAAAGGATTCTCTGACAGTTCTCCCAATATCTCCATCTCATGATAGAATGCGCGTACACTTGCCAGTTTGCGTTTGACAGAACGCGGAGCGAAATGTTGATTGAGGTATTTGATGTATTGATCCAACATATCTTTGTCTGCCCACATATCTTTCGTAAAGTACGAAAACTGCTTTAGGTCAATACGGTAAGCCTTTATCGTATCTGGTGATAGTTGTTTTTCATGCTGACCTGTTTCAAGATAATTGGCAATTAGCGATGACAATGTTTGCATAATGAAGCCTCCATTTTCTAAAAGGTCTCTCCATTATGGCAATTCTGCATATGTCTGTCCATGGCAAGTAACTATATTCCGATATGGAGATTCACATTTTTTGTCGCCAGTATGGTTGCGAAAGCAACCAAACATAAAGGTTTGGGAGCACGGAAGCACCGCCGACAATGAAGAACAAATATTTGACTGCATTTCCACACTCGAACATATGGACAAATCGTTTTTCGTGGTGTATACTGAAGTCAGTTCACACCAATGCCAGAGAGGAGGAGAGCTTATGCCGGACAGGGTTTATATCGCCTGTGATCTGAAAAGTTTTTACGCTTCGGTGGAATGCATTGAGCGCGGTTTGGATCCCCTGACCACCAACCTGGTGGTGGCGGACAAAAGCCGGACGGAAAAAACCATTTGTCTGGCGGTTTCCCCCTCGCTGAAAGCCTACGGCATTTCCGGGCGGGCGCGGCTGTTTGAGGTGGTGCAGAAGGTGGCGGAGGTGAACGCCCAGCGCCGGCAGAAAGCGCCGGGACGACAATTCACTGGCTCGTCCTGGGACGACCCGGAGCTGAAGTCACATCCAGAACTGGCACTGGACTATCTGGCAGCCCCGCCCCGGATGGCCCATTACATTGAGTGGAGCACCAAGATATATAACGTGTACCTGAAGTACGTGGCCCCCAGTGACATCCACGTGTACAGCATCGACGAGGTGCTCATGGATGTGACCAACTACCTGCCCACATACAAGCTCACCCCCAGGGAGCTGGCCCGGAAAATCGTGCTGGACGTGCTGGACACCACCGGCATCACCGCCACAGTGGGCATCGGCCCCAACCTCTACCTGGCAAAGGTGGCCATGGATATCTGGGCCAAGCACACCAGGCCGGATAAGAGTGGTGTGCGTATCGCCGAGCTGGACGAGCTGAGTTACCGTAAGCTGCTCTGGGAGCACCGTCCCCTCACCGACTTCTGGCGGGTGGGCCGGGGCTACGCAACAAAGCTGGAAGCGCAGGGGCTGTTCACCATGGGCGATATTGCCCGCTGTTCCATCGGGAAACCCACCGACTATTACAATGAAGAACTGCTTTACCGGATGTTTGGTGTCAACGCGGAGCTGCTCATCGACCATGCCTGGGGTTATGAGCCGGTCACCATGGCGGACATCAAGGCATACAAGCCGGAAGCGAAAAGCGTAGGCTCCGGCCAAGTGCTTACCTGTCCCTATGACTTCGACAAGGCCCGGATGGTGGCTTGGGAGATGGCGGATCAGCTGGCGCTGGATCTGTTGGGCCAGCGGCTGGTGACCAATCAGCTTACACTCACTGTGGGATATGACATCGACAATCTGCGGGACTCTGACCGCAGGAAACGGTACACGGGTGCAGTGACCACCGACCGCTACGGGCGACAAATCCCCAAGCACGCCCACGGTACCGCCAATCTGGACGAGTATACCGCCTCCGCCAAACGCATCACCGCGGCAATACTGGAGCTGTTTGACCGCATCGTGAACAAAGATCTGTTGATTCGGCGGCTGTACCTCACTGCCAACCGGGTGGCGGAGGAGGGTTCAGCCTCCCCCTCGCCCATCATGGAGCAGCTGGATTTGTTCACCGATGAAAAGGCCGTCCAGGCAAAGAAGGCTGCGGATGAAGCGGCGCTGGCCCGGGAGAAAAAGCTCCAGGAGACTATGCTGGGCATTAAGAGCAAATTCGGCAAGAACGCCATTCTGAAGGGCACCAACCTGGTAGATGGAGCCACCGCTGCTGACCGGAACGGGAGAATAGGGGGACATAAAGCGTAATGGGAGCCTATGACGACATCATTCAGCTGCCCCACCCCACATCACCCAGGCATCCCCGTATGCCTATGATCGACCGGGCAGCTCAGTTTACCCCGTTCCAAGCCCTGACGGGCTATGGGGAAGCTATCCAGGAAACAGCCCGGATCACCGGGGAAAAGGCGGAGCTCACCGAGGAGGAGAAAGCGGTGCTGGACGATAAGCTGCATTTTCTGGCAGCTACCGGCAACGAAGCAGCCTTCACTTACTTCCTGCCGGACGGCAGAAAGAGCGGCGGGGCTTATGTCACTGCCCTGGGGGCGGTGAAGAAACTGAACCCGTTCGAAGGGCGGCTGATCTTTACCGATGGAACCACCATCCCGATTGAGGACATTTTGGAAATCAAAGATGGAGTATCAGACAAAGAGAAAAATGCCAATTAAACCGGCCAGGATCTGCTGAAAGCACAGCAGACCCTGGCCAGTTTTGCCTTTTCAAGACAGTCTGTTCCATTTGGTACTTATGCTTGGTCTGTTCGCCATTCCTTGGTGGTTATGGTAATAGCTTTATCATCAGCTTTCGGCTATACTGGCTTCACAATCAAATGAAGGGAGACGGACACCATGGCAGCCACAAAGAATCTCTGTGCTCAGATCCCCACCGACCTGCACCAGCGCGTCTGCGAAGCCAAAGAGCAATCGGGCCTCACCACCGCCCAGTACATTACCAACTTGTTGACCGAATACTTCAAAATGAAAGAAAATGGGGGTAACGAAATTATGCCGAACAACAACACCAGAACCATGGCCTTCCAGATCGATGAAACCCTTTTCCAGCGCATCAAAGCCCACCTGGAGCGGGAGACTGCCCGCACCGGGCGCAAGCTCACCCAGCGGGAATTCGTGCTGGGGCTCATCGAGACGGCCCTGGAGGAAGCCGAGCGCGAGGCCCAGGACGCAGAGGCCGCCGAGAACAAGTAAGACCCCGGCAACAATCACAATGACCAGCACTTAAACCGGCCAGGGCCATTCTTCGGAGTGGCCCTGGCCGATTTCGGCTAAAACCAGCGTCGGCCCGTTTGAAGCCGTTTGTGACCACCTGCGGTCCGGGTGGCATCCGTGCCCCACCAGAGAGGTGAAACGCGGTGTCGGCCCCTTTGTGGCCCAGCGTGACGGCCTCCCGCTCCACAACCGCACAGAGACAGCGTGAAGCCCCCAGTGGCAACCTGAAAACGGGATGCCGCTGGGGGCTTTTTTCGTTGTCTCAGCCAGCCAGGACAGGCGCCACGTCGCGCCAGACGTCCTCCAGCTTCCGGGCCTGGAACGCCCGGCTCTCATCTGCCGTAGCAGCGCGGATGCGGTTCAGCTTCCCACAGTCCGGACACTGGCAGGGCTTGGCCACAGCCTCCATCTCAAAGTGGCAGTGATCGCAGACAAACACCATAATCTCCATCTCCCCTGAAATTCATCAGCTTTAGACAGTATACCACTCTGGCCCCCAGTCATTCAAGCCATAGTGGTACTTTCCCCGTTTTCCACAAGATAGGGTATACATAACAAAAAATTACCAGCCGCAGCCGGAAGAAAATCAAGCCCCGCAAGGCTTCAGCAGCCCGTCAAAACAACGAAAGCAAAAATACTGAACAGCCCGGGAGAGCGCCCTAAATTATGGGACGCCCTCCCGGGCTGTTTTGCGTTTCTCCCAAAATAAGGAGGTGAAAAAGCACGAGACGGAAAACAAACCCGGAGGATTTCCGGAAATTCACTGATGAAGAAATGGAAATCGCCAAAAACACAGACCTGCCTGATCTGCTGGAGCACCTGGGTTATTCGCTCAAGCGGCTGGGCCGGTACTACACCACCCGGGAAATGGACAGTATCCGCATCAAGGACCGCCGCAACTGGAAGCGGTACTCCAACGGCACCGGTGGGGATGCCATCACCTTTCTCCAGACATTTGAGGGGAAGGACTTCCGGGCGGCGGTCGAGTACCTGCTGGACTTCAATGGGCGGGCAAGAGATTCCCCCAGGCCCCGCCGCCCGGTCGTGGAGGAGGAAAAGCCCGAGTTCGCCCTGCCCCCGGCCAACGAGGACAACCGCCGGGTGTTCGCCTACCTGCGCAAGCGGGGTATCGCGCCCCAGGTGATCCGATCCTTCCTCAATGCCGGTCTGCTGTACGAGGATGCCAAATATCACAACTGCGTCTTCGTAGGGCGGGACAATACCGGCCAGCCCAGGTTCGCCAGCAAACGAGGCACCTACGACAAGGATGGCATCAGTTTCAAACGGGATGTGCTGGGCAGCGACAAGAGCGTGGCCTTCCCGATCCCCTGCGACCCTGCCGTCCCCTGGGTGCTGGTGTTCGAGGCCCCCATCGACCTGATGAGCTTCTGCACTCTTCACCGGGAGGCCCGATCCAATGCTGTAGCCCTGTGCGGACTCTATGAGGGAGGGCTGAACACCTACCTGCGGGACAATCCCCACCTGCGCCATGTGGTGCTGTGCCTGGACGCGGACGATCCGGGCCGGATCGCTACGGAGAAGCTGCGGGCGGAGTATGAGAGCCGTGGGCTGAAGGTGTCCACCCGGACTCCAGCCAAAGGGAAGGACTGGAACGAGTACCTCCAGCAGCGCGGGCCGCCCCGGGAAAGGGGGCGGTAACATCTAAATCATGACTATTCCAGGAAAATCTAATGAGAAAGTTGAGGCAATCAAAATGAAACGTATTTTATCCGCTGTGTGTGTCCTGGCCCTGATGGCAGCCGGGGCACTCCCTGCCCTGGCCGCTGAGTCTCCCGCCCCCAAGGCGGAGCCGGAGCAGAGCTGCTATTACCCCGTCAAGGTGGAGGAGTACACCTATGGCAGCTTTGACGAACCGCGCATCGACAAGGTGTACCAGCTGTCGCTGGGTGACGACCCCAGCGGCATCCCCACCGAGGACTTCATCCGCAACGGGCGGCTGTACTACCTGCTGGACATGGTGCGCAAGGACGAGATCGGCGTGGACACCCAGACTCACACCGAGACAGTGACCCTGGCCAGCGACACGGACAAGATGGACGCCATTCTCCAGCGGCTGGACGCTGAGATGGAGTTCACCACCGAGGACGGCTACACCGGCACTCTGCGGCTGGACCACACCAGCGTCCAGGTCACCACGGACGGCTACGCCAGCAAGACCTCTACCCTGTCCGCCACCCGTACCTACCCTAACCTGTCTGACGCGGACGTCTCCCTGGTGCCCAAGACCATCACCGACAATGGGCATACCCTGAACCTGGCCGATGTGCAATGGTCCAGCTCCGAGGGCACCGATGGCGAGGGCGGCATCGTCACCCACTACACCGCCACTGCCAAATACACCGGTTCCAGTACCAGCCGCTATGCCACCGGCTACACGGTCACCGCCAATTACGTCGGCGAGGTGGCCAAGACAGACTGCCAGATCGTGACCTACACCGCCACCTTTGGCAGCATGAAAGACCCGGGCGACTCCAGCGCGTCCGAGATCAATGATTCCAACGACTCCAGCGAGCCTGCCAATTCCGATGAGCCTTCCTCCTACTTCAATCTGGCTGAGGTCAAGACCCCGGTCATGATGGTTGGCATGGTGCTCATCCTGGTCTTCGGCGGGGCCTTCGCACTCAAAAAAATCAGGAGGAGATAACCAGCCTATGAAGCATACCAAACGCAAACTGAGCGCAATCCTGTCCGCCGTTATGCTGTGTGCCCTGTGTGTGGCCCCGGCTCACGCGCTGGAGTACACCATTGACGGCGCGGACGATTACCTGTTCGGCCAGCCCACCAGCGACGACACCATCTACGAGTGGGAGAACCCCAACGTGAACCGTTCCAAGAACACCGCCCTGATTCCGCCCGGCTTTGGTACCCCCACCAGCTATCTGCCCAATTCCGGCGAATACCTCACCCCCAATCTGGTTCCCGGCGCTCTCAGCGGCGGGCTGGTCAACCAGGTGGGCAGCGTGGGCAATCCTGATGGCGGCACTTCGGTGGACGTCTCCAACAGCGGCTACCCCGCCGACAGCACCAGTATTTCTGTGGACAGCTCTGGCTTCCCCACCGTGAGCGGCGGCGTTTCCACGGGCGGGCAGACCGTGGCCTTCACTGAGGTCACCAGCAATCTGTACTACTCCAACGGCAGTCTGGGTACCCTGAAGATCCCTTCCATCGGCCTGACGGTGGATGTGTACGAGGGCACTGGCAGCGCCCCTCTGCTGAAGGGCGCGGGACACTTTGAGGGCACCAGCATCTGGAATGGCAACATCGCAATCGCTGGGCACAATCGCGGTGTGCGCAATGACTTCGGCAAGATCCATACCCTGAAGTCCGGCGACATCATCACCCTCACTACCGCCCTGGGCACCCGCACCTATGCTGTCACCGGTGTGAA
>JAAVHT010000085.1 GCA_014799565.1 Clostridiales bacterium
GCATCCTGGACAGACTGGGGGATTTCGAAGCTCTCCCGATCCTGTTTCAGCGCGTTTTGCAGGGTTTTAATCAAGTTTCAGTGCCTCCTTTATGCTTGAATTTTCAAGGGCCTTGGCGTACAAGTTTTCCGAACGGAACACCAGCTTCTTGGGGTACAGCAGCTCGGATCGGATGAAGGCCACGAGGAACTTTTCGAACGTCATGCCGTTGTATGTGAAAAAACCGCCCATGGCGAAGGGGAACGCCGCCAGGACGCACATCCAGCCGATCTCGCCGGTTCCGACCATGCCCCGCAGGCCGAAATACACGCCCACGGCTACCAGCACGGCCAGCAGGGCGAAAATGAGCTGCCGCAGGGAGAGCCCGAAAAACAGGCTCTCCTGATAGTCTCGGACTTCTTTGTTGATACGGACTTCTACGATAGATCAACTCCTTCCAAAATTATCCCAGCCCCATCAGCTCCCGGATCAGCCGGTCGCTCATTTTGATGGCGCCAACCAGCACAAGCAGATTAAACACCAGCTCGCCCACGTAGTTCCACACAATGGTGGCTGCCGCCATGGAGCTGTCCCCGAGGGCGGGCGGCGTGGAGGCAAACGCCGAGAAAATCACGCAGGCCAGCACGATCACACAGCCTTCCATGCAGATAGCGGCATAGCTTTTCAAAAAGGCAATGCCGATACTGCTGGAGGGCTGTCCCGCGAAGCTGGCCATGGGAATGGGCGCGATAGCGGTGGCCATGTAGAGCTTAAAAAAGCGGGAATAAACGGTCAAAATCATGACCAGCGACAGGCCCCAGATGAACAACGATCCCAGCAGGGTCACCGCCCACAGTGGGATGCTTTCTATAAGGCCCACTTTTTTAATGATGGTTACCATTTCGCTGGGCAGCGTGGTGGTCGTCATGGCGGACAGCCCGGAGGAGCTCATGATGGAGGATACCATGCCCTGCGCAATGCTGAACAGGGCCGTCATCAGTTCCATCCCATGGGAGACGGCGGCCTGGGCCAAGGCAAAACGGACGAAGCACCTGAGTGCCTGCTCCGGCTTTCGTAATTCCGCAAAGCTCCCCATCGTCTTGACCACGCCCATGACAAAGAACAGCACCAGCAGGGCATAACCCACGGCCTTCAGCCCGTCGTTGATGTTGACGATCACAGACCACACCCCGCCGCCTTTAAAGTCCACCGGGCTGGTGGAGATCAGCGTCCAAATTTCTGCCAGCTTGTCGTTCCAGGTGGACAGCGCGGAGTTCAGGTTGTCCACGATCCAGTTTCCACTTCCTATGGTTATCACCTCGATTCGGCAAAAAATGTACGGGGATAGCCCGATCCAGGCTATCCCCGTGTTAAATACTTCATGCTTAATAGTCGAGAGTTAGGAACTCAGCCCAACTCAAAGAGCACACACTCGAAATCCTTCACAAAATACCTGATATTCTTTCGACCCTTCTGGATGATCGTATGCCCCTCGGCTTCCAGCGCAGCCCTCTGCGCCTCAACGCCGCCTGGATATTTGGGATTCAATTCCCCGTTGGCCTTCAACGTCCGCCAATAAGGCGTCTTATCCTCTGCGCGTTGGAAACTGGCCCAGGCCGCGATGGACACAAAGATGCCCGCTGTGATTGGCTCGGTGAAATCCGCCTCATTCTTTCGGGCAAAGTAGCTCCGGATCGTCCCCACCGTGACCACCTGCCCGAAGGGAACCTGCTTCATCACCGTGTCGTAGTCGATTGGCGGGGCAAAGTACATCCTGCTTCCGCCGTACTTCTCAATGCTTTTCTGGTCTGTGATAACCTGGATTTTGGGCATATCCTTGCTGTCACATAGCATGGCGTTGAAATCTTTCTGTTCCTCATGCGCCATTTAAATCCCCCCTTTCCATGCAGTATACCGCAGATTTTTGATTGGCGCAATGAGACGGTTTTATTTTTTACGCCCCCGTGATCAGGGTAAGGATCTCACGGGTAAAGGTAATTACAATACCGCCCGCGATGGTGAGCATACCGTTGGAGCGCTGGGAGGGGTCGTGGGACTGGAGGGACAGGCCCACCTGGAGGATGCCGTAGCCCAGCAAAATCAGGCCCACGGCGCGGATCAGGGAAAATATGAAGTCAGACAGGTTCGAAACGACGGTGAGGGGATCGTCACCGCCAGCGGCGGCAAAGGCGGGCATGATGGTGGCAGTCATGGCGAGGGCCAAGCAGACGCACAGGGCGTACAGCCGCTTGGCGCGGCGCTGGAGCTTGTTATTATTCTTCAGATTGTTCATGTTCAATTTCCTCCTTGTTAATGTCGGCATCTTTCGGCGCGAACAGAGATGCACCGGGGAGCCAGGTTTCGGGTTTTGTTTGATGGTGGATGTAGGGCGGCCCGCCGCCGTCAGCGGTGTGACGAATGGCGGGGTGGTTCATGAGCTCGTACTTCAGATCCAGCACCGGCTTTGCACCCCGGATGAACAGGATGGCGTACCGGTTGTCCAGAGCGCGTACCTCATCCGGGGTCAAAAGTTCGCGGCCACTCATTTGAAAATTGGTGGAGTAGGAGCCGGATCGGCCCTTGGTCTGTCCATGGGTTTTCGTGTCAATGGTGGACTTTCCCAGGGCCTCGGAAATGTACTTGTGGGTTGCCGCCTCATTGCCGCCTAAGTACAGAATTGTGTCCGAATTACCCGGAATTGTCTCCCAGGAATCCTTATACAACTCTTTGATCTGTGCCATATTTTGTATGATAGTGCTTGCGGAAATGTTGCGGGAACGCATGGTGGCCAGCTCCCGAGTAAAACCCGGGAGGGGCATGGCGGCGAACTCGTCCAGCACGAAGTGGACGTGCTGGGGCAAGGCTCCATGGTAAATCTGATCGGCGCTGTAGTAGAGAGCCTGGAATGCCTGAGCATACAGCAGGCTTACTAAAAAATTCAGACTGTTGTCATTGTCCGGGATCACGGCGTACAGCGCACACTTCTGCTTCCCCAAGGTGTAGAGATCCATATCATCATGGTCCGTGATGGCCTTGATCTGGGGCAGGTTGAAGGGAGCCAGCCGGACAGCGGTGGACACGAGGATCGACTTTGAAGTCTTGCCGGCCGCCATTTTAAATACTTTGTATTGCCGCACCGCTACACAGTCCGGCTTTTCCCGCTCTATGGATTGGAACAGCAAATCCAGCGGCGAGACGTACTCCTCGTCCTCCTCCTTCACCTCGGCGTACTCCAGCACCCGCATGACCATGGAGAAGTTCTGCTCGTACTCCGGGGCCTCCTGCCACAGCATGAGGATGATGGCTTGGAGGAGTGCTGTCTCAGATTTCTCCCAGAATGGATCGGAATTATGGCTATTTTTAGGGGTTGTGGCCTGGATGAGGTTGTTCACCAGCCGCAGGGCGTCCTTTTCATCTCGGATATATCGGAAGGGATTGTACCCGTCGGACTCCTCCAGGTTTACCAGGTTCAGAACCCGGATATCGTAACCTTGGCTTTTCAAATACCCGCCTGTAGCGAGTAAAACCTCCGATTTTGGGTCTGTCACAACATAGTTTGTGTTGGCCTCGAGGATGTTTGGCTTCACATATGATCGGCTCTTGCCCGCGCCGGAACCGCCGATCACCAGCACGTTCAGCGATCTTCGGTGCTTGTGGGTATCCAGCCCCAGGCGGACGTTTCGTGTGAGCAGCTTGTTTTCCTTTTGGGCGAACATGGCATTGACTTGCTGGGGGCTGCCCCAGGTGGCGGAGCCGTGCTCGGCCCCATCCCGGGTTCTACCCTGGTTGGCCGAAGCATAGCACAGCGCGGCGGCATAGGCGGCGGAGCAGATCAGGATGGACATCAGGCTCTTATCCGTCCAGCGGACAGCGAAAGGATTTTCCAGCGCCGCTGTCAGGCCGGCCAGGATATCCGGCAGTCCGCCGCCCAAAGACTGGGCAATGAGCAACGCCGCCCACACCACGGGAATATAGAGGAACAGGCAGACGGCCAGCCTGCCTGTTCGGCTTTGTTGGTTCAGATATGATCACCTCGCAGTAAGGGGCCTCCGGTAATGCCGGAAGCCCCTCCAATTTTTATTCGTCAATGATAACGCATTGGACACCATTCTTCTTTGCGAAGTCCAGCGTATTTTTTGTCCCGCCCGGCTCCCCGTTGAATACAGCGATCACCATGTCGGAGTGGCGAATCATCCACTCGTTCCTGATTTGGTAGGAGGCGTAGGAAAAAGCGGGACAGATAGTCCGCTCCAAATCGGCCCAGGCCAGCACCTGCTGGAACCGTTCCGTCCAGCCTCCAAACCAGTGCTGACCAAAGCCGGGATAAGGCAGGGCACAGATGAGCTTCAACCGTGGATCCTGTGCCCGCAGGCGCAGAACAATCTCAGCGGCGACAATGTCCACCCCCTTTGCCATGCCGGTGATGAAGGTGGTGTGGCCGCTGTCAATGGCCCGCTTGATTTCCGCTTCCAGCAGTTCTGCCAGCCTTTTTTCGGGGATTTTCAATTTTTCTGGCCGATGGCCAGTGAAGCAGCAGCGGTGTTTCCTCAGTTCGGTTTCGTGCATAACAGGCCCTCCTTTTATGTAGACTATAACATCATCTAATGTTTTAGTCTATACCGTCAGAGGAGGAACCGCCTATTATCTAACTAATACATTAGATAATGGGGGCATAAGTCATGGTAAAATTGCGGGTACTGGAACTGCTCCAACAACAGGGCCACACAAAATACTGGTTGTACAAGCAGCTTGGCATGAGTTATCAAAACTTCAGTAAGATGGTCAATAACGAGACGCAATCCATCAAATTGGAGCGCATCGAGACGCTGTGCCAGCTATTGAATTGTGCCCCAAATGATCTGTTTCAAATCGACTGGGAAAAGCCGGGAACCGAAAGCTGATTATCGCAGCTTTGGTTTTACTTTCGTTTTTTCCCTGGTCGGAACGGACTGCTTCCTGCTGTCCAGCTGGGCGCGGTACCCCGCGAGCCTGCCCAGGATGGAGGGCTTCTCACTCGTCGCTCCGCCCTCCCTGGAACTGTTGGGTATAGAGGATCTGGTTTTGGTATCGCGCGAGTCTCGTCCCGACCGAGAATCTTTTTTTGGCGGGATCTCCCATGGATCGTCGGGCAGACGGGAGCGAGGGGGTGGAGGACTCCACCGGTCTGGAGTCTGTTCGGGCCCGTCCTGCGACCCCTGGGGCATGGGGCGGGCTGGCTCGGTAGGGCGCTCCTGGGGGTCTTCCTGGGCCTGCTGGGGCTCCTGCTTGTCCCGGTCTGGGGATTGCCCCTGGCGTTCCTTCTCAGGGCTGGGCGCGGGTCTTTCCTCCCGTTCCGGGGCCTGCCGGGCGGGGCCTTGGTACATGATCCGCTCGAAGATCAGGTTGGCCCGATCCAGCTCGGTAACGGGCAGCACCACGTCAATGAGCTTACCTTTGTCATCTTTGTCTTTGATGGCGGAGAACAAAATTTTCTGCTTTTTGGCGTGCTTTTGGAACTGTTTGTACTGCTCCGGCGACATAGGGAACAGCCGCAGATCCCGGGTTTCCCGCAGCATCCTGGTCATGTTCACCTTACCGGAAATGGTCTGGTTATTTTTGGCCAGCGCCATGGTGAGGGCCAGCAGGTTCTTCAGCGCGGAACCGCCCAGCCGGACGGCCACCTCACCTCCGGACAGCATCATGCGCACCATCTGGTCGGCGGCCTCACCGCCTCCTACGGTCATCTCGAATCATCTCCTTTGCTTCAATTTGATTGATTTCCTGCTCCATCTGGGGCAGTCGGGAACAGATTTCCCGGCACAGGGCCAACTTCTTTCGCTCAGCCCGAATCTGGTGGTTGAACTCCGCCAGCTGCCCGTAGATATCCGCCTTTTCTGCTGTGAGCCGCTCCCTGGGGATACCGCACTGATCCAGCACAGCCACAGCGTCCATGTATCGGGCAAACTCAGCTTCCATCCCGGACAGCCCATCCTCGTAAAGCTGACGGGCTTGGGCAAGTGCTTCCACATCGGCCAGGGCGTCGTATAGCTTACGGCGCTTCTTTTTCCTCACATTGAGGATGGTACGATGCTTGGTCAAGTTGGCCAGCGTTTCCTCTGTGCGGGACTGGAAGGCCGTCATGTCCTCCTGGGTGGCGATGTTGTTTTCCCGGAGGAAGGCAAACTGAGCCCGGTACTGCTCCGCTTTCATCACCTCCTGGCGGAGCTGGGGCGTCATCCGGGGCGGGTAGCGTCGCTGACCCACCTTGCCCAGCACGTACAGGTAGTGGACATACAGTGCCAGCAGGCCGGTGCACTTGAGGTGCTTTTGATAGGGGCGATAGGCCGGACGGCGAACAGCCGCAGGCCGCAGCCCTGCTTCGATAGCCTCCAAGTTGCCTTGGATGGCGGCCCGGATGCCGTCCTCGGAGAACAGCGGATTTTTTCGTTCCGGGTACATGAAGCGGTCCTGTCCCCGCAGGCGGAAGCCCAGACGGTTGCCATGATAAATCTCATACCCCATATGCTCCATGAGCAGAAAGAAGTGGCCCAGATCGTTGGCCCCCTCGATGGCGGTACGCAGATCCGCCTCCAGCATGGTGCGAAATGTGGGTTGGCCCTTGGACTGGCGGAGCCATTCGATGTAACTGACCGCTTGGGAGGGCTGACCCTCCATGATCACGGACAACCCGTGCTCCCGGCACAGCCGGTCCGAGATGGCACGGATCTGGCTGTAGTAGGTCTGGGCATTGCTGTGGTATTTCTCCCCAGTAAAAGCGTTGACAGAGTTGAAAATAATGTGGGCGTGGATGTGCTGCCGATCCACGTGAACGCCGATCACCGTTTGATAATCGGGCAGATGCTCTTGAGAAAACTCTTTGGCGATCTCCAGCGCCAGTTCCGGGGTGACCTCACCGGGTTTGAAGGATTGAATCACGTGGTAATATTGCACCCCGTCCATTTTTCCGTAGGCCCGCTTGGTATCCAGCATCTGGCGGCGCTCCCGGCCAGGGTCACAGTTCAGGTGGGCGGTGAGGATCTGTTCCTCCGTTTTGTCACCGTTGAGAACGTATTTGATGCCCATATCCAGTCGGCCCTTTCGGGCCAGGATTTTCGTGATTGCCATGTATCGTCTCCCTGCAAATAGTAAGGGCAGACTCTTTCGAGTCCGCCCTCTATCAGTTTCATTTAATTGAACCCCATTAGGGTGAAGTATATAAAGTCCATGTACTACATGATCGCTTTGGTAAACGTCAGCGCCACCCAGCAGATATTCAGCCCCATCATCTGGGCCTTCAGCACCAGCCGCTCTCCTTGTTGCAGGCGTCCACCTCGGCCCCAAACGCCGCCAGTTCGTCCGGCTTCAGGGGCTTGTTCAAATACTGCCGGACGCTGTGGTACGCCCGGATCGTCTCCAATTCTGTCATGTACATTCCCTCCAATCAATCTGCCGTCATGAAATCCGGCTGCTCTCCAGCTCCACCGCCTTGGCCAGGGCCTCGTCAATGTTGGGCGTGAAATTCTCCGCCCCCACCTGCTCAAACAGGCCGGATTTCTGGAACACCGACATGGGCTGCTCGTTGACGTGGTCGAAAATCACATTGATCCCGCTCCTCCAGCATTCCTGGCAGAGCCGCTGGAGGCCATTGAGGGCCGTGATGTCCATGGCGGGCACGGAGTGCATCCGCAGGATGAGTACGCGCCGCTGGGTACCGGATCCCATGTGGGGGATCTTGTCCGCCGCGCCGAAGAACATAGGACCGCTGATCTCATAGACCATCACATAGGGCGGCACGGGTTTCATCTGCCCCTGATCGTCGCCGGTATCCTCTATGTATTTCCACTCCTTGACCTCGGCTACGTCCGCCATGCGCTTCATGAACAGCAGGCAGGCCAGAGACAAGCCCACCACAATAGCCACGACCAGGTCAAATGCCACCGTCAGGATGAAGGTCACCGCCAGCACAGCCACGTCGCTCTTGGGGGAATGTTTCACCACCTTCACCACCGTGCGCCAGCCGCTCATGTTATAGGCCACCTGGAACAGGATGGCGGCAATGCAGGGCATCGGGATCAGGGCGGCATAAGGCATGAGCAGCACCAGCACCGCCAGCAGCACCACTGCGTGGATCATACCAGCCACAGGGGAGCGTCCCCCGTTCTTGATGTTGGCCGCCGTGCGGGCGATGGCCCCGGTGGCGGGGATGCCGCCGAACAGGGCGGAGGCGGCGTTGCCCACGCCCTGGGCCACCAGCTCCATGTTGGAATTGTGCCGCGCGCCGATCATCTCGTCGGCCACCACGGCGGACAGCAGGGACTCAATGGCCGCCAGTACGGCAATGGTGAAGGCATCGGGCAGCACTGCCGCCACCGTCTCATAGGACAGGGCCGGCAGGTGGAATTGGGGTGGGGCGCTGGAAATGGTGTACAGGTCGCCAATGGTGTTCACCGGCAGGGCCAGCAGCTTCACCGCCGCCGCCGTCACCAGCACGGCGATCAGGGAGGCCGGGATCTTCTGGAGCGATTTCACCATAGGCCAGAGGATCAGGATGGCCAGCGCCCCACAGCCCACCCCCACGGCGATCCAGTTCACAGTGGAAAAGGTGTGGACGACCTCCTCCAGCTTTTCCATCGTCTCCACCGGAGAATGGGTAAAGGTCAGGCCGAAGAAATCCTTGAGCTGTCCGATGACAATGGTGACGGCGATGCCCGCGGTAAAGCCGGTGGTGATCGTGTAGGGGATAAACTTGATCAGACTGCCCATCTTCAGCACACCCATCAGCATCAGCATGATGCCCGCCAGGATGGTGGCCGCCGCCAGGCCCTCCATGCCGCTGCGGGCCACGATGCCCGCCACAATGGTGGCGAAGGCGGCGGTGGGACCGGCAATCTGCACCTTGCTCCCACCCAGGGCGGAGATGAGGAAGCCCGCCACAATGGCGGTATACAGCCCCTGCTCAGGGGCCACGCCGGAGGCCAGGGCCAAGGCGATAGACAGGGGCAGGGCGATGATGGCCACAATGACTCCGGCGGTCAGGTCTTTGATGAAATCCTGCCGGGAGTAATGCTTGAGGGAGTGGAACAGCTGGGGCGTCAGGTCTTTCATGGTTTCTCTCTCCTTTTCGAACACTTGCCCCGAAAGCGGTGGCGGTACCGCTTTCGGGGCAAAGCTATGGTTTATCGGGCAAATCATGCACAGTAACGCTGGACAAATGTTCAACGCAGTATAGCACAGGATTTCCGGGAGTGCAACCGTATCTCCAAATTTTTCTGCTAATGAAGAATTTATTTTTTCGCTATCTGGTACATCAGCTCATAGACCTGATTCAGCAGATACAGCCCCCGCTTGGCGTCCTCGGCCCTGGCAATCCCGGCGTTGACGCTGCGGGCGATCTGATTGATGTTGTTTCCAATATGGTGAATCTCGGTGCGCAGGGCTTTGATCTCCTGGGAAGGCCGGGCCTTGACCTCGGTGCCTTCCAACAGCCGGACGAGGTAGGCCCGCCTGGTGAGCCCGCATCGCTTGGCGTTGTCCGTGAGAAGTCGGTACTGCTCCGGCGTCAGTACAATGTGCAGATGGTGTATGTCCTTTTTATCATGAATAGGCATCACACTCCTAAAAAATGAAAGCAAAGCCCCTCCAAATGGAAGGGCCTTGCAATTTTTCACCTATATCCGCTCCATCACATGGACGCGGAACTGCCCGGTGACGGTCAGCCGATCCAGGCGGGCAAGCCGCTCCGCCCCCGATTTCGGGGACTTCCAGGAATAAGGCGTCATGCGGAACAGGTCTTGAATGGTCTGCGTATCCGGCAGGGTGAACCAGGTCTCTACCGGCGTTACGTCTAAATAGCGGAAGCCGGGATACTCCTCCAGTTTCTCCTCGTTTTCATAGGGACGGTCGTACACCGCTTCCTTCAGCTCCCATAGGTGCCGGGGGCCTGGAACCACGTAGAGGAACTTCCCGCCCAATCGCGTTACCCGGGCGAACTCCTCCGCCGCCAGGGGCGAGAAGCAGTTCACCAGCAGGTCGATGCTCCCGTCCGCCACCGGGAGATGGTACAACGTCCCCACAGCGAACTCCCCTGCCGGGCAGCGGCGGGCCGCTTTTTTCACCGAGGGCTTGGACAGGTCGACGCCCGCGATCCGGCCCCCTTTCGCCGAGACAGCTCCCGCCATAGCCTGGGTATACCAGCCCTCGCCGCAGCCCGCGTCCAGCAGGTCGGGTGCGTCTAGCGCCAGCTCCCCGATCAGTTCGCACAGCTTCTCCCGCAGGGGTATGTACCAACCACCTTCTAAAAAGCGGGTCCGAGCGGCGGTCATCTCTTTGTCGTCCCCCGGGGCTTTGGAGTGCTGCTGGTTGGCCGGGAGCAGATTGACGTATCCCTCCCGTGCGATGTCAAAGCTGTGCCCGTTCCGACAGGTACAGCACCTCTCGCCCCGGTTCAGCGCCCCGCCGCATATGGGACAGCAAAACAGGCTCTCCATAGACACCGCTCCTCCCTTCTTGAAATCGTTCGACCGATTATATCATATCCTTCTTCTCCAAGGCAAGGCTTACAACAGATCGGTTCAGACGGCTGGCGAATCTTATAAAACTTACACTGACAACTACTCTGCGCACGCCACGCTCTTTCCTGCGGCAGTGCCACCAATCTTCCGCCCGCAGGCGGCATATGGGGCCAGGGGTTCACCCCTGCAAGCGCGCGGTATGTACATCCGCGCTATGCTTGCGCCACCGCCGCCAGGGGCGGCGGTGGCCTCCGGCCCCGCTGGGGCCGTTCCAAGCGGTAGCTTGATTGAATTGGGGCGGGCGGAGCCCGCGCTTCCCAATAAAAAGCCGTCACCGATCCTGCTGGCTGCGCGGCTGCCGGGGCTTCAGATCGTAGTGATCCACCGGCACGTCCCGCAGGTCGAGACCGTGTTTGTCGGGGACATAGGCCGAATACCGGGCATAGTTGAACCCCTGACAGTCCACCAGGATACCGTCCCGGTTTCTGCTGGTGGTCACCAGGAGGCAGTGCGTCACACCCTTATCATAGCCTGTGAGATCCCTGTTGGCGGTGATGAAGGGCATATCCCGCAGCAGATTGGCAGAAAAATGACGAAACTGCTGGGCGGTCAGCTGAATGTCCTTCACCGCCTCCACCCGTATAGGCTGCGCGGTCTTGTCCTCCATCAGCTGCTGGGCATGATTGGCCTTATAGAAGAAACAGCCGTTGATTGTAGACTGGGGCAAATTGTCCACCTCCTCATGGGGGTTTCCCTGAACCCCCATATTGATAAAATTCAGCCAGTTTTCCGATTATGGGACGGGGCAAGGGGTTTTGTAAAACCCCCTGCCCCACCGTTAACGTCCCCGCGATTTCCTGCGCGCCGGCTTTCCTCTGCTTGGACTCTGGTAACGGGCAAACTCCGTCATCAATGTATCTGCCCGTTTCTGAACATCCTTCGATACCTCCGTGCCTGTCACAAAATCAGAGACAGCCAGCAGCATCTGGTTGGCGGCCCGCCTCCCCTCCTGCCGGAGCAGCTGTGTCAGGCCCGAGATCTGTGCCGCCCGGGCAGCGCTGTCCTCAGACTGGGCAGGGGTACACAGCCAGGCCACCTCGTAAAATTCGGTGGCCAAGCGCTCCTCGGTACACACTTGCCCGGACTGGCCGGTGTCGTCAGGAACAATGGCGGTCATTCTCTCTTGCGGGTGGGAGAGAGCGTCAATGCGATCCTTCAGCTGGTGGATGGCAGCGTTGTTGCTGATCATAGCATAGCTGTCAAAGGGTTTAACCTCCGCCCTCCATCCGCGGGCCGAATCCATAGCGGCCTTCACCGTTGCGATCTGGTCGGCAGACATATGTGGACAGCCGTCCAGCGTGTTATTTTTTCTGTAATAGTCGTTTACCCTCCGCATGGTGTCCTGGAGCTGTTCCAACCCTTCCAGCCGGGCTTTCAATTCACGGATGACATCGGGATGACCGGCACCGCCAACAGGATCATGTTCCATGGTCATGCCGCCTGCTTCAGCTCGGCCTCGATCCGTTCTATTGCCCTGCGGGCGTACTCGTCGGACATCTCAATGCCGGTGGCGTCGTAGCCCTCCAGCACAGCGGCCAGCACGGTGGTACCGGATCCGGCGAAGGGATCCAGGATGTGACCGCGGGGCTCGGTGATCTGCACCACATCCCGCATCAGCTGGAGGGGCTTCTCCGTCAGGTGGATGCGGTGCTGGGGGTTGCCGTACTTGAACACCCCCGGCAGACAGGGCACAGACCGGTTGATGGGCATATCACCGTTGGAGCCCCACACGATGTACTCCGCCTGCTGGCGGAAGCGCCCCTTCTGGGGACGGCTGTTGCCCTTGTCCCACACAGCGGTGCCCCGCCAGATCCAGCCCGCCCACTGGAGGGCGTCGGTGGCGGCGGGGAGCTGCCGCCAGTCGATGAACATACACACGGGAGCGCCGGGCTTGCAGGCACGGCGGGCGTCGGTCAGCCACTCCGCCACCCAGCGGGTCCAGGAACGCTGATCCTTGGAGTCGCCGTCGAAGGGAGGGGGAGCGCTCTCCCCCATGCTGGAATACTTCTTGGCAGTGGACTTGTTCTTCTCCGCCTGGGTGCGCCCCCCGGAAGCGTAGGGCGGGTCGGTAATCACGGCGTCGAAGGAGCCGGGGGCAAAGCCGGACAGCAGCTTCAGGGCGTCACCGTGGATGATTTGCCAATTGGAATTATCGTTCATGTGCGTTTTTTCCTTTCTTGTTGTGAGATTTTTGAGGTTGAGAGTGGTCGGAAAGCTCTGTATCCACATACTAGCTGATGATGTTGAGGGCCTGATAATAGTCCCCACAGGAGGCAACTCGGTCAATCATCTCTGCGGCCTGTTCCCTCAGCCCAGCCGCCCGCAGTAGGCCGGACGCCCGGCCCATGATGGAGAAAATATTGCCGTCATGACCCAACAGCTGCATGGAGGGTTTGGCGGGTGCAGGCTGCTCCGAAAGAAAGCCGCCAAGCCGGTTGGGTACATAGTCGGACAGCCAGGTACCGCCGAACTGTCCGTGGGTCTGGATGCGCCACGTGGCCAGCTTGCCCACCGCCAGCTCCACCCCCTCGAAGGGGAACAGCATATTGGTGAGCCCGCCGTGCTGGAATATGGACACGTTTTCAGCTTTGAAGGTGCTGCCGTTCAGCAGGATGCCCGCCTCGGTGAGCAGGTCATTGATGCCGTCCACCCACTCCTGGGGATCGCCGCCGCAGCCCTGGAATATGAGGCCCTCCTGATCCTCCATGCGGCGCAGGTCGTTTGTTGTGATGCTTTTTACCATTTTCATCTCTCCTGGCCCCGCCTGGGGTGGGGCGTTTTGCTTTTAGGAGCGGGAGGACGCTCACGGTGGATTTCCGCTCGGAACACGCTGAGGTAATCGTCTGTTGCCTGCCGGATCGTTTCATAGTCCGCAATGGTAGGACGGTAGCCGTACCACTGCGCTTTTCCGGAGTCATCCCAAATATAGGGAGCCGCCTTCGTGCCCAGCAAATCCTTCAGCTTCAGCACCATGGTGTCCACCGGCCCGTCCGTGCGGTTCAGCACAACGATTTTCAGTGCGTTATACTGATTGGCAATGATCCCGGTGACAAACTGCGCCCGCACCCGCAGGTCGCCGCCCAAGGTGCCCAAACAGGCCCGGCCCACAAACTGGGGGGATTCAATAATACTGCCGTCCGCGAACAGCTTGCGCAGTTCCTGTTCAAAAAAATTGCTCATCTGACTGTCTCCCTTTGTTTGTGATGTGACTTTTTCCGTCCAAAATACTGGGCGCTGGGCAGCAGTGTATCCCGGCCCGGACCGCGCTCGATTCTGCGCCCCTCCTCGGTGAGTACCAGCCGATCCAGCGCCTCGTTTACGATCTTTTCGTCGCCCAGGACCACTGCCTCATCCGTGACCAGCACATTGCCGGACACGATGCCGTGTACCACGCTTTCGCCGGAAATGATGGGGAAAGCGCCGTTGGGAAGGCCGGAGACCAGAGCGTGAGCGGAGACTTTGGCGTACACTTCCACCCGGGCACCGTCGACGACGGCATGATCCTCCACCCGGGCGTAATCGGATATTATGGATGATCCCCGGATACGAGCCTCGCCGCAGACCACCGCCTGATCCCGAAGGAGAGCCCCGCCCTCCACACAGGCCGCGTTGGCGGCGATGGCATCATGGGCGATCCAGGAGTCGGCGTCCTCATAGGAGAGGTTCCACTCACCCTCCACGAAGCCGCCCAGATCGCCGGCTTTTACTGTGGGCCCTACATCCCGCAGGGCCCGGATACGGTGGAGGAAAGGATATTTCTCATGGGCAATGTCGGTGATTTCGTATTTCTCATTGCAAATGCTCATCTGACTGTCTCCCTCTGCTTCGGCTTTTTCTCTTTTTCAGCCTGCTTTATCTGGCGAGGACGCAGCACATCCCGCTCCAGATTGCGCAGCACGGTGCGGGACTGCCCGTCGATCAGGATAACGTCCAGGCTGCGGTTGCAGACCTCCTCATTGCTGACGATCACAGCCTGTCCGCGAATATGCACATCACCGATCACCTTGCCGTATACGCAGCATTGGCCGTACAGTGCGGGTGCGCACAGTGGATCGTCCGGCGAGGACAGGATCATGCTCTGCCCAGAGGCCCGCGCGGAGCCGTACATGGATGCTCCCCGAATGTAGGCATCGTCCTCGGCCCTGGCGTTTTCGCCCAATGTGGCTTCGCGGGACACACAGGCATGGCCGCACACAACAGCCTGGTTTCGGATGGCTGCGTTTTTCTCTACACAGCCGTCCCCAGCCACGATGGCGTCGTCATAGACCCAGGCGTCATCCCCAGGCTCAAAGGACAGGTTGCCCTCATGCTCCACAAAGCCGCCCAGATCGCCTGCCTTTACCTCCGTGCCAATATCCCGCAGGGCGCGGATGCGGTAGAGGAAGGGATATTTCTCATGGGCGATGTCGGTAATTTCAAATTTCTGGTTTGTCATTTCCAGCTCCTTCTTAATAAATAATGTAGTGCTCGGTTTCATCTTCCTTGCCTCCTGTGGCTGGCTTTCTTTTGCGGGGTTCGGGCTTTGCGGAGGTCCTGCTCCGCGGCGGCCTGGAGCCGCCAGACCCCGGCTGACATGGCCTGGGCCAGCGCGCCCGGCTCCTGGGGTATGTCCACTTCAATGGCTGCACCGTCCTTGAACACCATCCGGCCCAGATGCTGCCTGGTGTCGCCATCGGCCCAGATGTAGGTGATTTCCTGCTCCGGGAACCGTGCAGACATTGCCTGCACCAATTTTGGCACAGCCGTCCCGCCCGTCGTAAATGCCATGGTATCCCCGCCTTCATCGAGATCGGCAAACTCAGTGGCGTTGGAGGCTGTACCCCAATTCAAGTTTCTCCATTCGTACCAAGTGGGGCAGTCGTATTTCATGATGTTTTTGTGCGCCTGCTCACCAAGAACCCATATTTCTTGGTCTTGCTGCTCTACATCGCCCCACTTTGCCCGAAACTCGGCATCCCTCGCCGAGCGCTCATCTTTCCCGGCAAACAGTGCGGCCTTCATCAAATCGGCGCTCTCTTTCATGAACGCCCGGTACAGCCTAAGCCCGGCTGCCGTGCGGTCACTGTGCTCGATGGCCAGCTCCTGGGGCGTAGGGATCAGCTTGTTGAAGTCAATGCTACCCAGGGGATGGGCCGCTCTCTGTACCCCATGGAGCATAGAACGGAAAACGGCCAGCGAGGCGTCATCTGAGCCAAAAGTGATGTGATTGATTATGGAGCCTGAAATATGAAGCCCTCCCCTTTCAGCATGGGAGGCGGCCCGTCCGTAAGGACAGCCCGCCTCCCATCGTTTTGTGTTCACTTGTCTGTGGACTCCGGCCCGCACTTTGCGATCCAATCGTCGAAGTCCAGGATGTCCGCCAGCATCAGCGCCAACTGGTGGATGGTCTTGCGATCCTCGGCGTTTTCCAGCCGGACTGCCGTCTCGAACAGGCCCCAGACCAGCTCGGCGATCATCCCGCCGTCGTAGGGTTCCAGCAGCTTATCATCCGGCATTGCGGCCTCGCTGGTGCCGATCAACTCCTTCTGCCTCTGGATCAGGGCCATGCTGGCCTCCAGATCCTCCTGGGGCAGCCCCCAGGCTTTGGCGATCAGGCCCACACCCACTTCGGGGAGCTCCGCGGCTTTCGTGTTCTCCGGCCCATCCAGGGCCAACAGGTTGACCGTTTCAGTGGTGATCTGCAAAAGCAGCTTTTCCGGCGCGGGATGCCGTTCGTATTTCGTCATGCTCGTATTCCTCCTCGATATTTTTTGGATGGTACTGGCCACAACGATACCAACTTTGGACGAAGAAAGCTATCACGAGAACCACCAAAGATGGAACCCGGAAACCCAGCAATACCAACAATCGCGGGCGGTTATGCCGCTTCTTGGAGCGGCCCGATCTGATCGTCCTCCTGACGGAACATGGCGTCGATATCAGCGAAGGTCTGGGTGCGGTTGAATTTCTCTGTCGTCTTGCCCGGGATGGCCTGAAGCGCCAGCATCCTGGCCCACAGGTCGGGGTGGTGGTCGTAGAGGTGGCGCAGCTCCGCCTTTTTGGCGTTGGGGCAGAACCAGCACCCGCCCCGGTCAGTGAATTCATAGACAGGCGACAAAAGCCCCGCCCGAAGGCAGAGCTTTTTGGCGTCCTGTTCTGTTAAGTGATATTTATCCAATAGCGATATTTTCTGGGCCCCGTCCAACCGCAGAAGCCGTTCCTGCTCGTCACTGGCGATGCCGAGGTACTGCACAGTGTCGGGCGGCAGCGTCTTTTTATATTGCTCAATGGGCCGCACCTTGCAGTCCCGCTGGACGGCGCATTTGCCGCACAGCGGAAAGGAGCGCACCATGCCCTTCTTTGGGCCACGGGTGACCCGCCCGGTGAACAGCCCCACATAGGTCTGCTGAGAGCGGAGCACTACCACCCGCACCCCCATGCGCTCCAGCGCCGGAATGGCCGTACCATAAATAAAGTCCCGGTGCTCCGGGACTTCACCTGAAATCTGATCGTCAAACATGACCTCGCAATACACCGCCTCATCCAGCGGTTCACCGTGCTGCACCGCCAGTAAAATGGTGGCCAGCGAATCCTTCCCGAAGCTGCATGAGGCAACGGTCTTTGGCCTGGTCATCAGCCCGTCTGCCTCTTGATCCCACAAGCGTCCGCCAGGGCGTCGGCCCGGTCAGTCTGCTCCCAGGGGGCGTCCTGGTTGGTGAAATGGCCGTAATTGCAGTACCAGGCGAAGATGGGCCGGTTCAGCCCCAGCGTCTGGATGATGCCGGAGGGGGTGAGGTCGAACACGTCCCGCACAGCCCGCACCAGCGCGTCCTCGGCGCACCAGCTGGTGTTGTGGGTGTCGACGTCTACCGCCACCGGCTCCGCCCGCCCGATGGCGTAGGCCAGGCTGACGGTACAGCGCTCCGCCAGTCCGGCGGCCACAATGTTCTTGGCGATATACCGGGCCATGTAGGTACCGCTCCGATCCACCTTGGTGGCGTCCTTTCCGGACAGCGCCCCGCCGCCGTGGGGAACCAGCCCGCCGTAGGTGTCCACCATCAGTTTCCGGCCCGTCAGACCGGTGTCCGCTTCAAAGCCGCCCAGCACAAACCGCCCGGAGGGGTTGATGAGGATCTCCGTTTTGGGATCCGGGTAGAGCTCCCGCAGAGCAGGAACAATGACGTGCCGGGTGATCTCGCGGCGCAGCTGATGGAGATCCTTGTCCGCATCATGCTGGCAGGAAACCACCAGGCTGGCGATCCGCTTGGGAGCGTTGCTCCGATACTCCACGGACACCTGGGCCTTGCCGTCCGGCCCCAGGCCGAGGATCGTGCCTTGGATGCGGGCGCTGGTGAGTTGTGCGGTGAGTCGGTGGGCCAGCACCACAGGCAGGGGCAGGAGCTGCTCCGTCTCCGAACAGGCATAGCCGTACATGATGCCCTGGTCGCCCGCGCCTAACTGGGCGCTGCTGTCCACCGCGCCGGCGATGTCGCCGCTCTGGTCGTGGGTAATGACCTCCACCTCGTAGTCGGAGTCATAGCCCGTTTCCCGCACAGTCCGGCAGACGATAGCGGGGATGTCGGGCAGTTCAGCGGCGGTGATCTCGCCCGCCACAATGATTTTGCCTGCCGTGGCCATCACCTCACAGGCCACCCGGGCGCTGGGATCGTGTTCCAGACAGGCGTCCAGCACCCGGTCGGCGATGGTATCGCATAGCTTGTCTGGATGCCCCTCGGTGACCGACTCAGCGGTCAGGATGTACTTATCTCTCATGGGAATTCCCTCCTTTTTTCTTTTCAGTAGATTTCGCATCTTTTTCGGCGGTCAGCACCACCATGTTGTCATAGAGCTCCTTATAAGTTCTGATTTGCTCGTCAGTAAGGGAGACAAAGTGCTCCCCCTCCACGCCGGCGATGAAAAATGTTCCGTACAGGAAGTCATACGGTACCCCATGCCGGTCTGTCAGCGGACGGTTATAGGGCAGCCCCTGCATCTTCCCCTGCTCATTACACACGATGGCGACAGGATCGTTGAACGGGGTAACCTCCTCGATGTAGCCGCCGACGATGGCCTGCATAGATTCCAGGGTATCACTGATCTCCTGGACTCGGCAGGGCTTCATCGGTTCCACCACCAGAACCTTGATCGTTTTATCGCTCATGGCCTTTTCCAACTCCTTTTTTACGCTCTGCTGTCTTTTGGGGAAGAACAGGTTCCCGATCCATCTCCCGGAACATTGCCATCATGTCCCGGAATGCCATATACTGCTGGATCTGCTTGGGATCATTGGTCATAGTACGAACGGTTTCCCACTGCGGGCTCCCATGGTGACTGATGTCCTCCTGTATCACCAGAACAGGGTGGTCTCCCTCCAGCAGCATGACGCGGCAGTCCCGGGCTTCTTCAGCGCAGCTGTAGACGCCGTAGGCTATGCCGATCACCTTCAGTGCCTCCATAGCGTTCATCGTGGTGGAGCAAAAACCGTCCCTAATGCGCACCTCGCCGGACAGCGTAACCTCTTTACCGCTCATGGCCGTTCCTCCGTTTCGGAGATTTAGATGCGGCGGCGTTGATTCGAGCAGTGGCATCATGGATCTCCCGCACCGCGTTTTCCCAGGCTTTTTTCAGAGCGCGCACTGGCAGGCCGTTCTGCCGATAGCCCTCCTCGATCCCATGGTAATAAGAAGACGGCGGTATGGCGGGCGTCCGGTACCGCTCCGTCATCACATAGGCCATAACAATAAACTCCTGGCCCCGGGCATCCCGCACTGTCACAGACTCCTTGCCATACAGGTGGGGGTAGCCCTCATAGCGATCCAGAGAATGCTCACAGCCCGGGGTGATCCGCCACAGCAGGCCGTGGACGGTGCTGTCCTCCTTGGGAGCGATGGTGGCCACGCCGCTGCCCGGAACAACAGCTCATAGTTCTCCAGCGTCACCGGCCCGATTACTGTGGCATCGGGACAGCGGTAGTCCATCTGCTCCAGGTTGATGTTGCTGCCGTAGGCGAAGTACATGGTGTCAGCCATCCCGGATCACCTCCAGCGCACCGTATTTGGCCAGCTTGTCGATCATGGCCTGGGCCTGCCGCTCCACGCTGCCGTCCGGCAGAGGGCAGTCCAGCCCGGTGGAGCGGATAAAATTCGCCCGGAGCTGTTGGAGGTAGCTCTGGGCGTCTGGGTGCTCGGTGGGGTCAAAGGCGGACAGCCGCAGCTGGTCCATGATGGCCTCGCCGGTCCCTTCATAAGTAGTGCCGTCAATATTAACTTTCAATGCTTCATCACCTTTCCACGTCCCGATTTCGGGGTTTCTTTTTCCTTCTGTTTACTTCATAGCTGTCCTTGTCATGGCGCCACGCCCGGTCGCCGTCAAGATTTTGTAAGAGCTGATCCCGGGTTTCCTTGAACTCCGGCCCGTTCAGGCCCAGCCGCACCAGCCATACCCGGAAGGTAAACAGCTCGTTGTCGCTGTGGGTTTTGCGCATGACGGTGCTGCGCTGGGCGATAGCCTGGGAGGACATGGCCAGGCACAGGTTCACATAGGCCGCCACCCGCCCCGGATCCAGGGTAGAATTGAAACAGCGGAACTCCACCGTGCCCCGGTAGAACACGGAGTGCAGGTTCAAGGCATGGTACCGTGTCCAGTTATAATGTTCGCTGTGGCCGATGTCCCCCCGTACCAGATATTCTCCAGCTCGGTAAGATCCTTGGTCTCATCGGAGGACAGCGCCCGTGCCTCGCGCAGCATGGGCTCCCGCACTTTTTTGCACCACTTTTTGGCCCTGATTTCGTTCACCTGAAGTGCTTTGAACAAAATATCTTCCTTGGAAAACATAATGCCGATCAGGTTTTTCAGGCTCTGCCGGTTATGGTTGGCGGCATCCACATGGACGTGGATGCCGCAGGAGTCGTTTACCTTGGCCCCGGCCTGCTGCAAAAGCCGGACACAGTCCCGCAGCTTGGTAAGCTGGTCATAGGTAAGCTTGGGGGTGACCAGCTCTACCTTATAATCACCATCGTCACCCCTTTGGTAACCTGTGCGCGTCTTGCACTCCGCTTTGATGCTGGCGTCTCTCATCAGTTTCCACGTTTTCTTTTTGGAGTCCTTCACAGACCAGGTGCCATAGGTGCCGCCAGTGTAGCGGTGCTCCGTCCCAAAATACCCGGCCAGCACCTGGGCGGCCTGCTCCCGGGTGATGCCGGTCATTTCCACCTCAACGCCAAAGCATTGATCCTTTAGGCCGATCATGCGGCGTCCTCCTCGTCGTCGCAAAGTCCACACCGCTCACCCTCGCCTTGAGGCGGGGTATCGCTCTGCTCCCTTGCTCCTCCTCTCCCAGTCAAGCCCGCTTCGCTGGGCTTTGACTGGGTACCCTTTAGCTCCTCATCCATGGCCCGGATGCGCCGCCCGATGGCCTCGATCACGTTGACAGTGACGCTGTTGCCCGCCTGCTTGTACGCTTGGGCGTCCGACGTAATGGCCAGCAGGCGGTCGATCTGATCCTCGTCGAAGCCCTGGAGGCGCAGGCATTCCCTGGGCATCAGACGACGGATGCGCCCGCCGCGCTCCACCAGCCCCGGGACGCTGTTGGCCTGCAATGTGTGGGCGATATCGTGCCCCACACGGCCGCGGCGGGTACCGCTGCCCATGTAGTCCAGGGCCACCGTATCGCCGGGATGGGCTTCCTTGTAGCCCTGCTTCGTTCCGTTTTTGATGAGGAGCACCCCGGAACGCTCCGCTTTGTGATTGGATAAAGTAGTCTGCCCATACCGGGCGGTGAGACAGCGGGCGGTCTCTGTTGGCTCAGGATTGCCTACGGACAGGTCAACGAACACAGCGTTCTGGGTCTGGTTGCGGTTAATGCCCCTGAAATCACTGGCGTTGAGGGCCAGGGCAGTGTCCCGCTCTCCCACAATGCCATCCTTACGGTTAAAGCCAACGAAATACAGCCCAGTTTTGCCGCCCATGCCGCCTGCGCCCGCTGTCTGAGTGCAGGCTACTCCTGCGGGGTCGTAGACTCTCGATCCTTGCGGCCCTCCAAGGATTTGTATAAGAGCTTTTCCGTCATTTCCGGCGATAGGAAATACTTTTCCGGCGCATCGGGGATCAAGATATCCGATAATGAACACCCTTCGCCGCGATTGAGGCACGCCGTGGTCGGCGCTGTTACACACAAACCATTCCAAACCATACCCCAACTCATGAAGCGCGGTGAGGATGGCACAAAATGTGCGGCCTTGGTCATGCGAAAGCAGTCCGGGAACGTTCTCAAGCAGAAGATACGAAGGCCGTCTGCCTTCAACCAGTCTGGCAATTTCAAAGAACAGGGTTCCTCTGGCGTCGTCGAAGCCCCTGCGCTTTCCGCTGAGGCTGTAGGGCTGGCACGGAAAACCGGCGCAGAGGAGATCAAATCCCGGCATATCTCCGGGGTCAATTTTTGTGGCGTCTGGATAGTAAACTTCCTCCTCTCGGATGTCGTGGATGGCGCGGTAGCTGGCGTCGGCGTACTTGTCGATCTCACAGTGGCCGACGCACTGGAAACCGCCCGCGCGGGTCAGCCCGGCCCGGAAGCCGCCGATACCCGCAAACATATTAAAATAGCGGATCAGGTTCTTCTTCACCTCCGTCGTCTTGCAGCGCAAGCAAAAAGCCGAGGACATTATCATCAACGTCCCCGGCCTGCTGCGGCTGCTGTGGTTGTTCTGTTGTGAAGCTGGCGCCGCCCAGTTCCTCCCGGATGGCGGCGCGGACGGCGTCCAGCAGGGTGTCCCTCTCATTCGCCCGGCAGACGGCGTGGCACACAGCGTCCGTCCGCTGGCCTGCCGGGACGGCGGACAAAATCCGCCACGCCTCCCGTTGGAGCGGCGAAGCCATGGAGAAGGACAGGTTCAGCCGCCGCTTTTCACTCATGGTCAGCGCGGGCCGACAACTGCCCCACGAGCCGTTCATAACCTTTGGCGTTCAGACATACGTCGTCCAAGATCAGGGGCCGGCAAAGGCCGTCTGTGGCCGAAACGTGCCGTTTCATCAGGGCAGCGCCGCCGCCCAGGAAGATCGTGGGCATGGCCCGCACGTCCAGACCGCTCTCAGTGATGGCGGACAGCAGGCGATGGGCGTAGGCCCCGGCCTCACGGTGGATGATCGATCTGGCATTGTTATCTACGCTGTTCGCTTCCCCACACAGCACGCTCTCGATCTGCGCCGCCGTCATGGACAGGCCCAGGGAGCGGCGGATCTGCTCGGCGATCTCGTCCAGACAGCGGATCATGCCCAGCTCCAGGCTCCGGCAGGTGGCGGCGTTGGGAATACGGCCATCCAGGCGCATGAGATCCACCGTCCAGCCGCCGATATCGGCCACAATAATGGACGGTTCGTCCAGCAGCGTGCTCTGGGTGAGTACAGCGGCATAGCCCTGGGGAAACAGGGACACCTTCTCAACCGTCACAGTGTAAGTGCTCCACTCGTAGCGGAAGGTCACCGGCTTGCCGTCCCGGAACAGGTACTCCCTGAACTTCTTTTTGTCCCGTCCGAAGCCGGTGAGGGGTAAGCCCGCCGCCAGATGCACCGTGGCCACAGGGCCCGCCTGCCGGTGCTCCAGCTCCTTGGCGATAGCCGCCAACGTGAGCAGATAATAGTCCTCCGTCACCGTTTTGTCTTTCTGGAGCGGCTGGCGGCCGGTGCCCACCACATAATATCTGCCGTCGTATTCCAGCACATCCTTGCGGGTATAGGGCTCATGCTCGTACTCCACCAGGCCGGTGGGGAAAGAGAAGTGGGCCGTTTTCATGGCGGCGTAGCCGTGATCCACCCCAATAATAATGGTATCGTTCATCTCGAATCACCTCGATCTTGTACTTTTTTGCTTTTCTGACTGCCGTGCTCTGTTTTGTGCCGCGAATGAGACTTTGCGGGAGATATAGGGCCAGTCTTTTGAGGCTGGTTGTGTTCGGGCGGCAGGACAGAAAAGGAGTCCTTGCCAATCACCAGCCCGAGGCTGCGCCCGTTATCCCAAGCAATGTGGGCGGTGGCCGCATCGTCGATGTACAGCAGGGCACCCATGGCTCCGGGCTCAATGGGCTGCTGATCGTCCACCATCTCCCTCAGCTTGATCCGGGAGCCAACAGGGTATTGCTCCCGCAGGAAGTCCAGCCATTCCCTTTGAATGCTCATGTGCATCCTCCTTCCGCGTCCGCCTCAATAGGCAGCATCCGCTCCAGAATATCCGCGATAGCGGAGAACACCTCAGATAGATTCCGGGCGTCCTTCATGGAGTCCTCTATCTCATCGGTGCGCATTCGAGCGCCCTCCACCCAGAGCCGCACATTCGCCTCGGTGGGGGTGAGCAGGACGGCCCGCTCAAAGGCTTTGCAGAACAGGCCGGCGATCTTACCGCGCCGGTCCGCTTCGGCGTCCAGCTGGCGGATCTCCTTTTTTGCCTTCTCCAGCTCCACCAACTGGGCAGCAACTTCACCCCGTTCCTCTTCCGGCACATCCTGGAGCTGGCGGGTGAGGTTGTAACCCTGGTTAATAGACAACTCGCCGTTGTCCAAAGCCTCCCGGATGGCAGGGGGAGCGTGCTCGTCGATCTGCATGACCTTGCCCATGGTGCGCTCACCAATACCAACAGCTTCAGCCAGCTCTTTGCGGGTATCCACAGGAGCAGAGTGGACTTCCGGCAATGTTGCCGGAAGTCCACTTTCATATTGATTGCCGTGATATTCCTGCTGTCGCTCTCTTGCCCTGGCCTCTACATCTTCCCTCAGCTTGAGGGCTATTTTGCCCAGCTCCCACTTGTCCAGGTTGCGGCGGCCCTTCTGGGTGTCCAGTGCCCACTGCTTGGCCTCCAGCATATCTACGAACGAGAACACAGCCATTTTATACGGGATGCCGTGTTTCGTGCACAGCTCCTGCCGGTTGTGGCCGTCGATGATGGTCATATCCTCATTGACGATGATGGGCGAGTAACAGCCGTTGGCCAGCAGGTCTGCCTCCAGGGCGGCCAGCTGCTCCTCCGTGAGTGGGGGGAGCAGCTGGGCCATCTCGGGAAGTACAACAGGGGTGCGGTCCGCACTGCTGTACTCAACGCCGGTGTTGCGCATCAGGCGGCCTGATCAGCGGCGTCTGCCCCAGGGAAGGCTGCCACGGAGCCCTCCTCCGCCAGCCTGGGGGTGAGAAACTCCACCTCGGTGGCCTGGATCAGGAAGCCGGGCTGGCGGCTGGGATCCTCGGCAAAGATAATGGTCTCAAAATCGCCCACAGCGGCCACCCTGCAGCCCTTCACAGCATAGGCGGCGCACCGCTGGGCCAGCTTGCCCCGCACCTTGACGGAGATGAAGTCGGTGCGGCGGATACCGTCCCGGTTCCGGTAACGGCGGTCTGAGGCAATGCGCAGGATGGCGTAGGGCTTGCCCGTGGTCTCGTTGAGCTTCAGCTCCACGTCGTTGGTCAGGTTGCCGGTGGCAGTGATTTTCAGCATGGTATCGTGCTCCTTTTCATGATATATTATAAGGTAGGAGGCCCACCGTCCGGCGGGCCTCCAAAGGACATGAGATCAATACCCCGTCTTGGGGGAGGGTGGGGATCACGGGCTTGCCGTAGACGGTGGTCACCCAGCGGCTGATAGCCTGAACCCACACGCCGTTGTACACGCCGCCCACGTCGGCAATGTTGGTGAAGGCGGTGGAGGTCATGTTTGTCACGGCGGTACACTTCAGCTGGGGCTTCTCCACCTGGGCGAAGCCAGCGGGGGCCTGACCGAACACAAACATGATCTCGGTGACGCGCTCGTTGGAGGCGAGGCCCAGCGCGGCGGCAGAAGCAGCCAGGGTGTAGTTCTTGCTGGTGGACAGGTTATCCGCCAGGGTGCGGTACTCGCCGCCATTGACGCGATAGGTGATCTTATAGGTGCCGGGGAAGTTGTAGGTGCCGGTCACCACGGTATTCAGCCGCACCTCGGCGGGCAGGGTGTCCCTCCAATAGAACGACGTGAGCATGACGTTGGAATTGTTGCCAATGCTGGAGAAGGTGTAATTCACCGGCTGGCCTGCCATGGCCTCCTTGGGGCCGGTCTTGGTGATGGACACGCCGGTGGTGAGGGACTTGTTGGTCACCTCGAAGCGGACGATCTCACCTGCGTGCTCCAGGTAGGCGGTGAGCTCCTGATCGCTGATGCCGTAGTTCGCCGGGGCCTTCACCTCGCGGATGGTATAGCGGGACAGCGGGAGGGGCTTGGACGTGGCCACGCCCCGGCTGTCGCTTCGGATGGTGTCCACCAGGTTGCCCGCCTTATCCCGGATTTCAAATACAGCGCCCTCCAGCAGCGTACCGGCAGGCAGGCCGTTGGTGGAATTGTAGTCGGCGGATTTTTTCGTGATCTGAATCTGGGCGGTGATGGGAGTGTTCTCCCACTCAACCAAAGTCGTACCGCCCGATTTCACGGTGACAGTCTTGAGCTGGGTATCCGGGATATAGCTCTCGTTTTCCAGTTCACGCAGATAGTAGCGGCCACCCTCAGTGAGACCCTCGAAATAAGCGTAGCCCTGGTTATCGGTGGTTTCCTGGGTAAGCAGGTTATGGTTGGCGTCATAGAGCAGGAACGTCACCCCATAGATTCCCTTCTTCGTCACCGCATCGGTTTTGTGGAGGGTGATACCCGACACGGCCTTGTTGGTCACCGTCAAAGTGGTGCCCTTGCCGTCGTCCTTCATAGTGAAATAGTGGGGCGTGCTGTCCAGCTTATATTCGGAGGGACACTTGGTCTCAACGGCATAGTAATTGCCCGCGTCCAGCTGAAGGGTGGCCCGGCCATCACTGCCGGTGGTGATAGTGTCCACCAGCCCGCCGTCCGAGACGCGGCGGATTTCGAAGGTCACGTTGGGGATGCGCTTGCTTTCGTTCCCCTCCACCACCTTGATCAACTCAAAATTGCCGACGGGCGTATTGTAGACCGTGATGGTCTGGGTGTCGCCGGGGTTCACCTTCACCGTCTGGGTACGGGTGCCCTCATCCATCACATAACCGTCCAAGCACTTGGTCTCCGTAATGACCAGAGTGCCTACTACGCCGGAGACGCGGATCTCGCCGTTGGCATCCGTCCTGTAGAGACCCTTGCTGGACAGATGGCCGTTGTCGTCGTCAAGATAGCTGCCATCGGAGTAGGTGATCTCAAATTCCACGCCGGCCAGCGGCTTCTTGGTCACGGAATCCAGCTTTTTGACAACGATGGTGCCCTGCGCCTTGTTGTAGAAGCGGAGGGTCTGAACTTCGCCGGATTTGATCAGGATGGACTTGGGCGTGGTATCGAGGACATAGCCCTCCACCGTCCTGATTTCCTTGGCGATGATGGTGGTGCCGGGTTCCAACCCCTCGATCACAATGCGGCCATTTTCATCGGTAATGAACTCGCCGTTGGAATTGCCTACCACCGCACCGCTGGAATCGGTAACAAGGAAGGTCACACCCTTGATGGGAGTGGTGGTGCCTTCGATGTACTTCTCGATCACGAGGGTGGTAGACGGGGTGTTGTAAAACCGCAGGGTTTGCGTGTCGTTGGGGTTCACCACTACTGTCTGGGTCTTGGTGTTGGGGTCAATGGAGTAGCCGGGGATGCTGCGGGTCTCGGTGACCACCAGCGTGCCCACCACACCATTGATGGTGATTTTTCCGTCCTTATTGGTGTAATAGAGACCGTTGGAGCTGATCTGGCCGTTGGCGTCCGGGACGAACTCGCCGGTGGAGGTGGTGACCTTGAACTCCACCCCCTCCAAAGGTGTCCCGTCCAGAGAGCTCTGCTTCAAGATGACCAGCGAACCGGCCTTACTGTTCTTCACCACAACGGTCTGGGTGTCACCGCCCTGGCCAATGACCACGTTGGTGCTGGCACTGTCCATGACATAGCCATCCGGCGCCTTGATTTCATTCAGCACATAAGCGCCAGGGGCAAGGTTGGAAATGCGGATCTCACCCTGAGCGTCGGTCACAAAAATCCCGTTTTGGGTCAAAGTGCTGGTACCGATCACGCCGTCCAGCCCAACCTCACAGCCTGCGGCGGTGGTCACCCGGAACTCCGCGCCGGGGAGGGGCTGGCCGGTGGCGCTGTCCCGCTTCTGGATGATGAGTTTTCCCTTGGGCTGGTTTTTGAAGGTGAGGGAAACGGTGCGGCCTTCCTTAATCTGAATGGTCTGCGATTGCGTATCAATGATGAAGCCAGCGGGGGCCTTGACCTCGGTGACGATCACGCTTTTGCCGGGTTTCAGGCCCTCAATGCGGATTTCGCCGTTTTCATCGGTTCTGAAAATGCCGTTGGAATCACCGATCAGGGTGCCGTCCGCGTAGGTAACCTTAAATTCGGCGTTCTGCAGCGTCACAGAGGGGTTCGTGGCGCACACCTTCCGAATCAAAAGATTTCCGTCCGGGGCGTTGTCGAACCGCACCGTGACCACGCTCTGCTCCCCGTTGTCAGCAATAAATACCGTCTCGGAGGAGTTGATGATGGAGTAGCCATCGGCAGGGCTTACCTCCTCCACGATATACGCTCCGGGCTCCAGCCCGGTCCACATGGCGATACCGTTGTTCCCAGTTACCTTCTGCCCGATCACGGTGCCGCCCGTGCCGGAGGAGCCCGCCAGATACCTCAGCTGGAAGGTGCATCCGGGCAGGGCTTCATGGGTGACAGAGTCATACTTTTCAACGATTATCGCGTTTTTGGGCGTATTTTCAAAGGTGACGGTATGGGTCTTACC
>JAAVHT010000086.1 GCA_014799565.1 Clostridiales bacterium
ATACTTGATAGATTCAATGCAGAAATCCGTGGGTTCTACAACTACTATTGCATTGCAAACAACTGCTCGGGACAATGCTCATCGTTTGCGTACATCATGGAATACAGTCTATGTAAAACGCTGGCTCAGAAACTAAACACAACCAAAGCCAAGATTAAAAGCAAATACACTAACAAGGGTCGGTTTGTAATATCATATCAAACTAAAAACGGCTCAATAAAGGAAAGTGTGCTATATAATCAAGGTTTTGCGCGGAAAGTCAATGGGTACGATGCACAACAGTTCCAAGACAGTTCGAGTGAATTTCTACCTGCTACGACTCTCGTAGACCGACTAAAATCGGAAGTCTGCGAATTGTGCGGTCAGAAAAGCGGATTGCTTTTTATGCATCATGTTCGCCTCATGTCCTGTATTGACAAGGACACGCCTTGGGGTAAGCAGATGCTAAATCGCAGACGTAAGACACTCGCAGTATGCAAATCTTGTATGGACATAATCAATCAACAAAACAAATGAGACATTTCTTTGATAAACACATAGTTAAGCCACTGGAGAGCCGTATACATGGAGACATGTACGTACGGTTCGGGGGCAGACACTGTGAAACGTGCCGCAGTAATGCGGTTACGCGCTCGGTGTCGAGCCTACAGAATGGTGATCAGGATGTCAAGAAGACAATCATGATGACCATTGGCGGTTGTATCGCCTTCATCGCACTGTCTGAAGCACTCCCTCTTTTCTTCAACTGACCATCGGCAAACGCAGACAGACATGGCGATGAATGAAGACGGCTACCCGGTTTTCAAAGGGTTACAGAAACCTCTGGAGTTTATGGGCATACGTGGAAGATTTCTCACACTGGCCGCAGGTGCCATTGGAGTTTCCTTTGTAGGCTTCATCATATTCTCAATCGCGCTCGGCAAGCTCGCCGGCTTTATCGCCATGCTTGTACTGGCCGTTACAGGTCTCGTGACCATCTATGTAAAACAGCGCGGAGGACTTCATAACAAGAAGAGTCACCGCGGAATATTTATCTACAACAATATCATCAAACGCTGAAACATGGCTAAATCGAATAAGAAAATATTTGACGGTGTGTTCGCACAGTTGGAGGAGACGGACGGCAATGTTGTCCTGTTCTCTGCCAACGGTGAGCCGTCAGTCATCTTTGAGATGAAGAATCCGGTGCAGCAGCTCTGTACCGATGCCGAACAGTATAACCAGTTTCAGGATGTGCTTGCAAATATAGTTCAGACTCTCGGTGAGGGGTATGCCCTGCAGAAGCAGGACATACTCTGCCGACAGTTCTATCACCACGATGTGCCGGAGGATGCAGAGTTTCTTACCCGAAGCTATTTCAAATACTTCGAGGGAAGAGAATTTACGGAGATACGCACATTCCTTATCATTACCCAAGAGGCACAACGCAGTCAGTTCGTAAGTTACGACCCTAAGAAATGGCTCGATTTCCACTCAAAGGTTTCAAAGATTAATGATATTCTGACCGACAAAGGTATCAGTCACAGAAAGCTATCCAAGCCGGAGGTCAACGAATACTGCCACCGCTTTATGGCGTTTCAGTTCCGCCACGGCTCGTTTTCAATGACCAACTTCAAATCATCCGACGAATACTTGAAAATCGGAGACCGCGTAATCCGTTCATATCCTCTCGTGGATATTGACGAAATCAATCTCCCTTCTGTTATCAAGCCATATACAGAGACGAGCATTAACGGCTATGCCATCGCAACTGACCTTTTATCTTTCCTTACAAGTGTACCTTTTGCCGATTGCGTTGTTTTCAATCAAGTAATTCAGATACCTTCTCAGCGTAAACTGCTCAGAAAGCTTCAAGGTAAGGCAAAGCGTCACGGCTCTATGCCCGACCCAAGCAACAAGATTGCCAAAGCTGACATTGAAGAGGTGCTTAACCGCCTTGCAGTTGATTCAAGCCTTCTTGTCAATACCAATTTCAACATACTCGTAAGCTGTCCGTCAAGTAAAGTTACTCCAGTGACCTCCTATCTGGAGACCAAGCTCTATGAGTGCGGTATTATGCCGTCTCGTTCCGCTTACAATCAGCTGGAACTGTTTGTCAACTCCTTCCCCGGCAATGCCTATTCGTTCAACTCTGATTACGACCTATTCCTGACCCTCTCTGACGCGGCACTATGCTTCTATTTCAAAGAGCATTTGAAAGAGTGTGAGGAAACGCCGCTCACTACATTCTATACCGACCGTCAAGGACTACCCATCTGCATAGATATAACCGGTAAAGAGGGAAAAGTCAAGATGACAGACAATTCTAATTTCTTCTGCATCGGACCTTCGGGCAGTGGCAAATCCTTTCATATGGATTCCACATGGAGTTTAAGAGCCTCAAACAGCCACCCAATGCATTCAAGAGAATTAAGGCTAATATCCGCTCTTTCAGTTAATTGTATTTAACAATTAGGATTTTTGCCTATTTGATTTCCGACCCGTTGGAGTTATTTTTGTACCGCATTTGAGCCTCGGGCAGAGGGCACACGGCACGTTTCCTTTTTCAACGTCGTACAAGATGGTTCAACGAGGAAACACCCGTTTTCAGCCCCCCGAAAGGCTCTCGGCAGCAAGAAAAACAACAATTAAAGTGTGTCGGAATTATGGAAACTACAACCGCCCCGAAGAGGGCAAGACAATCGGAAAAGGAAATACTCCGTCATGAGTTCCTGACGATCGCAGAGGTGGCTCTGCTTTTGAGAGTGACGCAGCGCACGGTCTATAACCTTATCTACAGCGGCTCCCTCATAGCCACGAAAATCACATCGAGAATAACAGTAATCCCAAAGGAGGACTTCATGAACATGATCAGAATTAACGAATACAACCGCGCCAACGGTCTCGACCGACAGCAGGGAAAAGAAATTCATTTCCCTTCAGTTGCCGATACCATCGGCTCAGAGCCGGAGGAGAAAGACAAGGCAAAGGAGACCAAGCCCCGGAAGCCTTCAAAGCCGCGTCCCCGGAAAACTCCGCTGAAGCCGTCCTCCGACTATAAACAGTCGGTCAAGGACACCTTCACAGATGCATCTGCAATCTCAGAGCCTGTCTACTCGATGGAGGAGATATGCAAACTGTATAACTACACTTATGGTCGTTTCTATAATCTCAGAATGCGCTATTCCATTCCTTGCGTCAAGATGGAGGGACACAAGTGTTTTCCCCGGAAAGCCGTGGAGGAAGCAATGGCTAAGGAAGAGGAACGCCTCGGACAAGACCTGTCCAAGGATTGGTATTCCTGTTTCGACCTGATGAAGAAACACGGTCTCGGTAAAACGCAGGTAAGGAGATTTGCCGTCACCCACGGGGTGAGGATGAAGAAGGTCTGCAACCGCAGGATGTATTACCTCAAAGCCGACTGGGACGCCGCCCGTAAGGTTGCGGAACAAAAGAGCACAAGCACCAAAGCAGCAAGAAATTAACTTACAAAACACATAGAATATGGCAAACCTTTGCACCAAAGTAACTGTAAGGAAACGTCCTATCAAGAACGGACAGCTTTCCCTCTATCTCGACTTTTACCCGGCTATCCGTCACCCGAAGACAGGTAAGCTGACCCGCCGTGAATTTCTCGGCATATACATCTATGCCAACCCCAAGGAGAAATTTGAACAGCAGTTCAATAAGAAAATGCTCCAGAGCGCGGAACTGATCCGCTGCCGTCGCATCGAGGCAATCATAAACGAGGACTTCGGCTTCATAGACCATTCAAGGGGCAAGGAGAGCTTCATCGACTTTTTCAGTGAGCAGATGGAGAAATGCTCCAACCGTCATAATTGGAATTCGGCTTTCCGTCACTTCTGCGACTACTCGCAGGGCAAATGCTGTTTCGATGACCTGACGGTTGATTTCTGCCAGGGATTTCTCGACCACCTTCTGAAAGTGAAGACCCCGACGGGAGGCACGATGATGGCCTCCACCGCCAACAACAATTTCGGCAAGCTGATCGCTGTATTGCGGAAAGCGCTCAATGCCGGACGCATCAAGGACAACTTCATCGCTGACCTTAAGCCCGCGAAGGAGAGCAAGACGAAGAAGGAGTTCCTGACGATGGAGGAACTGAAACGCCTCGCCGCCACTCCGTGTAAGCACCCGGTGTTCAAGGCCGCCTCCCTTTTCTCCTGCCTTACAGGTCTCCGCATCAGCGACATAATAGCCCTTCAGTGGGATAGCATCTGCAAGGCTCCCGACGGCGGCTGGTGCCTGCGCATCACCACGCAGAAGACAAAGACGGAGGCTACGCTTCCGCTCAGTGACGAGGCTCTCGCACTGTGCGGTGAACGCTCGGAAGGTCAGGTGTTCAAGGGCATGAGCAAGTGCCTTCCTGCGCTTTATCTGAAAGATTGGATTGAGGACGCAGGTATTGACAAGCATATAACCTTCCACTGTTTCAGGCATACTTTCGCCACGTTGCAGATCGCCTCCGGCACTGACATCTACACGGTCTCAAAGCTGCTTACGCACAGCAGCGTCAGCACCACGCAGGTGTATGCCGAGGTAGTGAACGAGCTGAAACGTGACGCCTCCAGGAAAATATCACTCAAATCCTGATCTTTCTGCATTGCATTCTCCCTTATGTCGGACAGCCGTGCCCATCGTTTTTCTTTTTTCTTTCGTTGGCATACGGTGTTTTTTGGTTCATTGAGGACACGGCTGTACCGGCATACGGGTTTTAGGATACCGCAGGACTACGTAAGTCTGACGGGGATATGTGATGCTGTAATAATCCGATGATACAATTATACAACTACAGAATTACACAATTACCTGATGTGACAATAATACAATTATCAAAAGATGCAATCACACATTTATCAGATACGACAACTTTCAAATTATCATCATACATAATATACTGATACCTAAATATACAAATATATGGAAACACAGGACAACACCATTCCTTCCTTCGACAGCCTCCCGGCATTCGTAGCCGGACTGTCCCGTAAGGTCGACGCGATAGACCGCAAACTCGACATGCTCATTTCCGCTCCACAGGAAAACGCAGACCTGCATACCGTCCTCGACATAAAGGAGGCGAGCGAGCTTATAGGCAAGACAATCGGCACCATCTATTCCCTCACAAGCCAAAAGGCGATTCCATACAGCAAGAGGGGAAACAAGCTGTACTTCTTCAAGGACGAGCTTCTTGCATGGATTAAAGCCGGAGGAAAGGCAGACATTGATTTCCGCAACGATGACAACCGCGATGCATACGACCGACATCTACTTAGACTGAGGGAATCCAAGCGACGCAAACCGAGTAACCCGATGTGATATGAACCGAGGTATAACGAACCGAAACAACAATAGCCGGGAAGCCGAGTTATCCCGGATTAAGGAAACCGCGGTCAACGCTGTAATCAGATGGGCGCGGTCAGACCGTAACGAGCTGACGATGCGCAGTCAGGTGAACAGGTATATGGAAGCCTCAGGTGCCCATAACTCCCCTGCAGGGGAGGAGGGCATAATGTTGGGAAGGAGGATTGTGGCGAGGGAGATTCTTCTCGGCTGCATTACCCCTCTTTCGAGGGAACATCTGAGGAAAGCCGAGGCGATACTCCTTCGCATAGCCGAAGATGATGCACCCAGGGTGAAGCGAGGCCGGGGAATATGATGGTGACGGCGGTCTATGGTTGCCGGGAAACTGACAGGGCTTGCCCTTGTTATAGCCCACTATAACTACTCCGCTTCGCTCCCGTAGTTGTGGGCTCTCCCGAGGGGCTTAAGGCTCTGCCCTAAGAACCCGCAATGGC
>JAAVHT010000087.1 GCA_014799565.1 Clostridiales bacterium
GGTAAGACCCATACCGTCACCTTTGAAAATACGCCCAAAAACGCGATAATCGTTGAAAAGTATGACTCTGTCACCCATGAAGCCCTGCCCGGATGCACCTTCCAGCTGAGGTATCTGGCTGGCTCCTCCGGCACGGGCGGCACCGTGATCGGGCAGAAGGTGACGGGCAAAAACGGCATCGCCATGTGGACCGGGCTGGAGCCAGGGGCGTATATCGTGGAGGAGGTCAGCCCCGCCGATGGTTATTCCATCATCAACGCGTCCGAGACAGTCTATCTGGCAGACAACGGTGAGCAGAGCGTGATCACGGTTCGGTTCAACAACTCGCCGGACGGCTCCCTGCTGATCCGTAAGGTGTGCGCCACCAACCCCTCCGTCACCCTCCAGAACGCCGAGTTCAAGGTGACATACTCCGATGGCACCCTCATCGGCGACTCCAACGGCATCTATCGGAGCGATGAAAACGGGGAGATCCGCATCGACGGGCTGAAACCCGGCAAGAGCGTGATCGTCACCGAGGTCAAGGCCCCCGCTGGGTTCATCATCGACACCCAGAGTCAGACGATTCAGATAAAGGAAGGCCGCACTGTCAGTTTGACCTTCAAAAACCAGCCCAAGGGAAAGCTCATCATCCAGAAGCGGGACAGCCAGACGGGCGAGGTTTTGCCCGGTGCCGAGTTCCGCGTCACCACTGCCGCTGGCTGTGAGGTCGGGCTGGACGGCGTGATCGGCACCAGCACCCTGACCTCCAACGGCATCTTCACCACTGACTCCAACGGCGAGATCCGCATTTCCAACCTCGCCCCCGGCGCTTATGTAATCACTGAGATCAAGGCGCCGGACGGCTATGTGATCGACACACCCTCCACCAATGTGGTCATCGGTACTGGCGGCGATACGCAGACCGTCATTATCAAAGACACCAAAAAGGGCGGCCTCATCGTCGAAAAGTACGATTCTGTGACCCGTCAGCCCCTGTCCGGCGCCCGGTTCAAGATCATGATGGCGAACGGCGAGCTGACCCCCGACAATGAGGGGCTCACGTCCTCCAACGGCCTGTACACTACTGATATTAACGGCCAGATCATCCTGTCCAAGCTGCTCCCCGGCACTTATGTGGTGACTGAGGACAAGGCGCCGGACAACTACCGCGCCGACCCCACCCCCCAGACGGTGGTGGTGAACGCGGGGGACACGCAGACGCTGAGATTTTACGACGATCCTCTGTGTACCCTCACCATTTTGAAGCGGGACGCCGTGACCAAGAAGCCCCTGAAGGGCGCGGAGTTCATCGTCCGCGACAGCTCGGGCACGGTTATCGGCCCCAACAATGGCCGCTATATCACCGGCACCGACGGCACCGTGACCGTCACCGGACTGGAGCCCAACTCCACCATCGTGGTGTCGGAGAGCCGCGCCCCCTCCGGGTATGTGCTTGACGAGACCCCGAAGAATATCGTGGTGCGCTCCGGCGTGGCCAACAGCCTGATCTTCGACAATGAACCCGGCACCACCCTCATCATCCGCAAATTCATTGAGGGTACCGCCAATGAACCCCTGGCTGGCGTGGCCTTTAAGGTCGTAGACGGTTCCGGCGCGGCAGTCGGCCCGGACGATGGGGTGTATTATACGGATCACGCCGGTGAGATCGTACTGGAGGGCATCGAACCCGGCACCACCGTCATTGCCCGCGAGATCAAGACCGTGGAGGGCTACGTCCTCGACGGCACCCCCCAGGACATCAAGATCGTGGGCGGTCAGGTGCAGACCCTGACCTTCTGGAACAAGCAGGCGGGCACCCTGGTAATCCAAAAGAAGGATTCCGTGTCCGGCGCTCTCATCCCCGGCGCGCAGTTCCAATTGACGTATGCGAACGGCGGCTACGTTGATGCCGATAACGGCCATCTGTCCTCTAACGGTCTCTACACCACCGACGCCAACGGCGAGATTCGCATCACTGGCATCACCGGCACTGTGGTCGCCAAGGAGGTCAAAGCGGCCCCCGGCTATACCATCGACCCGGCGACGCAGACCCAGACCGTCCCTGTCAACCCCATGGACACCCAGACGCTGGTATTTCTGAATGAGCCGCTGTGTTCCCTCACCATCACCAAGCTGGATTCCGTGACGGGCAAACCCGTTCCCGGCACGGTTTTTGCCGTGAAGGACGGCAATGGCACCCTCCTGGGCCGTTACACCACCGGCAAGGACGGCACCGTGACCGTCACTGGCCTGGTTCCCGGCAGCACTGTAGTGGTCTCGGAGGTCAGCGTCCCCAGCGGGTATGTGCTGGACACCACGCCCCAGACCATCATCGTCAAAAATGGGACGGGCAACAGTGTCACCACCGGCTCCGGCAGCACCACCACTCCGGGCGGCAGCACCGGCACCTCTGGCGGCAATTCGAACAACGATCTCACCTTTGAGAACGACCCCAAAACCACCCTCACCATCCAGAAGTATGTGGACGGCACCACCGATCCCATCCAGGGCGTGACCTTCCTCGTCACCGACAGCAGCGGCGCGGTGGTCGGCCCCAACAACGGCGAGTACGTCACTGACCGCAATGGGCGCATCGTCATTGAGGGGCTGGAACCCGGCGTCACCATCACCGCCAGGGAAACCAGGACTGTCAGCGGCTATGTGCTGGACACCACGCCCCAGTCCATCAAGATCAAGGTGGGCCAGGGGCAGACCATGACCTTCTTCAACAAGAGCGAGGGCGGGCTGGAGCTGATCAAGGTGAACGAGAGCGACACCACCCAGCGCATCCCCGGCACCACCTTTGAGATCAGAAAGATGGACGGCGCTCTGGTGGAGACCGTCACCACCGGCGAAAATGGGCGCGTCCATGTCAGCTTAAGTGCCGGCGATTACTACGCTCTTGAAATCGAAGCGGCGCAGGGCTTCAAGCTGGACGACACGCCCCACTATTTCACTGTGAAGGATGGCAAAACCACCACCCTGACGGTGAAAAACAAGCCCTTTGCGGGCATTTTAATCCACAAGACCGACAGCACCACTGGCAAGGGGATCTACGGCGTGAGCTTCCTGCTGTACGACAGCACCAACACCCCCATCGGGCAGTACACCTCTGACAACCAGGGGTACGTCTACATCGAGGGCCTCACCGCTGGCGGGCGCTACTATCTGCGGGAGCTGGAGAACGAGGGATACGTCCCTGATACCCAGATGAAAACGGTGTATGTCAAGGCCGGCGAGACCACGCTGGTGGAGTGGCAGAATACCCCCATCACAGGTCAGATCCAGATCACCAAGACCTCTTCGGACTACAATTCCATGAACGGCTGGCCCGCTGGCACCCCTATCCCCGGCACCGAGTTCGAGATCTACAACTACCGCACCGGCAATCTGGTGGATACCATCCGCACCGACAAGAACGGCGTGGCCGTGTCCAAGCCCCTGCCCCTGGGCCGCTACAAGGTGGTGGAGTCCAAAGCCGCTGATTTCTACGGTCTGGACAAGACCCCCATCGAGGTGGAGCTGGAATATGCTGGACAGATCGTCAAGGCGGCCATGACCAACAAGCCCCTGTACACCAACGTCTCCATCAAAAAGACCGGCTACGCCGAGGTCATGCCCGGCCAGTCCATCCGCTATACCTTCTCCGAGATCGGCAACAACTCCACTACCGCGCTGACCTCCTTCTACTGGAGGGATACGCTCCCCGTGAGCGCGGTGCGGCTGGACAAGATCGTCACCGGCACCTACAACGCGGCGGGCAATTACAAGGTGGTGTACAAGACCAACCTCAGCGGCAGCAACACTTACACCATGTACGACAACCTGTCCACGGCGAAGAACTATGTGCTGGACGCCTCCCCCGCCGCGCTGGGGCTGGCCTCCAATGAGTACATCACCGAATTTACCTTCGTGTTCGGCGTGGTTCCCGCCAACTTCCGCCAGGTGGAAGCGCCCCAGGTGTACTGCAATGTGGTGTCCTGGGCCAAGGGCGGCAGCCAGTTCACCAACACCGCCGACGTAGGCGGCGTGTACAACGGCCAGTGGATCCAGGCGGTGACCCGCTGGACCACCAAGGTCTACGGCAAGCCCGGCACCCTGCCCAAGACCGGCTATTGATTCCAGACAGCCAAATATGGAGGGCCGTCCTAAGCGGGCGGTCCTCCCACATTTTGAAGGAGGAAAAAGTATCATGAAAAAGTTCAAAAAGTACCTTCGTCCCGTGACCCTGGCCCTGCTCCTGTGCGCCCTGTGCGTCGCCCCGGCCTTCGCCTCTTCCGGCGTGGCCGACGTGGTGGAGAACACATGGAAGGATGCCGCGGGCCAGATCAAGACCGTGGTCAACAACGTGGTCTTCCCCGCGCTGGACATGATCCTGGCCATCGCCTTCTTCGGCAAGCTGGGCATGGCTTATTTTGATTACCGGCAGAGGAACCAGTTCGAGTGGACCGGCCCCGTGATCCTGTTCGCCTGCCTGGTGTTCGTCCTCCTGGCCCCCACGTATATCTGGACAATCATCGGGATCTAAGATCACAGCCCCGCCAGGCGGATCAGACCTTTTTTGAGACAGGTGGTCAGCTCGATGCGCTTCACCTCGTCGAGATCCTCAAAGGCAATTAGCGCAATGCTGCCCAGCCGACCCAGGATCTCGCCTCGTCCAAATTTTTCATGCACGACCTCTGCACCAGCCATGAAGTTCTCCTGCTGTTTCGCCAGCTGAGCCGGGGTTGGGCCGCTCTCATAGGCGGGCGGCTTCGCCCTGGCCCGTTTTGGCTTAGGCTGGGGGTTAAACTGGGGTTCCGGTGCAAACGCTGGCGGCTCCTCGCCCAGAAGCTGGTCGATGAAGGTATGCCCCGCCCCGGCAGGCTCCCCAAACTTACCCTCGTAGCAGAGAAGCTCCAGCTGCCGCTTGGCGCGGGTGGCCCCCACATAGAACAGCCGCCGCTCCTCCTCCAGTGCTGTCCGCCCCTCATCGTCATGGGGGAACGGGTCGGAGGGGAACGTGCCGTCCACCGCATCGATGAGGATCACCCGGTCATACTCCAAGCCCTTGCTGGCGTGGATGGTGGACAACACAAAGGGGCAGCTCGGGTCTGGCTCCATGCCCTCGATGGTCTCCCGCAGCTCCTGCAGCCGTAGGAGGAACGGCCCCGTGGCCGGGGTCTGGTTGGCCAGGGCCAGCAGCACGTCCAATCGGGTGGTGTCCATCTTCTGCTCCCGCAGGTAATCGCCATAGCCCATGTACTTCACCAGCCGCTGGATGGCGGCGAAGCTGGTGAGCTGGGGGAACTTGGAGTAGTGGGTCTGAAGGGCCCGGATCTTCCCGTACTGCCAGGGCTCCAGCCCCTCGTTAGCCAGCAGGCGGTCAAACACCGTCTCGTCCCCATGGATGCCCCGGAGCATACCAGCCAGGATGGGCTTCTTGATCTTCAAGTCCAGCTTGTAGTAGAACCGCAGGAACTTCTCCCAGTCGCAGTCGTTGAAGGCGAACTCCAGCATATCGGTGATGTCCCGGACGATGGGGCTGGTGAAGAAGAAGCCCTCCCGCTGGCGGCAGGCATAGGGTACCCCCTCCCGCTCCAGCAGGTCGATGAGGGGCAGGGCGCTGTCGTTGTTGCGGTACAGCACCGCTGTCTGCTCCTTGCAGTTCAGAGCGATTTTCAGCAGGTAATTGTATTGGCGGTTGTAGTCCGCCAGCGCCACCTTTTTCACGGGGACGCCCTGGGCACTGCCGGTGCGCATATGTTTGGGGCGGCGGCTCTCGTTGCGCTGGATGAACGAGTCCGCCGCTTCCACGATGGACTTGGTGGAGCGGTAGTTGGTCTCCATCATCAGCACCTTGGCCCCGGGGTAGGTCTGCTCAAATTCCAGCAGCGCCTGGGGCCATGCCGCCCGGAAGCCGTAGATGCTCTGATCCTCGTCCCCCACCATGAAGATGTTGCGGGACTTGGAGGCCAGCAGACGGAGGATGGCGTGCTGGATCTTGGACGTGTCCTGGGCTTCGTCCACGCAGAGGTAGGGCCAGCGGCGCTGGAAATAAGCCAGGATATCCGGGTACTGCCGGAAAATGCGGTAGGTGAACACCATCTGGTCATCAAAATCCATGAGGCGGTTTTTCAGCAGAAACGCCTGGTAACCCTTATAGACTGCCAGGAAATCCATGCCATCCACCTTTTGGGTCTCCACCTCGGCATCACTGAACATCATATTTTTGCAGAAGGCGATCTGGGTGCGGGCCTCCTTGACCTGCTGGTCTGAGGGGTACCCGCCCCCGCCCTTGGACAGCAGCTCCCGGACCACGGCGTTGAGCCGCGCTTCATCGTCCGCCAGGGCGAAAGGCTGGGTGCCCTTCTGGGCAGCGTAGTAGCGGATCACCACCGCACACAGCCCGTTTATGGTGCGGAATGTCAGCCTGTCCGCGTGATCCTCGCCGAAGAAGCGGACGAACCGGGCTTTCATGTCCTTGGTCGCCGCCACAGTGTAGGTGACGGTGAGGATGTTCTCAGGGCGGATGTTTTTACAGTAGATCATGTGCCCCAGGCGGGTGACCAGCACGGTGGTCTTGCCGCTCCCCGGCACCGCCAGGAGCAGGACGGGGCCATCGGTCTGCCGCACCGCCGCCTCCTGCTGGGGGTTCAGACGGACATGGTATTGACTTTTGAACTCGTTAAAGGTCATGCGTCCGCCCCCGCTTCATCCTCCACAAATGCCCCCGGCACTGTACGCCGGGGGCATCATTATATCATGGAAAGAAGGGATTCACAATTTTTATTTGGGACTTTGTCGCGTCCGCCGTCATGAACGAGATCCTGGACTGGGTGTACAGCCAGGTTGTGGGATTTTTGGGTGCTTTCTTCGCCCTCATGGGGAACATGGGCGTGGAGCTGTTCGACCTGCCCTGGGTGCAGGCCGTGGTGCGGTTCTTTGACCAGCTGGGCTGGGCGCTGTTCGGCGTCAGCCTGGTAGTGTCCTGCTTCGAGTTCGGTATTGAGTATTCTTCGGGCCGGGGCAACATCCGGCAGACCGCTGTCAACTGCCTCAAGGGGTTCATGGCGGTGAGCCTGTTCTCCACCGTCCCCGTCCGGCTGTACGCCCTGTCCGTGTCCCTCCAGGCCAGCTTCACCGCGGGCATCACTGGATTGGGCACCGGCATCGGCGACGTGGGCCAGGACATCATCACCAAGCTCACCACCCCGGAGGGGCTCACCTCGGCTACCGTAGACTTCATTTTCAATGGCTCCCACTTCAACCCCATCATGATGCTGTTCTGCGTGATTCTGATGGCCTACGCCGTGATCAAGGTGTTTTTCGCCAGTCTCAAGCGGGGCGGCATACTGCTCATTCAGATTGCGGTGGGGTCGCTGTATATGTTCAGCGTCCCCCGTGGCTACAGCGACGGTTTCACCCAGTGGTGCAAACAGATCATCGGCCTGTGTCTCACATCTTTTTTACAGTCCACCATCCTGGTGGCCGGGCTGATGGTGTTCAACAGCAATGCCCTGCTGGGGCTGGGACTGATGCTGTCCGCGGGCGAGGTGCCCCGGATCGCAGGTGCCTTCGGGCTGGACACCTCCACCAAGGCCAGCCTGACCTCCGCCGTCCACACGGCCCAGATGGCTGTCAGCACCACCAAGGTCATCGCGTCGGTGGTGACGGGTAAATGACAGAGAAAAAGGCACTGACCATGGGCTCCCTGTTCGATGGGATCGGCGGCTTTCCCCTGGCAGCGGTGCGCCATGGCATCACGCCCGTCTGGGCCAGCGAGATCGAAACCTTCCCCATCCGGGTGACAAAAGAACGATTCCCCGACATGATCCACGTGGGGGACATCACCAAGCTGGACGGGGCCGAACTGCCCCCGGTGGACATCATCTGCGGAGGCAGCCCGTGTCAGGATCTCAGCGTGGCCGGAACCCGTTCCGGGCTTGCAGGGGCCCGTTCCGGCCTTTTTATGGAACAAATTCGTATTGTGAAGGAGATGAGAGCGGCAGATGAACAGCATGGACGGACAGGTGTGTCTATTCGTCCAAGATTTCTCGCCTGGGAAAACGTGCCCGGAGCCTTCAGCTCGGGCACCCCGAAGGGGGAGGACTTCCGGATCGTCCTTGAGGAGATCTGTAAAATTAGTTGCGATACCGTTCATGTCCCTCGACCTCACCCCTGGCCATGGCAATTTGCTGGGCGAATCATATTGGGAGATTCTTTCTCCCTTGCTTGGAGGGTCATGGACGCTCAACACTGGGGTCTCGCCCAGAGAAGGGCTCGTATCTTCCTTATCGCGGATTTTGGAGGACTCACCGCCCCGCAAATATTATTTGAGCCGGAAAGCCTGCCTGGGTATTTTACGACGTGCCCGCGAACGCGGCAAGCCCCTGCCGCCCCAGCTGGAGGCGGCACTGAAAGCGCAGGCGGGGCTGACGGTCTACATCACGCCGATCCCAGATACCGGGTCAGTGACAGCCTTTGCGGCAAACCAGAGGGATGAAGTCCGCGGTCTGCACGATGTGGCTGGGGCTCTCTTAGCACAACCGGGGATAAAACAGCAGACCTTTGTGGCAGGCATCGTGAGCAAAGGAAACGGCGACTGCTTCCTGACCCCGGAACGCCACACGGCCCTCAGCGGCGGTGGTGGACAGCCCGGACAGGGTTATCCCTACATTTTAGGCGCAACCTGTCTCAATCCCTGGGACACCCAGCAGGCCCGGATCACAGCGCCGGAGGGCGTGTCCCCCACCATCAACAGCGGCGAGGCAAAACCGGGCGGGCTAATTTTTACCGCCGGTTTCTGCGCTGGGGCTGGCCCCTCCGCCGGGAGCATCGGATACCAAGAGGAGATCGCCCCCACGCTGAAAGCAGCCGCCAGCGGCAATATGATGCCCTCGGTTTTATGTCTCAATGACCAGGGCGGCAGGGTCATGGAGTGTTCAGAGGACATTTCCGGCACCCTTCGCGCCCAGGAGCACGGGCATCAGCCGCTGGTGTTTGAGAACCATGGCATTGATGCGAGATACACCGGGCCCCATAAGGTGGCCCCCACCCTGTCTGCCAGGGCCGGCACTGGCGGCAACAACCTCGCCTTAGTGGCGCAGGAGGAGCCGCAGGTGTACTGCATCACCGGGAACGCCATCGACCGGCAGCCGCAGAATGGCGGGAACGGGATCGGCTTCCAGGAGGATATCGCCTATACCCTGACCGCCACAGATCATCACGCCGTTTTTTCCCGCCAAAGGTGCGATAAATTCCAGGAGGACGATGTGGTTTCCACCCAGAGCACCCGTCAGAGCAAGGATGCCACCGACCTCGTCTACCAGGAAACTATTGGCGCATTGACCACCAGCGACAGCAAAGGCCCCAATGCCCAGTACGTCTCACAGGACAAACTGGTGGTAGATGAACCGTTGCTCATCAGGCGCCTTACCCCGAGGGAATGCGAACGTCTCCAGGGCTTTCCGGACGATTGGACCAACCTCCCCGGCGCGGCGGATGCCCCCCGCTACAAGGCGTTGGGCAACAGTGTGGCCATTCCGTGTGTGGAATATCTCATGCAGGGGATGGCCTTAGTCCTTCGGGCCGGGTAGTTGTTACATTTGCTTCGTTTCAGCCAATATCTTCGTTGCTTATGGTGAATAGCTTTGCGGCCCGGTTTCCGATATACTTGCCGTACCAAAAGGAAAGGAGATATACCCAATATGGCAGCAAGCCAAAAAAATCTGTGCGCCATGATCCCCGTGGAGCTCCACGACCGGGTCCGGGCGGCGCAGGAGCAGGCTGGGATGACGCTGAGCGCCTACATCACCGAACTGCTGATCAACTACTATGAGGGAGGGAAAGAAAAAATGGCTGAAGGTATGCGTACCATGGCATTTCAGATGTCTGAGGAGATGTTTCTGCGGCTGAAGAAGCACCTGGAGCGGGAGAGCGCCCGCACTGGCAAGAAGGTGAGCCAGAAGGAGTTCGTGCTGGGCCTCATCCGGCAGGCGCTGGACGAAGCTGAGCGGGAGGTGGCAGACAATGGCGCTGACTTGGGAAAATAAAGACAAAAAGGATCACTCCGGCAAGGTCGTGAGTGAGAGCTACAAAGCCCAGCTCCCCCACTGGGGCGAGGTCAGCGTCCACCCCCACATCCACTACCCCGGCGAGATGTTCCTGGACTGCCCCAGTCTGGGCATCGAGATGCACCCGCTGGGGCAGGTTGCCGCCATGGACGCGCTCAACCCCGCGGAGGGGGTGCTGATGCAGGCGCTGGAGGAACACGGGGTCAGGTGCCTGGAAGCCATGGCTCTTATCGGCAGCCCGGAGGAGTAAGCGCAGGATCGACCAGAAAGGCCGCAGGCCAAAAGCTGCGGCCTTTCGTCATGCTTTCCTCTTTTTCCGATAGGCGCAAGTCATTCTGTCCAGCAGTTGGTCAAAGACCAGGAATGTGATGTTCCCAAGCACCATCAGGGACAGCACCATGGCCGTGGAATATCCGGCGAACTCCTCCACCACTGCTTCCAGGCGGAACAGATACAGGATGAGGGCGTACATCGCCATGACTGCCATGGTGAACAGAGCGCACTTGACCACCCAGCGCACGGGCCGGGGGATAACTACCAGCCGGGGACAGACGCCTGGATACCACCCCAGGAACACATAGAGCAGGGCGATTTCTTTGTCCGGCCCCAGCAGCAGCGCCAGGATGGACGCTGCCCCATAGAGGAGCATTGCCGTTCCTGCCCCGTACTCACAGACAGCGGGGATCAGGCACAGCATCGCCAGCATAGGGCAGGCAAAGGTAGCCAGTGGGATCATCCCACCCAAGCACAGGATCACCACAGACAACGCGGCCATCATACCGCACAGGGCAGCTTTGCGGCTTTGGCGATGGGCTTGATCGTGCCGCTCCATGGGCGTCAGCCCTTCCTGGGCGGTTTGACGTTCACATCCGGGCTGACAGGTTCGTTGATGGGACCATACTTTGCCTCATATTTTCCAATGCATTCCCGAATGAGAACCAGGATCTGACTGTTGGCGGAACGGCCCTCGTAATCCGCGACAACGTGCAGCTTGTTCAGCATCTCCTCGTCAATCCGAATTGACAAACTTTTGATAGCCATAAAGCAGACCTCCAATAAACATATTGTGTGTTTATTTTGCGCCCGCCATTTGCTATAATGGTTACAATGTGTTTAATGTATATCTAAAATATATCTGTTATGGGCGCAAGGAGGTACACATGCGAGTAGCTGTTATTGGATCGAGAGGGCTTCAAGTGGAACATCTGGAGAACTATCTCCCGGAGAGCGTGACTGAAATCGTATCGGGCGGGGCGCGGGGCATCGACACCTGCGCCAAAAATTACGCTCTGGAGCATGACCTGAAGCTCACCGAGTTCCTGCCGGAGTACAGCAGGTACGGCAGGGGCGCTCCCCTGCGGAGGAACATCACTATCATCGAATATGCCGACCTGGTACTGGCTTTCTGGGACGGAAAGTCCAGCGGGACGAAATTTGTGATCGACAACTGTAAAAAGCGAAATATCCCCGTAGAGATCCATCGGATCGCCGCGGGAACGGAGGCGAATCAAACTTAATGTACATTTATCCCAACAACCTGAAAGCGAAGCCTACCCTGTGGCTATGGGCGCTGCGGGACGTGGCGGTAATCGGCGTCTGCCTGGTGCTGTCCGTGCTGGCCCTGGTGGAGCTTCGGCTGGTGCCGCCCCTGATCGGCACCGTGCTGTACGCATTTCTCAGCATCCGCCTGGAGGACGCCAGTATCCTGGACTTCCTGCGCTACGCCATGTGCTTCCTGTTTTTGAAGCAGCAATACTATGAGTGGAAGGAGAACGAAACTTGAAGCGAAAACAGAAAAAGGAGCTGCGGGAGCGCCAGTCTACCCGTCAGCTCATGGGCATCAGCCAGCTCACCGACCACGGCGTGAAAACCGCCAAAGGGGAGCTGGTCTTTTTTATGCTCAGCCCGGACAACCTGTCCGTCCTCTCCCCCGAGGGGGTGCAGGCCAGGGTCACCGCCTTGGGCAATCTCCTGCGCACCACCCCCGCTGTCCGGCTCCAGGCCATGGATTCCCGCGAGTCCTTCCAGGCCAACAAGGACTTCTACCAGCGGCGGCTGGAGCAGGAGCAGCTCCCCGCCATCCGGGATCTGCTGCGGCAGGACGCCGCCCACCTGGACGCCATCCAGGCATCCACCGCCTCGGCGCGGGAGTTCTCGCTGGTCTACCCGGTAGACAAGGACAGCGCCGCCGACCCCCGGCTCACCGAGAAAAACCTCCGGGACGCCGGGTTCCACGTCCGGCTGGCGGACGGGCAGGACGTCAAGCGCATCCTGGCGGTCTACTACCAGCAGGATGTGGTCACGGAGCAATTCCTCAATTTTGACGGAGAAGGGAGTGTGACCGGCAATGGCTAAGAAAGCGCAGAAGAAGAAAAAGGCAGTGGCAAAGCCCGCCGCCACCCCTCAGCCCAAGGATTTCCTGGACATGACCGCGCCCTCGGTGGTGAAGTTCAACACCGACCACGCCATCGTGGGCGGCGTGTACCGCACATTCCTGGCCCTGCGGGGTTATCCCGCTACCACCGAGTCTCTGGCCCTGCTGCGGCACCTGGGCGAGAAAAGCGGGGTGAATCTGACCATCTATACCCGGCAGGTCACCGCCGCCGAGGAAAAGCAGATCATCAACAACGCCAGCAACAAGAACCGGATGGCTCTGAGCAGCACCAACGATCTGCGCCAGAGCGTCACCGCCAGGGCCAACCTCCAGGACGTGGAGGAGATGGTGGCCTCTATGGATCGGGACAAGGAGCCGCTCCTCCACTGCGCCGTGTTCATCGGCCTCACCGCCAGGGATCAGGACAGCCTGCGCACCCTTCGGGATCAGGTCACCGCCGAACTCATCCGGGCCAAGCTGAGCGCAGACCCCCTTCTCCTGCGACAGCGGGAGGGCTTCATGTCTTCCAACCCGGCGGGCTTCAACGCCTTTGGAGCGCAGTATGAACGGGTGCTGCCTGCCAGCTCGGTGGCCAACCTGTACCCCTTCAACTACTCCGGCAAGACCGACCCCCAGGGCTTCTATGTGGGCCGGGATCGCTACGGCTCCAACATCATCGTGGATCTGGACCGCCGCGCCGAGGACAAGACCACCGCCAGCGTCCTCATCCTGGGCAACTCCGGCCAGGGCAAAAGCTACCTGCTGAAACTGCTCCTCTGCAACATTTTGGAGAGCGGCAAGTCCGCGATCTGCCTCGATCCGGAGCATGAGCTCATCGACCTCTGCAATAACCTGGGCGGCTGCTTCGTGGATCTGATGGACGGGCGGTATCGCATCAACCCGCTGGAGCCCAAAGCGTGGAGCGTAGATGAGGAGGAGGACGCCGATGCGCCAGCCACCTTCCGACAGAGGACGCTCCTCAGCCAGCACATCTCCTTCCTCAAGGACTTCTTCCGTTCCTACAAGGACTTCACCGAAGCCCACATCGACACCATCGAGCTGATGCTGGAGCGGCTGTACACAAAGTGGGGCATGGACGACGGTACCGATTTCGCCAGCCTGTCCTCCGGGCAGTTCCCCATCCTGTCCGACCTCTATGACGTGATCGAGGACGCCTACGGGCACTATGACGACGAGGCCAGCCCCCTCTACCCCAAGGAGCTCCTCCGGGAAGTGCTGCTGGGCCTCCACTCCCTGTGCCGGGGTGCGGAGAGCAAGTTCTTCAACGGCCACACCAACATCACCAGCTCCCGCTTCCTGGTCTTTGGCGTGAAGGGTCTGCTCCAGGCCAGCGGCAATGTGAAGAATGCCATGCTGTTCAACGTCTTGTCTTTCCTCAGCGACAAGCTCCTCACCGTGGGCAACACGGTGGCCACCCTGGACGAGCTGTATATCTGGCTGTCCAACGTCACCACCATCGAGTACATCCGCAACACCCTGAAGCGTGTGCGGAAGAAGGAGTCCGCGCTGATCCTGGCATCGCAGAACCTGGAGGACTTCGACGTGGACGGCATCCGGGAGCTGACCCGGCCCCTGTTCGCCATCCCCACCCACCAGTTTCTGTTCAACGCGGGAAGCGTGGATAAGAAGTTCTACATGGACAACCTCCAGCTGGAGGGCTCCGAGTACGAGCTCATCCGCTACCCCCAGCGGGGCGTGTGCCTGTACAAATGCGGCAACGAGCGGTATTTGCTGGAGGTTCATGCCCCCGAGTACAAGGCGAAGCTGTTCGGAAAGGCGGGCGGGCGATGAACGCCCTGCGGCTGTTTTGACAGCGATGATTAAAAGGAGGACTTGAAAATGGACGTAATTGAACTGGAGCGGTGGAAACCCTCCGAGGAAGATCCCCGCAAGCCGGAGTACGCGGGCCAGCCCATCGCCCAGGAGGTATTCGAGGAGCTGAAGTACCAGCTGGACAGCACAGGCTGTTTGCCGGATGAGTATTTCCTTATGGACAGAGAGTGGGAGAATGGCCGGGAGATCCCCCAGGGCGCGGACATCTTCTGCACCGTGGACTACGGCGAGAGTGAGGGCGTGTACCTGGACGTGTACCTCAAGTGGCGCCAGGACGGCAAGCCCATCACCAAAAGCTTCATCACCGGCAAGACCCTGGGCGGGAACGGCAATGATCTGGACAGGATGTTCCTCACCGCCTCCGCCGTCACCAAGGCGTTCCATGGGGATCACGCCACCCACGCCCGGTACATGAAGATCGACGGTGTGGAGGATGACACTGGCGGCAGGGTGGTGCATCTGAGCCAGCAGGAGGAAAAGGTCATCATCAACGCCCTGGTGGAGCAGCGGGAGCGGCAGGCGGAGTCCATGTCACAGACCGAGCAGCTCCTGCGCCGCATGGCCGGGAGCATCACCGCCTACATGGATACGGTGGGTCACCGCCCCTTGCACATGAGCGACTACGATAAGGCGGTGCTGGCTATCCGGGACGGGGAACTGGATGCTTTCTTAGCCCTGTACCCGAAACTGCTGAGGGATCATGCGGACAACCTGCTTGTGGAGGCGGCGAAACGGTCCGGCAGCGTGGGCAGATCCATGACGCACTTCCTGCTGACGGATGTGGAACGGTTCCCGGAGGCCATCTACTGCGCGGCCTGCAAAAGGGCTGTCGACATCAACGATCCCCAAAAGACGGCCTCCCTTCTGGCAAACGCGGCGGATCGTGTGGAAAATCTGTCCCCGTCCTTTCACGGAGAAATGGCGGTCTATGCGTACCCGGATCACCGCCACATCGCAAAGGAGATCATCAAGCAGTGCGGCGATGAGCAGATCGCCGCGGCCCCGCCCTACCTTCTGGAGCAGTTCGCCATGGACAGGGACTACCGTACCATGTCCACGCTGGTGGAAAAGGGGATCTCCGGGGGCCCGGATGCCAGCAGGACGCTTCATATGTTGACCTACGAGGGCCGCAACAGCTGGATGGCGGAAAATCTCCTGCAAAAGCGTATGTGGGTGGACGTCAACAACTATAGGGCGCTCCATGCCTGCATGGAAAATGGCGCTGTGGATGTGGCAAAGCTCCTGCTGGACGGCGGAATGGACTTTGAACAGTACCGGCTGAGGTATCCCAATGGCGGCAGTGAGGAAACCATTCAGGCGCTGGAGGAGCACTGGAACCAGCTCCAGGCCCAGACACAGGAACAGGATGCCGCAGGGCCGGAGATCGGGGGAATGAACCTTGGTTGATCCCGTTCTCGTGGCGAAAGCCGCAGTCACCCTGCTCTCCAATGAAAAGACGAGAAAGGGCATCGGTTGGGCTATCGCGGCCATCCTGTCCCCCTTCATCGTGGTGGTGGCCCTGCTGTGCTCCCTGGGCTCCGGGGCGGCCAACCATAACGTCTCCGCCGCCCAGCTGTGCTTCCAGGACGGCCCCCTGCCCGACAACACCCCCGCCGAGTACCGTGTGTGCATCGAGCAAATGCGGGCAGATTTCGCTGAATTGGATGATGCCATTTCAGCCATCGAAGCCATGATAGAGGACGACAGCAGCCTCGACCCCATCCGGGTCAAGGCTGTGTTTTTCTCTCTGTACTTCGGCGGCGAGACTCCGCTCATCAGCCAGTTCGCCAACTGTTTTGCCACCAGCGAGATCCGCACACGCACCGTCACCGAAACGGACGAGGAGGGCAATGAAATCGAGGTGGAGCAGACCTACACCGTGGCAATCCCCATCAAGGATATGGCCACGGTCTATGCCAACATCGCCGCCTCGCTGGGGGCTGAAACCACAGAGGAACAGAAGTCCAACGCGGACAGCGTGTACAGCCTCATCAAGTATGGCTATCCCGGGGCGGCGGAGGGCGGCGGCTTCGAGGGCTCCGATGTGCCCTATGTAGGCGCGGATGGTTTCTGCTCCCCGGTGGGGGCCAACTGGCGGAACATCGTCACCTCCGAATTCGGTGGGCGGATCGACCCCATCACCGGCCAGCGGGACGGCCACAACGGGATGGATCTGGCCGTGCCCATGGGCACCCCTGTCCGCGCGGCGCTGCCCGGTACGGTTCGGGTGGCAGCATACGATTCCAGCTACGGCTACTACGTGACCATCGGCCATGAGAATGGCCTGGTGACCCTGTATGCCCACAACTCCCGGCTGCTCGTGACCCCCGGCCAGGTGGTTCAGGCCGGGGATGTAGTGTCCCTGTCCGGCTCCACCGGGCGATCCACCGGCCCCCACCTCCACTTCGAGGTACGAATCAACGGGCAGAGAACGAACCCGAGATATTATTTACCGTAACAGGAAGGAGAGAAATCCCATGAAAATCAAAGCGGATCTGATCCGTTACCCGGAGCGCCTCCGCCCCGCCTGGTGCCAGATAGAAAAAGTGGTCGAGCTTCCCGGGCCGGAGTTCAACGCGTTCCTGATCGCGCCCCAGGAGGAGCAGCCGTTCCTCGCGGACAACGCCGAGCTGATGCACGAGTGGAAATGCGTCAACCACTGCCTGCTGGTGCTGGGCGAGGGCTGCACGGACGGTGTGCTGGTGGACTCGGGGGGCAGCGCACTCGCCCAATACGCGGCCTATCTGCCCCACGCGAGAACCATCGTGAACGCCGAGCTGGAGCGGGCAGTGGATCACATTGTCCGGCAGGGCACCGAGCACACCGCCAGTGGGTACTGGTGCGTCTACTGCGAGGAGCTGGAGGAGAAGTTCGGCCTGACCATCCCCGAGGGGAGCGGCCTGGACGCCATGCTGAAGGACGCGCTGGCGCGCCGCCCGGAGGTGGCGGCAACGGAGATCCACAACGGCGCCATCGAAACCTCCTTCCATCCGGAGTTCTGCATATGCCTGGACGCGCAGAAGGAAGCGTCCGCTTCTTTTTCGCCGGAGCGCATGGCGGAGCTTTTTGATAACGCCGTTACCGCGGCGCTGGAGCTTTATGATGGCGAGGAACTGTACACCGTGCTCCATGGCAGCTTCGGGATGACCATCCAGGAGATCCGGGAGCACAGATATTTTTCGGACGAAGAACTGTCCGAGATCTGCGGCGTCCCCCGGCAGATGCTGGACTGCGGCATGAGGGTGCGGGACATCCTCCAGCTGGACGGCGTTTCCGACCGGGCGTCCCTGTCCCATAAAAACTCTATCGTCCTCGTTCCGCTGGAAGATCTGAAAAAGCTGACGCCCAGCGGGCAGGAGGAATTCGTCTCTTTGCTGGACGCGCGGGTGGCCGATATCCGGGTCGATGATGGCGCTCCCGAGCTGATGCTGGAGGGTGTGGAGCCAAAAGAACTGGAACGGTTCTGCGATATGCTCGAAGCACACGAGCAGGCGGAGCAGGCCATGGGGCCCACGATGTGAAAGCGGGGTCGAGCGTGAAAAAATACGATATTCCGTTCGTGGCGGACGGCCTCACTGCCTATGCCATTGAGCGGCAGAACAATTTCGAACGCCATCAGCCCCAAGGGAAATCCCCCTGGGCCGAGTCCCAGCGCTTCTGGATCGGCGCGATCCTCCAGGGGATGGTGCGGCTGGAGGGCGGGACGCCCGGCCCGGAGATGATGGAACAGTTCGACCAGCGGTTGGCGGCGGCCCATGACTGTGCCGCTACGGAAACACTCACCCCTGCCGAGCAGGAGGAGCTGGTGCGCAGCCTGCGCAGTTATGTTTCCGCGTTGGAGACCACCGGCGAACACCGCGGCCTGCAGGTCGCGGTGGTGCGGGAGCTGCTGGAGGACATGGCCACCCACCTCCCCTGGAACAGCTCCGCCAACGGTCTCGACTATGCCAGGGATGAAGTGGACAGCATCCTCCTGCGCATGACGGCGCGGAAGCCCATCCACTTCACCCGCATCCTGCTGGGCAGTGATATGGGCCCGGCAGATGACGATTTCGTCCCCGGCATCGTGACGGACGTGGATGGTATCCGCGGCACCAAACTGTTCGCACGGCTCTCCCAGACGCACCCGGAGGTAGATAAATGGCCCGCCATCGCAACCGTCTGGCTGTGCGGCGGGCAAACAGCCACCGCCGCCACGGTTCCCGCCGACGAGCTGGAGCTGGGGATCATCAGGGAGGTGGGCACACGGTTCCTGGACTATCCCGGTGTCCGCCCGGCATGGCCTCATGAGCTGCGCGTCCCGGTTCACGAACAGATCCGTGTGCTGAAGGTGGAACCGGGTAGGCTGCCGGAGGAGATTACGATGCCCAACACACTGGAAGCGTTCCAGGCGGCGGTGGGTGGTTACATCGAGGTGCTGGATCTGGGCGGCGACGCTGTCCTCGTCTGCAACGAGGAGGGCAAGCTGGCGGGACTGCCTGCCAACCGCCGCGTGTGCGGAGATACCATCGCCGGGATATTCCTCATCACAGGCTCCGCGGATGGGGAGTTCTGTTCCCTCTCCGATGAGGACGCCGCGCACTACGCCAAAGAGTTTGAACAGCCCATGCCGGTCTATGGCGACCCGGACACACCCACCCAGTGGGAGTTCCATGTATTCTGAAGGGAGGTCAATATGAAGAAAGCAAATATCACCGTGGCGTTCGACGAGGATAAGCTGGACGCGCTGGAGTTCTCGCTGAAGAAGGAGGGCTCCACCGTGCAGTCCACGCTGGAGCAGACGCTGGCGCAGCTCTATGAGCAGACCGTGCCCCAGCCGCTGCGGGAGTATCTGGACAGCCGCTCCGCCCCCGCGCCCCGGCCCAAGCGTCCGGCGCGTCCCACGCCGAAGGAGCGGCCTGCACCGCCCGAAGCGGAGGTGCGTCATGAGTAAGCGGAGCATCGTCCTGCATCTGGATGAGGGCTGGTATGACGCGCTGTCCCGTCAGCTGAACAAGAAGGACACTACCATTGAGGATGAGCTCAACGCATACTTGGACGAAATGCTCAACCAGCTCCCCGCGCCGGTGTATGAGCGGGTCAGCCGGGAGATCTGGGAGGAGGATCAGCGGCAGCGGCAGGCGGCGGAAGCCGTCCGCCGCTTCTCTGTGTTCCGCGTCACCCAGGATGGCCGCACGGATCATCTGCTGACCGAGGGCGCCGGATCAATGGACGCGCTCCACGCCGCCATGCGGCTGCGCACCTACCTGCTGCGCAAGGGCAATTCGTCTGAGCGGTTCGCCGAGACCATACCCGCGGCGGACTACATCGCCCCGGAGGTGTTCCGGGAGTACGCTGACGAGCTGCGGCAAGACACCGGACGGATGGTATCCGCGCTGGACATTGACCTGGACCGGGGCGAGTTCTCTGTCCTGGACGCGCAAGACGGCTGGAAAACGTACACGACCCGTGATGCGTCCGTGGCCGCGTGGTACGCCAGCCGAAGGGACGGCATGACCTGGGAATGGCGGCTGGACCGCTTTGCCGAGCAGCTGGAAAACAAGATAATCCGCTGTGAAGGGCCCGAGACGGAGCCGCCTTCCGGGCCGACGATGTGAGGCCGTACTGTCCAACCTGCCAAAAGCTGCCCCTGTGATTTCATTGGGTTTGCTGAATGGATATCCCAGCGCGGGTGTGGCATTGTGTTGCCAGCCCTGTATCAACAAAACGAAAGGATGAGTTCAACATGAGTATCCAAACCCACTTCACACCCACAGAAGCCTGTACCTTGATCGCCCACGAGGCTGTGTCCATGCTGGACACGGTACAAACTGAAATGCCCCAGTGCATGAAAGAATTCCGCACCGCGCTGGAAACGCTCTGCACGATCCATGAACTGGGCAAAGACGGCGAAACCCTGCTGGCCTGGGTGGACGTGGAGATCGCCAGCGCCGAACGGTTCATTGCCGATGGCGTCAACCTGCCCTACATGATCGATATGTGCCGTCTGAATACCGAGCCGGACGCGGTGGCACAGATGGATCTGGTCTGGATGCTGTTCGACACGGCGGCGATGGAGGAGTGCGGGCCGGAGCAGCGGCAGGCCCTCCTGAACACCGCACGGACGGTCACGGAAATGTGCGGCCTGGACGATCTGCTCCTGACCACCCTGAAGTCCAACGCAGTCACGCTTGCTAAGGGGCTTGGCACCGAGCTGGCCGATATTCACGCCGCGCTCCAGGCTGTCGCGGAACAGTCCTCGGGGCCCGTCCAACAGCAGGAGGTTCTGTGAGCATGGGCATTCAACAGGAAGTGCTGGACGAGATCGAGCGGTGCCGGGCACAACTCCACCAGCTCTCCCACATGGACGCGTTCGTCCTGCGCATGACCGTGGGCGACATATCCGCGCACCTCCGGGACACCGGCGCGCGTGTTCTCCCTCTGGGTTCGGCGGCTGCCCAGTGCAAAGGGACGAAGCCTGTGGCGGTAATCCTGCCCAACGGTGAGAGGGTGGAAACGTCCACCTGGAAGAAAGCCGCCGCCGCGATTCTGCGGGACTGTGACTCAGACCCCCAGCGCCACGACCTGCTCATGGAACTGCGTGGACGTGCCGCCGGCAACTTCCGCCAGCTGCTGTCCGAGACGCCGGATGGGATGAATGCGCCGCTGAAGATCAACGACGGTCTCTACCTGGAAAGCAAATTCGACACACAGGCTCTGCTGGAGAACCTCACGCAGAAGGTTCTGCGCCGGGTCGGTTACGACTGCGGCGGCGTGGCCGTGCTCTATCAGCCCCCCAGGCAGGAGACCGTCCTGGCCGCTGAACCCGAGCAGGATGAGGGCTTCTCCCCTCCCATCGGGCCGACGATGTGAGTTCCCGGCAGAGTAATACAGAGGGCCGTTCTGCGCCTACAGAGCGGCCCTCAAACTGTTTCCCCCGTGTCGGCCCCTGTGATGGCGTTTGTGACCCTCCTGCGGGCCGGCCCCTCCGGGGGAATCAGACGCGGTGTTGGCCCGCTGTGGGCCGATTGTGCGGGTCGGCGGTTTTGGCCCACGCCGAAGGCCCATTCCCCTGCCCCAAAGCGCCCTCGGAAAGGGATTCAAGGGCAGCCCAGAGTGCCCAATCAGGGCAATGCAGAAGGTTCGATTTTTGAGCTGGATAAAGCGGTGGCTCACCGCCTGTCACACCGCCCCGCAATGCGGGTCGGGAAGGACGGGGACACAACCCATTTGAACCTTTCCCGGTCTGTTTCCGGGTAGTTGGCGTGGCTCCGATTTTGGGCCGCTGAGCCAACTATGGCTCCAGAACAACGGAAACACCCGCCGTTGTGCCGTTTCGGATGGCTCCGAAGTGGCTCTGACGCGGATTTTTCAAAAACTATGAGGAGGAAAATGATATGCCCGAAGAAAAAATGCGCATCCACACCCGTGTCACACAGGAAATGGAACGCAAGATCAACGCTGCGATGGAAAAAGCGAACTGCCAGAGCCGAAACGAGTTCCTGGAGAAAGCGCTCCAGTTCTATTGCGATTACCTGGCCGCCGAGGACGTAGCGGATTTCCTGCCGCCCATTTTCGTCCACGCCATGCAGGGCACGCTCCAGTGCAGTGAGGATCGCATCGCGCGGCTGCTGTTCAAACTCACAGTGGAGCTCTCCATGATGATGAACGTGCTGGCGGCAGGACTGGAGATCGACGCCAGTCAGTTGGATCAGCTGCGCTGGCGGTGTGTGCAGGAGGTGAAAAAGACCAACGGCACGATCACGTTCAAAGATACGCTGGCAAAAAATCAAGACACAGAGTGACGGCTCAAAAAAAATAAACGTCCGCCAAGGGAGTGCTGCACCCATCGGGTGAACTGAGGGTAGGTTCATGATGGACTGCCCAGAAGGTATTCTCTCTAAGATTTTTAATACAGAGATATAACAAACACGGGGGTGAGTCTTACGCCGCGCGTTATTTTCAAGTGCCCACACATCAAAGGCAGCGGTGAAAAAGCTGCCGCCCACCTGTCCAACTACGTCGGCTACATCTCCACGCGGAATGGTGTGGAGCGCGTCGATCCCGGCCAAGCGGCAAAGCCCGCCACCAAGAAGCAGCTCAAAATGGTGGAGCGGCTTCTCCGGGACTTCCCATCCAGCCGGGAACTGTTTGAGTACGCTGACTACCAGGCCGCTCCTACAAGGGGCAACATATCCGAGTTCATCACCCGCGCCATTGAGGACAACTACGAGGCAATTGCTAAGCGGGAAAATTACGTGGACTACATCGCCAACCGTCCCCGTGTCCAGAAGCTGGGGTCGCACGGTCTGTTCACCGCCGATGACAGTCCTCTGGTGCTGTCCCAGGTAGCGGACGAGGTGGCAAACCATCCTGGTGTGGTCTGGCTGCCCATCATTTCCCTGCGGCGGGAGGATGCCGCACGGCTGGGCTATGACAGCGCCGAGAGTTGGCGCAAGCTCCTGTCCGCCCGCGCCATGGATATGGCAAAGGCGATGAAGATCCCCTATGGACAGTTCCGCTGGTACGCCGCGTTCCATGACGAGGGCAACCATCCGCATATTCACATGGTGTGCTACAGCGCAGATGGCAAGTCCGGCTTCCTCACCAAGCGGGGCATCGCGGACATCAAGTCCATGCTGGCAAAGGAGATTTTTCAGCAAGACCTGATTGCCATCTACCAGCGTCAAACTCAGCGGCGGGATGAGCTCACCGAGGATACAGGAGAAGTCATGCGTCAGCTGGTCACGGAGATGCGGACTGGGACGCTGGACAATCAGCGCATTGAGCAGCTCATGACTAAGCTGGCACACCGGCTCCAGCATTGCTCCGGCAAAAAACAGTATGGATATCTGCCCCCGGCGCTGAAGTCCCTAGTGGATGAGATCGTGGCCGAGCTGGAGAAAGATTCCCGCATCGCCGCCGCCTACGATCTGTGGTATCGGGAGCGGGAAGAAGTGCTGCGCACCTACAAGGACGATCTGCCGGAGCGCATCCCTCTCTCCCGGCAGAAGGAGTTCAAGCGGATCAAGAACATCGTGATCGAGGAGGCCGAACGGCTGGGTAGTGCGGTACAGGTAGTTGATGCAGATACGTCGGGTGACGCTGACCAGCCACGCTATCAACCCGCCGATCCCTCAGCACCAACCAAAGCTAAAACTCCGCCGCTTGGTCTGGTGTTCAACACGACTGCTTCGCTCCTCTACCACATGGGCCGCATCTTCCAGGAGCAGCGCCCACAGCCTGCGGGCGGTATGCAGGTGGCAGTGGACAGCAAACTCAAGCGGAAGATCCGCGAGAAAAAGATTGCCATGGGCCATAAGCCGGACGATCACGAGGGGCAGGTCATAAACTGACTGCTACGCTTCCTTCCGGCCATGGCAATACCAATACAGCGCGCCCATGGCTGTACCGCCGATGATGTTCCCCACCGTCACAGGGAGCAGGTTCCGCAGCAGGAAGTTTCCCCAGGTCAAAGCCATGAGGTCAATGCCCGCCTCATCCACCAGTGCCGCATAGGCCGGAATGGTTTTGGCAAACAGTCCTGCCGGTATGTAGTACAGGTTGGCGATGCAGTGCTCGAAGCCGCAGATCACGAAGAATGCCACCGGCAGGTATGCGCCAACTACCCGGCCTGTCAAATCCTTGGCGGACAAGGACAGCAGCACGCCCGCCGTCACCAGGACATTGCACAAGATGCCCAGGATGATGGCATTGCCCATAGGCAGGGCGCACTTCCCCGCCGCCAGCTTCATGGTAAATACCGCCAGCTGGCCACCGGAGTAATTGAGCTGCCCACCAAAGGCACAACCCGCTGCCGTGAGCATGGCCCCCACAGTGTTGCCCAGGTAGACCACGCCCCAGTTGCGGAGCATCCCCGCCACACTGGCCTGCCCATCCAGCACAGAGATAGTGATCAGCGTGTTGCCGGTGAACAGCTCCGCCCCGGTGAGCACCACCATGGCAAGCCCAAAGGGGAACAGCAGCCCGCACACGATCCGGGCCACGCCCACGTTGCCGATGGTGTGGGCGGCGGTGTTGGTGACCGCGCCACCCATGGCAATGAAGAACCCGGCCAGCACCGCCAGCAGGAACAGCTTCGTCAGCGGCATCCGCGTCTTAGCGGCGCCTGCCGCAGCGTAGTTGGCCGCACACTCCTTCGGTGTAAACAGGTTCATCGTCCGCTTCCTCCCGGCGTCCGCAGTATCTTTTCCATGGGCTTTCCCTTGGCCAGCTCGTCGATCAGCTTGTCCAGGTAGCGTACCTCCCGCATCAGCGGGTCTTCCACTTTCTCCACCCGGACGCCGCACACTACGCCGCGGATCAGCACTCGGTTCGGGTTGGGCTGGGGAGCCTGCCGGAAGAAATCGCCGTAAGTGATATCGATCTCCCGCAGGCGATCCAGTTCTGGGGCGGAGTACCCGGTCAGCCAGCAGATGACCTCGTCCACCTCGGCTTGGGTGCGTCCCTTCCTCACAGCCTTATTCAGCAGCAGGTTATAGAGCTTTGTGAAGCTCATCTGGAATACCTTGTGGTCACTCACTGCACACATCACCGCCAGAATATTGATAGGAGAATTATACGATATTTTACGAAAAAAGCAACAGCGAGGTGAAAAACAGTGCCCTACATCCATTTCACAGAAGAACAAAAACGCCAGGCCAACGCGGTGGATCTCGTGGAGTTCCTCCGCTTCAAGGGGGAGCCGCTCACCAGCTCCGGGCGGGAGCTTCGTATGGAGCGCAACCACAGCGTCACCATCCGGGGCAGCGAGTGGTATGACCATGCCGCGGAGAAAGGCGGCGGGCCGGTGTCATTCCTCAAAGAGTTCTACGGTATGAACTACCAGCAGGCCATGCTCACTCTGCTGAACGAGGATCTTGCTTTTCTCTACTCTCCAGTAGACACGCCCAGATGGAAGGAGAAAAAAGAGTTCACCCTGCCGCCCGCCAACGAGAACAACCGACGGGTGTTCGCATATCTGCTCAAGCACCGCCACCTGGATCGTGACGTGCTCACCGCCTTTGTCCGGCTGGGACTCATCTATGAGGACAAGGGTTATCACAACGCCGTATTCGCGGGGAAAGACAAGGACGGCACAGCCTATCACGCCCACAAGCGCAGCACCGGCAGCATGAGCAAGTCCTTCCGTATGACCGTGGAGGGCAGCGACTTCCGCTATGCCTTCAACTGGCCGGGTTCCAGCGGTCACCTGCTGGTATTCGAAGCGCCCATCGATATGCTCTCGTTTATCTCCCTGCACCACGACAGCAACTGGGCCAAGCACAGCTATGTGGCGCTGTGCGGCACATCCTCTCAACCCCTGCTGGGAATGCTGGAGCGATACCCGGACATTAAAACCGTCCACCTGTGCCTGGACAACGACCAGGCTGGACAACTGGCCACAAAACGGCTGGCGAAAGTGGTGCGGGAAAAGGGGCTTGCAGTGGACGCGCGTGTGCCCGTGTACAAGGACTGGAATGAGGATCTGTGTTCAAATTTTCAACAGGAATTGGAGGTTCAGCATGAACAGATCGTATCGTGATTACTGCCGCCATATGGGCGCGGCCATGTTCCAGCGCCCCGTTTTTACCGACCCCACCCTGAGCAGCGAGGAACTCCTCGCCGTCTATCAGACCGCCAAGAGCACCGACCTGGATATTCTGCGGGATACCGCTGTGCAGATGTTCCCGGAGCGGTTTGAGGAGAAGCCGCCCCAGTTGTATGCCCACCAGGGCGGTGCCACCGCATTCCGGCACCACGGTGTGGTCACCCGGCCTGAGCGCACCATCGGAGCCGTCCCCATGAACCAGATTGGCATTATGGCAGACGGCATGGCATACCCGTACTGAGGTGAAGCCATGCCGCAACAATTTATCATTTTGTTCTTCGCCGCCGCAGCTCTGTTGGTCATCGGCGGGGTTTCTTTTTTGTCCAGCCAGGGATCGCTGAACAACATCAAATCCAAGCCCGTAGGCGATGGCCAGCATGGCACCGCCCGCTGGGCCACTCCCAAGGAGATCGGCAAGACGTTCCACCACGTTCCCTTCCGCCCCACTGAGTGGCGGAAGGGGGAAAGCCGGCCCAAGGTGCAGGGGCTGGTGTTGGGGTCGCTGGGAAAGAAGGGCAAGATCACCGCCCTGGTGGACAGCGATGACATCCACTGTCTCATGATCGGCGCAGCAGGTGTGGGCAAAACGGCCTTCTTCTTGTACCCAAATTTGGAATACGCTTGCGCCTGCGGGATGAGCTTCCTAGCACTGGATACCAAAGGTGATCTGGCCCGAAACTACGGCGCCATCGCCCAGAAATATTACGGCTACCAAGTGTCCATCATCGACCTGCGCAACCCCACCCGCTCTGACGGGTTCAACTTCCTGACGCTGGCAAACGCCTACATGGATCAGGCAGTGGAGCACCCGGATGATCTGGCGGCACGGGCCAAGGCGGAAAAGTACGCCAAGATCCTCGCCAAGACCATCATCAGCCCGGACGGGGACAGCGGCAGCCACGGGCAGAACGCATTTTTCTACGATTCCGCCGAGGGACTGCTCACCGCTGTGATCCTCCTGCTGGCGGAGTTTCTGCCGCCCAAGGAGATCGACGGCCAGCTTAGGGAGCGCCGCCACATCGTGTCCGTGTTCAAACTGGTGCAGGATCTGCTGGAGCCGTCCGCCGCCAAGGGCAAAAGCTGTTTCCAGGTGTTGATGAGCCGTCTGCCCTCCGAACACAAGGCCCGGTGGTTTGCCGGAGCGGCATTGAACACCTCGGAACAGGCCATGGCGTCGGTGCTGTCCACGGTGCTGTCTCGGCTGAACGCGTTTCTGGATACGGAACTGGAGCAGACGATCTGCTTTGACAGCCCTCTGGACGCTGAGAGTTTTGCCAGCAGGAAGTCCGCTATCTTTTTGGTGCTCCCCGAGGAGGATCAGACTAAGAATTTTATGGCGGGACTTATGATCCAGAATTTGTCGCGGGAGCTGTTCTCCGTGGCGGACGAGAGCGGCGGCAAGCTGAAGAACCGGGTGGTGCTGTTCTGTGACGAGTTCGGCACCATGCCGCCCTTCGATGTGCTGTCCCTGTTCAGCGCGGGACGCTCACGAAAGCTGACTATGCTGCCCATCATCCAATCCTTGGCCCAGTTGGAGAAGAATTACGGAAAAGAGGGTGCCGAAATTATATCGGATAACTGCCAGGACACCATCTTCGGCGGTTTTGCGCCCAACAGCAAGACCGCCGAGGAGTTGTCCCGCTCGTTGGGAACCTATACTGTACAGTCCGGCTCCGTCAGCCGGAGCAAGGGGGAAAACAGCCAGTCCCTCCAGATGGCGGAGCGTGCCCTCATGACACCGGATGAGCTGAAGTCCATCCCAAAAGGCGAGTTCGTGGTGATGAAAACCGGCTCCCATCCCATGCGGATGCGGCTGCGGTTGTTCCTGGACTGGGGAATTACTTTCGGGGAACCCTACCAAACCCCAGAGCATGGGCAGCGGAAGGTGTACTATGCCGGACGGCAGGAACTGGAAGATGCCATCATCGCGCGGTTCTGGACAGCGCCCGAGCAGGAAGAAACAGACAGTTTCCCACAAAGAGAACGATCCAGGCAGAAATATGATAGGCAGGGTCAGCAGGGTGGCCACAGCCAGACAGGGCAACCGCTGGCAACCTTTCCCAAGAAACAGGACACACCGCCCCCAGCACCGGATGAGAGGTGATAAATTGGCCTACTATGATTCCATCTACGAGGACGCCGAACTGAGCCACCGGGCCAAATCGGTGTATATCTACCTAAAGGATCACTCCAATAAAGAGGGCACTTGCTGGCCAGGAATCAATACCATCGCCACAGACTTGAATCTTTCCCGCTCAACAGTAAAACGGGCGCTGAACGATTTGGTGAAAGCTGGCCTGGTGGAGAAGTCCAGTCGATGGCGGGATAATGGGAGCCTGTCCTCTAATCTATATCAAATATCGCCTCAGCCTGTTCCAAAAGCAGAACAGGTTGAGACAATATGAGGTTTCCTTTTCGGCAAATACCCTGCTATTTATTATTTGGCTTTATTGGAAAAGGTAAAACAGTAGTGCTAAATCAACAGAATGGATGCAGTTCCATACACTGACTGCCAGGGGTCATAAATCTTCAGCAGTTCCCACCATCCTGCGCCACTTTGCACAATCCAGAGCATCTCATTCAGCTTGATCCGATCATGGTCTCGCTTTCCGCTCCTCTCTGGTGACAGACTGAGTCAGGAACTCCAGATCCACCTTTATGCTCCCCATCATTCAGCAGTTTTGAACAGGGCCGGAGGAATGAGGAAAAGGCCGTCCTCCCACAGGGAGGACGGCCTGGGCAGAAAGATGGTAAGCACAGCAAACCAAGGACAGCTGGTTTCACCAGCCCGCCTCAATCCTTTTTCTTGAGCAGCGTCGCACCCTTCCATTTCCCGCTGTAGAAATACGCCATGCAGGCAGCGGCAGGCAGAATCCTTGACAGGGCGGTGCCCCAAAAGTAGCCATATACGCCCATGCTCCAAACCGTGGCAAACAGGATACTCAAACCGATCTTGCAGACAACGCCGTCCAGGATTCCGATGATAAAGTTCAGCGCCGCATTCCCGCTTCCGACAACCATGCTCTGGTACGAGCTGACCACCGCAGAGACGAAGAAGTGGATGATCATGATGTTCAGGTAGGTGACACCCATCTCCAGCACGTCGACATCATCGGTAAAGATACCAAAGAACGCCTTCGGGAACAGGAACACCATGAGGCTGATGATGGCCGCTACAGCCAGCGTGGAGACCAGTTCTATATAGACCACCTTTTTTGCCCGGTCGTGCTTCTCTGCGCCAAGATTTTGTCCGATTGCAGCTCCTCCGGCCTGAGATATGCTGGAAGAGAAGATTTCCAGGAACTTTTGCAGCTTGTTGCCCACGCTGTTGGTGCCGGATGCGACAAGGCCGTAGCTGTTAACGCTGGCATTGACCCAGAGGATGGAAACGCGAACCAGGACGGAGCGCACCGCCTGCGGCACACCCAGCCTCAGGATAATCATGGTCGGTTCCTTTTTCATTTTAAAATAGGACAGCTTCAGTTGGAACCCAATCGCGTCCCGAATCCGATACATATAGAGGAAGGCAGCCACAAAGGAAGCCAACTGGCTGGCTGCCGTCGCGATGGCCGTCCCGGCCGCATCCAGCTTGAAAATGACAACTAACAGAAGATCCAGAAAGATATTGGCAATGGCGGCCACAATGATAAAGATAAGGGGCCGCTTCGATTCCCCCATTCCCCGCAAAACACCGCAAACAGCGTTATAGCCAAAAATAAACGGATATCCGATAGAAGTGATAATCATATACGCCCTGGCAGATTGGAGCGCTTCCTGGGGGCAGTTCAATATTGCAAGGAACTGGTTGCAGAACACGATGGAAACAACGGCGAAAAAGATCGACATCCCCATCATAAGGCTCAGGAAACTTCCAACCGACTCCTTCAATGCGTCGAACTTCTTCGCTCCAGCAAGCTGAGCGATATAGACCTGCCCGGCCAGTGCAAACGCCGTTGCAACAGGCGTTAAAAAGTCCGCAATCTCGCCCCCGGTGGATACACCCACCGTTCCAACATTTCCGACAAACTTCCCGATGACCATCAGGTCGACCATGGAGTAAACCTGTTGAATCAGATTTGTTAAGATGACCGGTCCGACAAACAGAAAGATTCCTTTGGTCAACGAGCCTGTGGTAAGATCTCTTCCTACTTTCTTTGCTGTTTCCGCCATTTTTCAACCTTCCATTCTCTTTATTTTTCCCCAGTACCTTCACCGTTCCGCACTCTGAACGCATATTGGGTGCGGGTTCTTAACGCCTCTCCGGCTTTGAAGATTGGGGAGCGAAACTCGGGGCAGTTTACCGCATTGGGAACAAATTGGGTTTCCAGACATACTGCCGCGAAGTCCGGAAGCTGTACGCCCCTTTTTCCCGCTTTCTTTCCGCATTGATCCGGTGTAAACAGAATCAGCGCATCCGAATCCGTATAGACAGTCATCTCCCGTCCGCTTTCTTCCGAGAACAATGTGGCCGCCTTCCGATACCCGGTTCCGTCAATCAGATAAATGGTATCAAATACCCCGCGGCTCCGCTTCTTCAGATATCCCTCCCGGTCAGACGCAAGAGCTTCCCGGATGGTTATAGGAGTTGTAAAATCATAAACGTTTCCACTGACCGAACAGGTTTGCCCATTTGGCACCCCGTCCTCATTGATATCGGCAATCGAGCCGCTCTCAATCGTCAACTTTTCATCCCGGACATCGCCAAACTCATCCAGATTAAAATACGCATGATTGGTCGGGCAGAGAATCGTCTCCCGCTCGGGAATCATTTCATAGTCAATGGTCAGCCGGCTATCATCATCAAACGTGTAGGTCACTTTGACCTGAACATTGTCATGAAACCCACCTTCCCCGGTATCAGTCAGAGAAAATGTGATTTGGTTTCCTTCCGGTGCCGCTTCCGCTGCAAACAGCTTTTTGGCATAGTTGCCGCTGGCTCCATGTATAAAATGTCCCCACTGGTTCGTCTCCAGCTGAATCTCCTTCCCGCCGATCCTGCACCGCCCATAGGCAATTCGGTTTGCGCAGCGTCCGATCACGCTGCCCTCGCTGTTCATTCCCTCCAGTTCCTCCGATGTTGTCACACCAAGGACACAGTCGGAGAGCCTTCCGGCCCGGTCAAAAAGCCACAAGCTGTGGATGGCTGCACCATAATCCAAAAATTCCGCACGCTCCCCTTTTTTGTTGCTTATGGTATATTGATGAACCATCCGGCCATTGGAAATTAAACCGAAATCTGTTTTTGTTATCATCGCTTTTTCCTACCTCTGCTTATGCTTCAAAAAAAGCCAGCGTGCCCGGATGGGCGCAGTCCCGCTTCCCGGCGTAAACCGGTTCCCCGCTTTTTGTGATTTCAAATACCGTAAGTTCATCGTCAGGGAACCCCGCCACCAGAAGAAATCTCCCATCTGCGGAAAGTTCCATCTTCCTTCCTCCCTCGGTGTTGTTCGTGGCGACATTGGCTTTCCACCTTGGCATTCCGTCCGGGCCGAGGGTAAACCAGGAGATCTCTTTTTTGCTTCTGAGCAGCAGGTATAAGTTCTCCCCCGTCCGATCCACCACCACATCTGAGGCCTTCGTCTCCTCCTCTTCCGAATACAGCCCGCTTGCTGGTACCGTGATCCGTTCGCGAAGCGCTCCCTCTGCGTCATATTCCAGGACCGAAAGAATCGCTCTCGTCTCGTAATTCAGATACAGCAGAGGTTTTTCCGGATGCAGCGCAAGATACCTCGGCGAGTTCCCTGTGATGCCCCTCCACGCTCCAGTTTGCACCAAAGTCTTCGATTCCGCGTCAACCTTCAATGTATATACCGCATCCAGCCCCTTATCGGTCGCCACATAACGATCTGTTCCTGGAAGCTTCATGATTGCGTGAATGTGCGAATTTCCCACTGCGCCGTTCCCAGGAATATCCCGTTCTTTCTGATCGAATCTCAGCAAATCCAGAGCCTTTCCAACAGAGCCGTCTTCGTTCCGTTCAAACAGAACCACACTAGACTCGTCTCTTTCCTTGATCGTATGAAAGTTCCCTTCTTCATCCCGCTCCGTTCGGATGATGTACTGGTCTGTGGTATGATTAGTCTCCAGGACATACGATCCATCATATTCCACGAAAGAAGGCTGAATCCCCAATGCCGGGCCTTCCGACAGGGCGATCAGAATCCCTGTCTCCGGATGGATTGCAAACGCATAAATCATGCCGCCGAACGTTTTCCCTTCAATTTCCCGGCGTTCATCCACAACGTAGAGAACCCTTTTCTCTGGATCCACTTTCATCGCTCCGCAGCTAATCTGAGAAAACTGCGTTGCGATCGGCGTGATCTGCGCCTCCTTTGGATCATATTCGGCCACTGTAATTCCACACTTGCCGGATGCCGACGGCTTGTTCCACGCTCCGATATAAATGTACGTTTTGCCCATATAAGCCACCTATCATAAATATGTACTGCCTGGGATCGTTTTGCTCCCAGGCAGCCAGAATACAATTACATATGATTGATCTCGCGAACCTGATTGCAGGCAACAAAATGACCCGGTGAAACCTCTTCAAGCTTTTGCGGCTGCTGGCACTTTTCCGTTGCGTAGGGGCAGCGGGCCGCAAAACGGCAGCCAGGCTTTGGATCAACTGGAGATACAATCTCCCCCTCCAGAACAATGCGTTTCCGCCTGTGGTCAATATCCACCGACGGAATGGCGGACAACAATGCCTTGGTATACGGATGAAGCGGGGAAGCAAACATCTCCTTGGAAGCGCAGGTTTCCACCAGCTGCCCGAGGTACATCACGCAGATGTTATTGGAGATATGCTTGACCACCGACAGGTCATGGGTCACAAACATATAGGTCAGTCCCTTTTCCGCCTGCAAATCCTGCAGCAGGTTGAGCACCTGGGCCTGGATGGACACATCCAACGCAGATACCGGCTCATCACAGACAACAAATTTCGGATTCAAGGCGATGGCACGCCCGATTCCGACGCGCTGCCTCCTTCCGCCGTCCAGCTCGTGTGGGTAGGCATTGCGGAGACGCTTCTCCACTCCCACCAAGTCCATCAGGCGATCCGTCTCCTTCGCCAACTCGCCCCTTTTGTAGCGCCCGGAGAGATACAGCGGTTCCTGGATCGTCTCCGTAACCGTCATGCGAGGATTCAGGGAGGAATACGGATCCTGGAAGATGAGCTGCATATTCTCACGAACCCGGCGCAAGTCCTTGCCTTTTACGCGGGTGACATCTTCCCCTTCAAAGAGGATCTGTCCATCCGTACTCTCCAACAGGTGGATAATGGTGCGTCCGAGGGTGGATTTTCCGCAGCCGGACTCCCCGACAACCCCCATGGTCTGACCGGCTTCAATCTTCATTGAGACACCGTCAACGGCATGAAGAAGGCCCTTCGGTGTTTCAAAATATTTTTTCAGGTCTCGAATTTCAATTACAGGAGCCATCAGCCTTCCTCCTTTGCTCTCAAGCACCGGCAGGTATGCGTTCCGCCGCAATTTTCCAGCCCAACCTCTCCGGACCGGCATGCGTCTGTTGCATGAGGGCATCTCGGCGCGAACTTGCAGCCCTCAGGAAGATGGGAAGGATCCGGGGGCATACCCTGGATGGAATGCAGCCTTTCGGTCTCCACACTGATATCCGGCAGGGCCCCAAACAAACCTTGGGTATACGGATGGGCCGGATTATGATAGATTTCGGACAGCGTCCCGTATTCTACCACTTCGCCGGCATAGACCACCGCAACATAGTCACAGACTTCGGCTACAACGCCCAGGTCATGCGTAATCATAATCATGGACATACCCATCTCATCGCGCAACTTGACGATCATCTCGAGGACCTGGGCTTGAATCGTCACATCCAGCGCTGTCGTCGGCTCATCGGCGAGAAGAAGGGTGGGACGGCAGGACAGGGCAATGGCAATCACGACGCGCTGCTTCATGCCACCGGAGAATTGATGAGGATAGTCCTTATACCGGCCGGCAGGGATACCTACCATCTCCAGCATTGCTTCTGCCATTTCCCGTGCTTTTTTCTTTCCAACTTTGTTATGGATCCGAATGCCTTCTGCGATCTGATCGCCAACAGTCATCACCGGATTCAAGGCGGTCATGGGGTCCTGGAAGATCATGGCGATATCCCGACCCCTCATCTCCGCCATTTGACGCTCCTTCAAAGATAAGAGATCCGTCCCCTGGAAGCAAATCTCTCCCGCGCAGCTTTTCGTCGAGAATTCGGGAAGCACACCCAGAATGGCTTTGGCAATCGAAGTTTTCCCTGCGCCGGTCTCTCCAACCAGGCCAAGGGTTTTTCCTTTTTCCAGCGAAAAGGTAACCCCGTTGACCGCATGAATCGGAACGCCGTCTGAGGTATACACTACCTGCAGATTCTTTACCGACAGCAGTTCATTATTTCCTGTACTCATCATGCGCTCTCCTTACTATTTCTTCAGTTTCGGGTCAAGGGCATCGCGAAGACCGTCGCCCAGCAGGTTAAACGCCAGCACAGTCAGCATGATCACGACACCGGGGAGCATAACCAGATGAGGGTAGTCACGAATCTGCGAACGTCCGGCAGCAAGCAGAGCGCCCCATTCCGGATTGGGCGGCTGAACGCCGAGACCGATAAAGCTCAGGCTGGATGCGGCGATGATGGCATTGGCCAAGCTCATAGAAGCTGAGACAATCAAAGGGGACATCGAGTTTGGGAAAACGTGCTTGGCGATGATCCTCAATTTACTCGCATTGATAGAGGTCGCAGCCTCGACAAATTCCTGCTCACGGACGCTGATCATCTGTGCCCGGAGAATGCGTGCCGAGCCGGGAATTCCACCGGCACCCAGCGCAAAGATGGTGGGGATCAGACCGCCTCCCAAAACAGCGGAAATGCAAATAGCCATCAGGATGCCGGGAATGGCGGAGATAACGTCCAGGATTCTCATGATCAAATTGTCCACCCATCCGCCAAAGTAACCGGCAATGCTTCCCAGAACAATACCCATGCCCGTTCCGAACACAACAGTTCCAAGACTCAGCTTCAACGTGTCCCTCGCGCCGTAGACGATACGGCTGAACAAATCCCTTCCCATCTCATCGGTTCCAAAAAAGTGCTTTAAGGAAGGTGTCTGCAACCGATCCGGCACATTTATCTCCGCATATCCGTATGGAGCGATGGCATTTGCAAAAATCGCCATCAGAACAATGATGACCAGAATAATCAAACCGATCACGGCATTAGGATTTTTCATCAGGCGCTTCAATACCAGTGTCCCGTTTCCGACCTTCTTTTCTTCCGCTACCGCCTTTCCTCTCGCCATCACCGTTCACCCCCATTCTCTTTTTCCTCGGAGACCGCTGCCTTGACTTTCTTCCTTTTCTGTGCAGACCCACTGAAGGCCGCCTTGATCCTGGGATCCACAGCGGCATACGCTAGATCGACCAGAAGCATGATGACGCTGAACACAATTGAGAAGAATACAATGGTGCCCTGAACCGCGGGGTAATCACGGTTGTTGATGCTGTTTGTGATGTATAATCCCAGTCCGGGGATGGAAAATACGCTCTCGATCACAAGGGCGCCGCCCATGCCGTGGGCAAGCCCAGCGCCGATGGTCGTAATGATCGGGATCATGGCATTGGGTAGTTCATGTTTGAATACCACATTCCATTTTTTAACGCCCTTTGCTTTCGCTGTTGTTACAAAGTCGGAATGGATAACCTCCAGCATGGAAGAACGGGCCTGTCGGGCCAGACGGGCAAGTTCAGGAAGCGCTGCGGCAATCCATGGCATGATGAAGTGCTTTATGCTCCCGGCTCCATAGGAGGGAAGGATATTATGCTGCAGGGCCAGCCAGATTACCAGCATAAGGGCCAGCCAAAACCCGGGCATCGAAACGCCGATCAGGGCCAGGATCATACACAGCCGATCCGCAATCCCGTTCTGGTTCAAAGCGGCGATGGTTCCCAGGATGATGCCGACAACCATTGCAAAGGCCATGGAGCCCACACTAATAATTAAGGTATAGGGGAGCCTCGCCATTATATTTTTCAGCACCGAAGTGCCGTCAATATAGGATGTCCCCAGGTCGAATCGGAGGAATGTATCCCGCAGGAAATCTGCCAGTCGAACGACATACGGCTGATTCAGCCCTAACGACTCTCGGACAGCCTCCTTCTCCTGCGTTGTTGCCGTCACACCCAGGATGATCTCAGCGGGGTCGCCCGGCACAAAATACATAATTGTAAAAATCAGGATCGCTACACACACAACAACAGGAATCATCTGCAGTAATCGCTTTCCGATATATCGTATCATTGTCTGGTCTGCTCCTTTAAGTAATTAGTCCCCTGGCTGCGGGGAACCCCCGCAGCCAGGCAGCCAAAGCATCGTTTACTGCAAGCCAAACCTTGATTACTTGGAGGCTACGCCAACAAAGTTATCCGCAAAATCGCACGCCCACACGGAGCAATAGGTCTTTGCATTGATCAGGATGTTGGTCACGGAATCCTTGGCGATGCAGTACTGATAGGGGTCGATCAGACCGATCAGCCATGCGTTGTCTTCCAGATACTTCTCATAAGCGCGGATGGCCTCCTCGGTGTGGCCCTCCTCAGTCGAGATGGCGACGGTCATCTGCTGCAGCTCATCGCTGTGGATGAAGTTGGTCGTCCCGTTTTCGTAGTTATTGCTGTCCAGGCAGTAACCCCAGAGGTTGGGCAGCTGGTCGGGGGACTTGCACGGGTCGAGCTTGATATCCCACTCCGCCGAGTTATACTTGTACTCATTGAACAGAGAGGTATCATACCCCAGGAGCTGGCATTGCAGGCCGATCTCAAGCAGATACGCCTGAATCATCTCTGCCTCAGCCTTGTACTGGTCATTGTTCTGGTACATAATGCGGATCGGAGTGGTCTGAGCATAGCCGGACTCCGCCAGCAGGGACTTAGCCTTTTCGATGTCCTGGTTGAAGTAGTCATGGCCAATCCACTCATCCAGGTAGTCGGCGTAAACGCTGCTTCCAAACGCATAGCACTGCTCACCGCGGCCATCCACGGCGACGGTTACCAGGCCGGCCTTGTCAATGGCATACAGAATCGCCTGGCGGAGAGCAAGGTTGTCGGCGAAGATGCTACCATTGTCCATGTTAAAGAACATACAGTCGATCAGGGTGTTCAGGGTGCCATATACGTTGTACCCATCATAAGCCTTTCCTTCGGCATCGGCGAAGCGGCTGACCTCGGAACCTGTGATGGTCAGGATCATATCAATGGAACCGTTCTCCATCGCGATGCCCATCTGAGTGGACTCGGAGATCACGTTATAGATGACGCGGTCAGCGTTCGTCTTGTACATCGGAGGGGTCAAGGAATCGTCGGTCTGCCAGTAGTCATCCCTCTTGATCAGTTCCAGCGTGGAAGAAGGCGTATACTCACCGATGGCATAGGGGCCAGTACCACAGTTGGAGGTGGCGAAGGAATCTCCGCTCTCAGTATGGGCCTTCTCAGATACGATATACACATTAGTCAGCGCATACTGCCACACACCGATGGAGTTGGAAGAGGTTTTCAACCGCACAGTGTAATCGCCGGTGACCTCAACGCTGTCAACATAATGCATCTTGGTAACTGTGCCGCAGGCCTTTGCGTAGTCATAGCTGTACTTGACATCGGAGGCTGTGATGTTGTTGCCGGCGGAATCATAGATGTAGTCATAGATGGTGATGTCAAACGTAGTGTCGTCAACCCTGGTATAGTTGTCTACGAGAACGCTCTCAGGAGTTCCGCCGTATTCGTCCAGCACAAATAGGGTCTGGTAAACGGCCGGAGTCCAGGAAGTCTTTATGGTAGATGCAGAACCGAAGGGATCCAGTCCGCCAAAGTCAGCGGAGACACCTACAGTCACTTCGATTTTCCCGTTTCCGGTTGCTGGGTTAGCGGCATCCGATACGGCCGGGTTGCCCGCCTGTGATTCGCTTGCTTCGGAATTGCCATTTCCGCAGGCAGCGCAGGAAAGAATCATGATAGCTGCGAGCACACATCCTACAATTCGTTTCATTTTTGTTTCCTCCTTTTTATTATCTAAAGATGCTTCCAGCATTTTAGATTCATAAGTTTATCAGTTGCCCTCAAGTTCATCAAAAAGCTTCAGCATATTATCGATGATCCGTCTGTCATTGTTCCCGGGATGCGTTTCAGAACTGTAGAACTGGAAGGTATCGTGGTCGGCGGCCATATCGCTCAGGATATATCCGCCGTTGTACTTCGCATCGTCATGAGTGTGGGTCACAACCACGGTATGGGTATACGGGGAAGACTCTTTCATCATCATCCCGGTTTCGCTGTAAAGCTCACCGGAAGCGCCCACCCAGGCCACATCACCCAGCTCCACCACCATCATTTGCAGGTGGGAAAACCCTTCCTGAATCATTCTGCACCGGGTGTTCTTCGGTGGAGTTCGGTCGTTGACCAGATATTCCGGGCAGGCTTTGCGCACATTGTTGTCGCAGATCTGCCAGCTGACACGGACATTGGCACCAGGCTCCGGATGGTGTCCAGGGAGATCAAGGATGTTATATTTTCCCCGCATTTCCATGTTTTCTTTCATCCGGTCAATTCTCTTTAACGTCTGGATGATATCAATGGCGTGTTCCTGCCCGATAGCCTTCTGCATGATGTATCCGGTTCCATCCGGAAGCGTAACCGCCTCACTGTATCCGTCCGACCAGTACTCCCGGTACGCCCCGATCACACCCAGCGGATTCTGGTTTCCCGCACAGCCGCTAGTCCAAAGGCAAACAGCCCCATTCCCGTAGCGCTCTTCTACGTAAGAGGAAGCAAAGCCCGGAAAATCTGCGGATACTTTAATCATTCCGTCGGCATCCCGCTCCATAAAAGCCGCATTTGCATGGCATCCGTAGTTGACCACCGCGGCAATCAGCTCCCCACTTAAGTCCTCGAACTTCATGACGGCCACGGTCTTGTCTGAGGGCCCCTCGAAATTCGGTCCCTGCATCCAGTGCCCATCCTCAAAGAGGCGATCCCGGTTGACATTAATGTAGCTTTTGCCCTCGCCGAACCCGTACTTTGCCGGCCTTAGCGCAGCTGCCGCATCATCAATCGCACCGAAAACGGCTGGTTCTACAATATTTTTTAAATACCTGTATTCCGTTTCCTTCGCCGTATCATGGCTCCACTTGATGTACGAGGAATGATTGTGGGTCCACACACCCAGGATCTGTCCAGCAGGGATCTGATACCTTGCTTCGATCTCATCCTTAAACACCGCATCCAGACTGGGCCCAGCGTCCAGATTCAAAAACAGGGTTCTTGTCTTTCCGTTATCCAGCAGCACCGCCCGGATATAGAGATCGTCATAAACGGTCTCCGCCCCTTTTTTCCCCATAAAACCGACCATCGGGAAGAAATCTTCCGTCGGGGTAATACATCTTTTCCCTGTGCCTACCCGCAAATTGCCCATCGCTTTTTATCTCCTCGCTTTTTATTTCAGCTTATTCGACCAAGGGAATACCTCCCAAAACTCATCGTCGTGATGAGGATTTACATGGCTCTCCTCCTCAAACACCATTGTATTGATACAATCCACCGTGCTCTCCGGCCAAAATGGCAGCCCTTCATGGTTCGGGTCCCCGTTTTTCAGCAGGCTGAGCCACGCCCCCGAAACCTGATCCTCCAGCCGCTCGGTGATCCCGGGCACATACAGGCCCTCAATGCAATGCGCGTTGTGGAAGACAAAGGCAATCTCCGAACAATGCCAGGCGCAGGTTCCGCCGTTATAGGGCGATTCAAACGCAAACAGGTAATTCCAGGTTCTCCCGCCTGCCTTCACGCGTTTCCGTGTGAGATCCCGGATCTGTCTGCGGTCAAAGGAATCAAGATAGCAGACATCAATCACCCTTTTCTCAGGGAACACCTTTTGAAAAGCCCTGGTTACAGCGTCTGCCTGTTCACCGAATTTCGCCCGGATCGCCGTCTTCTGCTCTTCTTCGGTGAGCTCGTTCTTTCGGCCGCCCATCGCAATCTCCAGATTTGTATCATGTTCCCCGAAGGTCGACCCCATAATCAGCGGAATCGACAGCGTCTCCTTCCGGAAATCGTTCAGGTATGGGCTTCCCATGCAGTACACCCCATCGCCGACCGGCTCAAAACGGTATTTCTTGATGCCGATCTCCTGCTGAACCATCTCCGCGGCATTGTCTGCCGCCGCCCTCAGTTCCCGATAGGGGACCTTTTTAATTTGATCAATATTATGTTCATCCAGCCCAAGCAACTTTGCCGTAAGGACGCCCACCCGCTGCGCAATCTGCTTCTTGGTCATCGTTTCCGTGGGAAGGCCGTACATTGCCCCGCCGCTCTCCACGGCCGCCTTGTGATATAGCCCGTCCGCCGCCGGGGTCTGCATTAGGAACAAGACTTTACTTCCTCCGCCCGACTGGCCGAAGATCATCACATTTTCCGGGTCTCCGCCAAACGCTTCAATATTTTCATGTACCCAGGTCAGCGCCGCAACCAGATCCGCAAGCCCAACCATGTTAGAGTATCGATATTGTTCCCCGAATGCGCTCAA
>JAAVHT010000088.1 GCA_014799565.1 Clostridiales bacterium
ATGACGCCCACCCTCATCACCTCCTTCACCGGAAACATCAACAACTTCAACGTGATTTACCTGCTGACGGGCGGCGGACCGGATTCGCTGGACTACTACTTTGCGGGCAAGACGGACCTGCTGATTACCTGGCTCTACCGTCTGACCATTACCCAAAAGGACTACAATATCGGCGCCGTCATCGGTATCATGACCTTTATCGTGCTGGCGATTACATCGCTGCTCACGTATCACCAGACGGGCGCGTATAAGGATGAGGGGGCGTTCCAATAATGAAAGCAAGAAATACGATCGCAAACGTGCTCTGCCACGTCCTGCTGGGCGTCCTGGGTATCATCTGGGTGCTGCCCATCGGCTACGTCATCCTGACCGCATTTCGTGAGGAGAGCGGCTCCTATAAGAGCTATATCTTCCCGAAGGGCTACACCTTTGACAACTTTGTCAATCTGTTCAACACCAGCAACACCATGATCGACTTCAAGCGCTGGTTCCTGAACACCCTGGTCATCGCCATCATCAGCACCATCATCGCCGCGTTCTTCTGCATCTCCGTGGCCTACTGCATGAGCCGCCTGCGCTTCCGTATGCGCAAGCCCTTCATGAACCTGGCCATGATTCTGGGCATGTTCCCCGGCTTCATGTCCATGATCGCCGTGTACTACATCCTCAAGGGTCTGGGCTTCCTGGAGACCGGCTTCCTGAAGCAGATCGCGCTGGTGCTGGTCTACTCCGGCGGCGCCGGATTGGGCTTCTATATCGCCAAGGGCTTCCTGGACACCATCCCCAAGGCCATTGACGAGGCCGCCTATATCGACGGCGCCACCAAGTGGCAGACCCTGATCCACATCACCCTGCCCCTGTCCAAGCCCATCATCACCTACACCCTGCTGACCGCCTTCATGGGCCCCTGGGTGGACTACATCTTCGCCAAGGTCATCATGGGCAGCGACACCCAGTTCTACACCATCGCCATCGGACTGTGGACCATGCTGCAAAAGGAGTATATTGAGACCTACTATACCCAGTTCTACGCAGGCTGCGTCCTGATCTCTATCCCCATCGCCATTCTGTTCACCATGACGCAGAAGTACTACGTGGAGGGCGTGTCCGGCGCCGTCAAGGGATAATGTCCACGCCTTATGCATAACATATCACAAGGCCGGACAGATCTTCTCAATAATTTTTGCTCTTAGCTCGCAAGATCCACAGGGCATGGTTCGCGGTTCCCCTTTGAACTATGAAGAGGCGCGGGCCATGCCCTCTTTTATGCCCTGACAACCTGACGACCAATATTGGAGATCAACTGTGGAATCTATCAAACGAACAAAATACGATGCGCAATTCGACGCGAAATACCGATATGACGAAACGGATCTGGGCGCCGTCTGCACCGGGGAACACACCGTATTCAAGGTGTGGAGCCCGGAGGCGGAACGGGTCGAGCTGTCCCTGTACCGGGACGACGCCTCCGACGCCTATGAAACCCATCTGCTGAGCCGGGGTGACCAGGGCGTCTGGTCGCTGGCGGTGAAGGAAAATCTCCATGGAATTTTCTATGACTACGCTGTGTGGGCGGACGGGCGCTGCGCCCGCACCGCCGACCCCTATGCCGTGGCCTGCGGGCGCAACGGCGCGCGCAGCATGGCAGTGGATCTGTCCCGCACCGACCCGGAGAACTGGGCCCAGGACGCCCCACCTCCCGCCCAGCCGGAGCAGATCATCTATGAGCTGCACGTCAAGGACTTCTCCTACGACCCGGACAGCGGGGTGTGCCCCCAGTACCGGGGCAAATACAAGGCGTTTTCCGCCCTCGCAGAGGATGGGCGGCTCCCTCGCTGTATGGAACATCTGCGCTCCTTGGGGGTCACCCACGTCCAGCTGATGCCCATCTTCGATTTCGGCTCGGTGGACGAAGCCGGGGACGAAAAGCAGTTCAACTGGGGCTACGACCCGGTGAACTACAACGTGCCCGAGGGCAGCTATTCCACCGATCCCTCCGACGGCGCGGCCCGCATCCGGGAATGCAAGGAGATGATCCAGGCCCTCCACCAGAGCGGGCTGCGGGTGGTGATGGACGTGGTATACAACCACACCTACCGCCACGATTCCTGGCTGGAGCGCACCGCGCCGGGATATTACTACCGCCGGAACGAAGACGGTTCGCTGGCCGCCGGCTCCGCCTGCGGCAACGACATCGCGGCGGGCCGGGCCATGGTGGACAACTATATTGTTCACTCTGTGCTGTACTGGGCGCGGGAGTATCACATCGACGGCTTTCGCTTCGACCTGATGGGCCTTTTGACGGTGGAGCTGATGAACCGCATCCGGCGGGAGCTGGACGCCGCCTTTGGCCCGGGGGGAAAGCTGATGTACGGCGAGCCCTGGCGGGCGGCGGACTCCCCCATGGAGCCGGGCACCCATCCCGCGCTGAAAGAGCACGTGGGGCTGCTGGATCCCGGCGTGGGCGCGTTCTGCGACCTGACCCGGGACGCTGTCAAGGGCGACTCCTTTAAGGAGACAGTTCCCGGCTTTGTCAACGGCGGAGGGGGCTTCGAGCAGACCATCCTCCACGCCGCCGCCGGCTGGCACGAGGGAAGCCCGGAGTTCCAGCCCAGAAGCTGCGCCCAGGTGATCAACTACATCTCCGCCCACGACAATTTCACGTTGTGGGATAAGCTGGTCATGTGTCTGCCGGAAGGGCCGGAACCGGCTGATTTCTGCAAGCTCCGGCCAGACATCCTGGAGCGAAACAAGCTGGCCGCTTTCATCTACTTCACCTGCCTGGGCCGCCTGTTCATGCAGGCCGGAGAGGAATTCGGCCGCACCAAGCTGGGCGACGGAAACAGCTATTGCTCTCCCCCGGAGCTCAATATGCTCTGCTGGGAGCGGGCCGAGCGGTTTGGCGCCCTGACGGACTACTACCGGCAGCTCATCTGCCTGCGCAAGTCCCTGCCCGGCCTGTGCGCCAAATCAGCCGACGCGGCAGACAGGGTGGTAGAGCAGAGCGTCCACTGCCCCGGGGTTGTGTCCTTCCAGGTGGAGGGCGGCGGCCCCAACCGGGAGCGGCTGATGGTGATCTACAACGCCTCAGACGGGGCATTTTCCGCTCCGCTGCCCGCGGGCGGCTGGATCATCCGGGCGGACGGCCAGTGCGCCGACCAGCACACCACCGTGTCCGGGCCGACGGTGCCCGTCCCCGCCCACAGCGGGATGCTGCTCCTGCGGAAAAACAGCTGAGATATGATCGGAACAAAGGGCTGATCCGACCCATCTTACGGGTCGGGTCGGCCCTTTTCTCAGGAAGAGAGGGATTTTCATGAAGTTTATATACGGAAAGCAGGATTGGAGTACCTTTGAGCGGGGGGAGGAGACCTGCTATCTCATGACAAACGGCCTGGGCGGCTTTTCCTCCCTCACCGCCATCGGCTCCTGCGCCCGGATCGAGCATGGGGTGCTGATGGCCTGTGAGCATTCCCCCAACCGCCGGGTGCAGATGATCCAGCGGCTGGAAGAGGTGCTGATCCGGGAGGACAGCTCCCGCGTCCTGTCCAGCCAGGATTTTGAGGATCACAACCTCCAGGAGGACGGCTGGCGCTTCCTGTCCGGCTTCACCTTCCGGGACTATCCCCAGTGGAGCTGGCTGGCGGACGGCGTGGAGGTGGTCAAGTCCCTGGCTCTGGCGCCGGGAGAGAATACCGTGGCCATCGTCTATGAGGTTTGGAACCGCAGCCGGGAGGCGGCCACCCTCCGGGTGACGCCCCATCTGCGCTTTGTCCCCAAGGGAGAGGAGCTAGCTCCCGGCCAGCGGTTTGCCCTGGAGGGGAACTGTGTGCGCTCGGCGGGCCGGAGCCTGTACTTCCAGACTACCGGCCAGGTGGAGCCGCTGGAGCAGGAGCTGCGGGGGCCGTTTTACTACGCCTATGACGTGATGGACGGCAAGCCCGCCGCCGGGTGGACCGCCGTCAATCACCGCCTCTCCCTCACCGTCGCCCCAGGCGGGCATGGCATGCTGGAGGCGGTGTATGGCCTCGATCAGGCGCTGCCCTCGGCGGCGGAGGTTTTCGCTCGGGTGGAGCAAGAGCGCCGTGGGCTGGAGGAGCAGGCGGGCTTCGGGGACGACACCGCCCAGGCCCTGGCCCTGGCCGCCCACCAGTTCATCTCCTACCGTGCCTCCACCGGCAAGCAGACCATCCTGGCGGGCTTCCCCTTCTTCGAGGACTGGGGGAGGGACACCATGATCGCCCTGGGGGGCTGCTGTCTCGCCACCCGGCGGTATGACGACGCCCGCAGCATTTTGGAGACCTTCCTGGCCTACTGCCACCGGGGCCTCATGCCCAACCTGTTCCCCGAGGGAGGGGACGCCCCCCGGTACAACACGGTGGACGCGGCGCTGCTGTTCATCCTGTCGGTCTACGACTACTGCGGCCGCACCGGCGACCTAGAATTCGCCCAGCGCGCCTATGACGCCATGGCAGACATCATCGACTGGTACGAAAAGGGGACGGATTTCGCCATCCATATGGAGGACGACGGCCTCATCTCCGCCGGCAGCGGCTACGACCAGGTGACCTGGATGGATGTGAATGTGGACGGCATCCTGCCCACCCCCCGCCACGGCAAGCCGGTGGAGATCAACGCCTACTGGTACAACGCCCTGCGGATCATGGAGCAGTTCCAGCGCCTGCTGGGCCGTGGGGACGGCTCCCGGTACGCCGCTATGGCGGAGCGCGCCCAGGTCAGCTTCCGGGAGAAGTTCTGGAGCCCCGAACTGGGCTGTCTGCGGGATGTTCTTTCCGGGACAAAGGCGGATAATCAAATCCGCTGCAACCAGATCTGGGCGGTGTCCCTGCCCTTCTCCATTCTCCCCCCAGAGCAGGAAAAACAGGTGGTTGACACCGTGTTTGAAAAGCTGTACACTCCCTATGGACTGCGCACGCTGGATCCCGCCGACCCGGAATTCAAGCCCTTCTACGGCGGGAACCGCCTGGAGCGGGACCTGGCCTATCACCAGGGCACCGTGTGGGCCTTCCCGCTGGGGGGCTACTACCTGGCTTACTTAAAGGTGAACGGCTATTCCCAGCAGGCAAAGGACACCGTCCGGCGGCAGCTGGAGGCACTTCAAAGCACCCTCCGGGAGGGCTGCGTGGGCCAGCTGCCCGAGATCTATGACGGGGCCAACCCCACCGCCTCCAAGGGCTGCTTCGCCCAGGCGTGGAGCGTGGGCGAGCTTCTGCGGGTGTACGACGCGCTCGAGGGACGTCTAGCCCAGCCACTGACGGCGCTTTGAAAGGAGAATACACATGGAATTTGGAACGCTGAAAAGCTACACCCTGTCCGGCCAGACGGCGCAGCTGCAATTTGAGGGCGGGGAGGCCCGGATCGAGCTGGTGGCTCCCGGCATCGTCAACGTATTTGCCCCCCTGGCCTCCCCCGACCATCGCTCCAAGGCCATCGAGGGGGACAAGACCCGGCCCGTTCCCTTCACCGCCCAGCGCCGGGATGACGGCCTGTGGCTGGAGACGGACGAGGTGCGCGTCCGGGTGGGCGACGGGTTTACTGTGGACTTCTTTGACGGGGACGGCAATGAGGTGTGCATGGACTACCGGGGGCAGCGCCGCCCTCTGGAGCGGATCACCCCAGAGCGGGCCAAGCTGCTCATCGCCGAGGGCCACGGCGCGCAGCTCCAGGAGCCTGCCCGCGCCTTTGAGGTGGTGAAAAAGCTGGGCAGCGGCCAGCACTTTTACGGTCTGGGGGAGAAAACCGGCTTCCTGGACAAGCGGGGCTATGACTACGAGATGTGGAACTCCGACATCCCCGCCCCCCACGTGGACAGCTTCAAGGCGCTGTACAAATCCATCCCCTTCTTCATGTCCCTGACGGACAATCACACCTACGGCATTTTTATGGACAACACCTTCCGCTCCTGGTTCAACATGGGCCAGGAGTCGGAGGACTACTACTGGTTCGGGGCCGCCGGGGGCAATCTGGACTACTACTACATCGCCGGGGACGGCCTGCCCCAGGTGCTGGAACGGTATACCTATCTCACCGGCACCTATCCCCTGCCCCAGAAGTGGACGCTGGGCTACCACCAGTCCCGGTGGGGCTACATGACCCAGGAGGATGTGCAGGCCATCGCGGACGGGATGCGC
>JAAVHT010000089.1 GCA_014799565.1 Clostridiales bacterium
CGGGGAGAACAGATGTTATCCACAACCGTCTACGAATTTTCAGCCGAATGACGGGGGAGTCCTGCCCATGTGATCGGATTCTGACAGCGTTTTACCGCGGCCAGATAAACCCACCGCTTTTCAGAAAGAGGCAAATATCATCTTGCTGCAGTGGTTTCATTTTTGGAACAGCTGCGCCGTTTTGACCATCCGCTCCGCAATCTTTACCCCAAAGGGACAGCGGCTCTCGCAGCCCTTGCAGCCCACGCACTCGTCAGCATGGTGCTCCAGCGCCTCATAGTGGGCACGAACCGTGGCGGGCACCTCGGACTGCATGGAGGCCAGGTCGTAATACTTGTTCACCATGGCGATGTCGATGTTCACCGGGCAGGGCCGGCAGTGGCCGCAATAGGTGCACTCACCCTGCCCAAAGGTGTGCTTGGGGGCATGGGCCAGCACGCTGGCGTAGTCCTTCTCCTCGTCGCTGGCTGTTTCATAGGCCACGGCCTGCTCCACGTGCTCCGGGGTGTCATACCCCGCCATCACCGCCGCCACGGCGGGCCGGGTAAGGCAGTAGTGGATACACTGCACCGGGGTGAGGGCCGCGCCGAAGGGGGAGCGCTTTTCATCGAACAACCGCCCCCCGGCATAGGGCTTCATGACGGTGATACCCACATCGTTCTGCTCGCACAGCTTGTACAGCTCCGCCCGCTGAGGGTCGATGCCGCCCAGCTCCTCTGCGAAGTTCTCCCAGTCAAAATAGGTGTCCAGGTCGTCGGTTGCCGGGTGCATATCAAAGGCGGGGTTGACGCTGAACAGCAGCATCTCCACGATGCCGCTCTCCACCGCTTTCTTTGCCATGGCCGGGTTGTGGGTGCTCATGCCGATGTGGCGGATGGTTCCAGCGGCCTTCAACTGCTTTACATAGTCCAGGAAGGAACCGTTCATAGCCGCGTCCCAGTCGCTTTCCGAGTCGATGAAGTGGATCATGCCCAGGTCGATATAATCTGTCTGAAGCCGGGTCAGCAGGTCGTCAAATGCCGCTTTACACTTCTCCACGTCCCGGGTGCGGACATACTGCCCACCCTGCCAGGTGGAGCCGATGTGTCCCTGGATATACCAGCGCTCCCGCCGGCCCTCCAGGGCCCGGCCCAGGCTGGTGCGCACATTGGGCTCGCACATCCAGCAGTCCAGGATATTGATGCCCAGCTCCTCCGCCCGCTCCAGGACAGCCTTGCATTCATCTGCGCTATGCCGTTCCATCCACTCTGCGCCGAATCCGATTTCGCTGACCATCAGGCCGGTCTTGCCAAGTCTGCGGTATTTCATCGTTTCCATTCCTCCTCAGTTGTTGTCTGTGGCCAGTGTCTCAGCCCACTCTTTTTCCCGGAAACCCACCAGTGCAAAATCGTCTCCCACCAAGATGGGCCGCTTCACCAGCATTCCGTCCGATGCCAGCAAGGCGAGCTGCTCCTCGTCGTTCATTCCAGGCAGTTTGTCCTTCAGCCCGAGTTCTTTGTACACCAGCCCGCTGGTGTTGAAGAACTTTTTCAGAGGCAGTCCGCTGCGGATGTGCCAATCCTTCAGTTCATCCGCAGTGGGGGCATCCGCTTTGATGTGCCGCGCTGTGAACGCAAGGCCCTGCGCCTCCAGCCACTTGCGGGCCTTTTGGCAGGTTGAGCATTTCGGATATTCGATGAACAGCATATCGGTTCCTCCTTTTTAGCTGTTTTATGGTGATTTTGCTCTGGTCACAGGCGAAAAGCCTGTCGAAGCGCTTGGAGCCTTTTTTGAACCATGGCCTTTGATATTTCCTTATCGGTGAAAAAGTCAAATCCGTGAAAGGTGCCAGGTACATCCTCCAACTGCACCTCCACTCCTGCCGCTTCCAACGCCTGCGCATAAGCGACACCCTCATCGTGGAGGCAGTCAAATTCCTCCGCCTCCACATAGGCGGGCGGCAAACCGGAAAAATCACGGGCCAGCATGGGTGCGGCGTACTCTGGCATCCCGCAGCCCCCATTTGGAAGATACAGTTCCCACATTTTTCGGTTCAGATCCGCATTCCAAAGCGGACTGTCCATGTATTTTTGCATGGAGGCCGTTTTCATCCGGCAGTCAGTCACAGGGTAGACCAGCAGCTGAAAACACAGCCGCGGTCCGCCCTCGTCTCTGGCCCGCAGGGCACAGGCGGCGGCCAGCGCGCCTCCGGCGCTGTCTCCGCCCACGGCGAGACGCGCCCGGTCGACCCGCAGGCTGGGGGCGTTGTCCCACACCCAGCGCAGGGCGGCATAGCAGTCCTGAAACGGGGTAGGAAAGGGGGCGATGTCCGATGTGCGGTAGTGAACAAACACCACCATGCACTGAGCACCTTCCGCATATTGGGCCGCATAGCGGTGGATGTAGCCCGCGTCCCCCAGACAGAATCCGCCGCCGTGGAAATAGACCAGGCAGGGAGCGGCCCAGTCAAGGGCTTCGGGCCGGTAGATGGTCAGGCGAATTGGCGTTCCATCCTCGGACGGGATCTGAGTGCCCCGGCGCTCGATCCCTTGTGACGGCGAAGGCAACGTCATCCGCATCCGGGTCAATGCCCGGTTTGCCAGCCGTGCTGTGTCCGCATTCAGCACAAAACCTGGGACAGTGAATTTGTTCGCAAATCGCAGCAACCGGCGGACGGGATATTTCCTGTCGCGGTGGATGCACCACGCACCCACCGACATACCTAATGCCAGCGCGATCCAATGCTTTTTCTTCACGCATATCCGCCCCTTTCTAGACATTCCTGCCGCTTCATGATAACATAGGGAAAATAGGAGTGCAAGGAGCGGACGCGCATGATGGAGTTTTTTTGGTATATCCTGGCCTCAGTGCTGGCCGGGGTGGGGACAGGGCTGGTGGGGCTGTCGGCAGCCACAGTGATGGTGCCTATCCTCATTGTGCTGTGTCCCTCCTTTGCCGGGGAGACAGGGGCCTATCAGGCCACGGCTATTGCCTTAGCCTCAGACATCTTGGGGTCAGCGGTAACTACCGCTACCTACATCAAGCACAAGAATATCGATCTGCGCCGGGGCTGGATCATGCTGGTGTGCATCATCGGAATGTGCACCCTGGGCAGCTTTGCCGCGTGGAAAGCAGGAAATGTGGTGCTGGGGGGCTTTACCCTGATCCTGACCTTCTGCATCGGTATCCGCTTTCTGGTGAAGCCCAGCACAGAGCGGGCAGATGCGGAGGCCAAGGGCGCAAAGCTGGCCTGGAAGGGGATCGCCGTCTCCCTGTTTTTCGGTTTGACCATCGGCTTTGGGACGGGTTTCGTGGGCTCCGGCGGAGGTATGATGATGCTGGTGGTGTTCACCGCGTTCCTGGGCATGGAGCTGAAAACCGCTGTGGGCACCAGCACCTTCATCATGACCTTTACCGCCCTCATTGCCTCAGTGAGCCACATCTTCATCCACCCTGCCATTCTGTTGGAGCGCTGGCCGGTGCTGCTTCTATGCATGGCGGCGGCCACGGCGGCGTCGCTGGTCTCCGCCCGGTTTGCCAACCGAGTGGACAACCGCACCGTGGGCCGGGTCACCGGCGTGGTGCTGACGGTGCTGGGGGCGGCGCTGATCCTGCTCCATTACTGGGAGCTGATTGCTGCCCAGCCGCTGGCGGTGTCGGTGCTGCGGTGCTTTGGGGAATATCTGCTGTTCATCATTCCAGCGGCGCTGATTTTGCTGGTGCTGCACTTCACGCTGGATATTCCCCGGGTCGTGTTCCGCAAACTGCTCCACCTGCCCGCGTTCTGCTCGGCGGCAGTAATTGTGTGGCGGGCGGACTGCTGGCAGACGGCAAGCCTGACGCTGGTGCTGTTTGCCGTCATCGTGTACCCGGTGCTGTGGCTGTGCCAGGGCTGGAGCGGATATGACAGGCTGTTCGTCCAGAAAAAGCCGGGAGAGATCAAAAAGAGCCTGCTCCTGCTGTTTCTGTGTGACGCCGCCTTGGTGGCGCTGTGCTGGGGTGCATTTGACCTGCCTTGGGCGGCGGTGGCGGCCATCCTCATGTGGGGCAGCGGGGACGGAGCGGCGGCGCTGGCGGGTCACAGGTTTGGGAAGCATCACGTCAAGCTGCCGCTGGCAGACCCCCAAAAGACCTGGGAAGGTTCCGGAGCCATGCTAACCGTGTCCACGGTGGTGGGAACGGCCGCCATGCTGATCTTAACTGCTGAGCCCTGGTACCGCTGTTTGATGATAGCCTTGGCCGCGTCCATTTTCGGGGCGTATACGGAGCTGATCTCCCGGGGCGGCGACGACACGGTGACGGTGCCGGTGGTCAATACAGTGGTGTTGCTGATACTCCACTTCCTGTTGAGATAGGTCATAATTAGTGCAGTTCCGGCGTTCAAACCTGTCGATTTTTGTCGATGGCGCAGCGGGTGGGATTCGGGCCCACGTGTAGTTTCCTACAAACTGATTTCGAGTTGCTGAGACTATTGTGAAGATGGGAAGGGCTGATATGTCAAATCAAAAAGAACTGCACTACCTGCACATCGTACTGGCCCCGCAGCGTCAACGCAGGGATCGTCAAAGCCGAGGATGCCAAGCGGGGGCTGTACCTGCTGGATCAGGTTTACGAGCTGATGTACCAGGTGGCGAAAAAGTAGAGCGCCACCAAGATGTTAATCGTCCAGTGCAAGCGCAGCGGCGCGTTTCGCATGGATCAGCGTGGTATCAAAGACAGGTAGTGAAGAATCGGATTGCTGGATCAACAGCCCGATTTCCGTGCAGCCAAGAATGACGCCCTCGGCTCCTTTTTCCTTTAAGCCGTCAATAATTCTTTGAAACTGCCTGCGGGATTCTTCCTTGATCTCACCCATGCAGAGCTCATGAAAAATAACATCATTGACAATGTCAACGTCCGCCATATCCGGAATGACAACATCAATTCCCCTGTCGATCAGTATCTTCTTATAAAAATCCTGCGTCATGGTGTATTTTGTCCCCAGCAGGCCGACCTTTTGGATGCCATGTTTTTCCAGCTCATCCGCCGTGGCGGCCGCAATATGCACGATGGGGATATGCACCATGGAAGCGACCTGCGGGGCAACCTTGTGCATTGTATTGGTGCAGATCAGGAGGAAATTCGCACCGGCGGCTTCCAGCCCCTGCGCGGCCTTACCCAGAATATCGCCGCTCTTTTCCCAATCCCCGCTTGACTGGCACCGTTCGATCTCGTCAAACTCCACGCTGTAAAGAATGATTTTCGCGGAATGAAGTCCGCCAAGCCTGTTTTTAACTTCTTCGTTGATGATTCTATAATAAGGAACCGTGCTCTCCCAACTCATTCCGCCGATCAGGCCAATCGTTTTCATCCCAAAACCTCCAAAGTTCTGATTTGTGCCTTTATCATACCACAGGCCCAGCACCCGGGACAAGAGGCTTGAAAAAGTATCCGCAACAGGGAGAGCGGGCTCCACATCCAGCTGGTCACCAACGAGTCAAAAGCCTTTGAGGGCACCATGGCCCGTTATGGGAAGTTCAGCGGTGTGCAGAACTATTTCGCCCTGGTGGGCAAGGCGGGGCCCGATTTGCAGGAAAAATGCGGCTATTGGGGGGAGCGGCTGGTGCTGAAGGCCCAGATGATGGGGCTGAACACCTGCTGGGTAGCGTTGACGTTCAGCAAGGTGAAGTCTGCCTACAATCTGAACGATGGGGAGAAGCTGGCCGCTGTCATCGCTCTTGGCCACGGTGCCACTCAAGGCGTCCCCCGCAAGTCCAAAACTGTGGAGGAGGTATCCAAGGTGGATGGGCCCATGCCCGATTGGTTCAAGGCCGGGATGGAAGCTGTCCTGCTGGCACCCACGGCGGTGAACCAGCAGAAGTTCCTGTTCACACTGGAGGACGGCAAGGTATCCGCCCAGCCGGGTCATGCGTTCTATGTGAAGATGGATCTGGGCATTGCCAAATATCATTTTGAAATCGGCGCTGGGAAAGAAAATTTCCAGTGGGCATGAACTATAATTGAATTATTCAGCGTTTGGGCTGCTCCTCGATGTGGAGCAGCCCAAAAAGTTTTTTGGAGGATTGTAATGGCCATCACAAAAATCCTGGCCCGGAAGGGCCGTCTGGATGCAGGCATCAAATACATCCTCAACGGCGACAAAACAGAGGAGCAGATCCTCACAGCCCACCTGAACTGCGACCCTGGCCGGGAGTGCCGCCAAATGTTGGATACCAAGCGGGCCTACGGAAAAATGGACGGAGTATGGAGGGCCAGCCCACCCAAGCGGTCAGTTACATCGAATGGCTCCGCCAATCCAAGGGCCAACCCACATTTCGCACCATGCTGGAAGCAGACCTGCGCACCGCCATTGAAGGAGCTAACGACCTGGGCCACTTCTTTATGCTCATGGAGCACATGGGGTACGAAATTTACCACGGCAACCGGCTGGGCTTCCGCCTGCGGGGACAGGACCGCTTCATGTACCCGGAACGAAAAAATCCGCTGTTCTCCGAGGACGGCATCCGGGCCGCCATCCAGGGCAATCTGGAGGCCATCGAAGCTGGGCTGCGGCCTGCGACTGTTCGCCGCCCGGCCTATCGACCCTATCAAAAGCACCCAAAATACACCGGCCTGCTGGCGCTGTATGTCCACTACCTGTATGTGCTGGGTAAGGTGGGCCAGCAGCAACACCCACCCCGGATGACGCCCCAGCTCCGCCAGGAGGTGATGAAAGCGGAGCGGTACCGGTTCCAGTTTGCCTTCCTCCGTGAAAACGATATCGCCACCCAGGAGGACATGACGGCATTCCAGTCCCGCACAGAGGAAACGCTGGCCAGCCTGACCAAGCAGCGGACTATCCTCAGCGTGCGGAAAAAGAAGCGCCGTAAGCTGTACGATGCCCTGGCCGATGTGGAAGCACTTGCCCAAGCCCGCCAGCTTTACGAGGAAGGGCTGTCCGGGATGGAAACGGAGTTCGCCCGGTACATGGACGCTGTAGCTGTGCTGGATCAGTGCGGTATCCCCAGGGAACGGCTCACGGCAGAAAAGGCGGACATCTATCGGCAGCTGGCGGAACTCAACCACCAGATTCGGGCAGAGCGAAAGAAGCTGGCCCTGTGCCGGGAAATTTGTTCCCACCTGCCCCGGATGGAGCAGAAGATCAATCAAGTTGAAACGAAGGAGATGATTCGAGATGACCGTAGGAGGCGGTGAGGCTGCCGACCAGATGGTACGCATGATGCTGTCCAGCGGCGAGGTGGCCGTCCGGCTGGGCGGCTCCGCGCTGAAGAACCTACTGGCACTCACTATGGCGCTGGCAAAGAACAACCAGACCATTTCCGGTAAGGTGAACATGACCAAGATGCTGCGGCAGACCCGGGATCTGCGGCTGTTCCCCATGTCGCCGGAGCAGTACAAACAGTTCCAAAAGCACGCGAAAAAGCAGAAGATTTTGTTCTCCGCCATCAAGAACCGGGACGGCAATGGCAAGCTGATTGATGTGGTCATGCCTGTCACCGAGCTGGATCGCGCCAACCTGATTTTCGAGCGGATCATGTACCAAGGGTCCGCACGGCAGGCCCCGGAGCGGGAGGGGCAGCCCGCTCCCGGCCCCGAGAAGGGCCGTCAGGAGCGATCCCCGGATCAGGACAGGCAGACACCCCAGCAGGTCCAAGAAGGGCCCGAGGAGCGCCCTCCAGAGCAGGCCCGCCCCGCACCCCATGCGGAACAGCGGACTCCAGACAGGTGGGATCCTCCGCCTCCCCGCTCCCCTCTGCCCAACGATCCATGGGGGATCCCGCCAAAAAAAGATTCTCGGTCGGGACGAGACTCGCGCGATACCAAAACCAGATCCTCTACACGCAACGGTTTCAGGGAGGGCGGGACGGAGAATGAGAGACCGTCCATCCTGAGTAGGCTCAACGGGTACCGCGCCCAACTGGACAGCAGGAGACAGTCCGTTTCCGACCAAGATTAAAAGTAGAGGCCCAAAGGTGTCCAAAGACAGATGATCAGGTTTCCAACAGCGGATTTTTATGGTATACTGACCGTACCATGATGTAAAGGAGTTGCTGACCATGCGAAAAATATTGTTGGTCATTGATATGCAGAACGATTTTATCGATGGTGCGCTGGGCACGCCGGAGGCCGTTGCCATCGTGGACAATGTGGTGGCAGAGATCGATAAGTACCCTGCGGAGGACGTATTCGCCACACGGGATACCCATGCTGAGAACTACCTTGAAACTCAGGAGGGCAGTAACCTGCCTGTCACTCACTGTGTGAAAGGTACCTCTGGCTGGGAATTGAACTCCAAGATCGCTGATGCGTTGGGGAATGCGGTCATAATCGACAAGCCCACCTTTGGCTCCAAAGAACTGGCGGAGCGAATGGCTCAACTGGCTCGGGAGGATGAACTGGATATCACTTTAGTAGGGCTCTGCACCGACATTTGTGTGGTATCCAACGCCTTGCTCATAAAAGCGTTCCTTCCTGAAACTCCTGTGCGGGTGATTTCCGCCTGTTGTGCCGGGGTTACGCCGGATAGTCACCAGGCAGCGTTAAAAACGATGCAAATGTGCCAAATTCAAGTTCAATAGCAAATGGATCGCTCTGTATCAGTTGATACAGAGCGATTTTTTGAGGTGATCAAAATTGAACCAACAAAGCCGAACAGGCAGACTGGCCGTCTGCCTGCTCCTGTATATTCCTGTGGTGTGGGCGGCGCCGCTGCTGGCCCAGTCCCTGGGTGGCGGATTGCCAGAAATTGTGGCCAGCCTGACGGCGGCCCTAGAAAATCCCTTCGCCATTCGCTGGATCAGCCACAGCCTGGTGTGTATCCTGATCTGCTCCGCTGCCTATGCCGCCGCGCTGTGCTATGCTTCAGCCAACCAGGGACGCACTCGGGAAGGGGCCGAGCACGGCTCCGCCACCTGGGGCAGCCCCCAGCAGGTCAATGCCATGTTCGCCCAAAAGGAAAACAAACTGCTCACGACGTTTAATTTTTTGGTAAGTCTGCTCTACTCCCAGACGTTCTACTACAGCGCCGACCAGATCCACCACGGGGCCTTGCCCCAGCACGTCCACTTCGTGCTGGACGAGTTCGCCGCCATGCCCCTCCCGGGTTTTACTCGGGAGCTGGCCACCATGCGTTCCCGCAA
>JAAVHT010000090.1 GCA_014799565.1 Clostridiales bacterium
CACTTCGTCCATTTCGCCTTCCACCATCATGATGTTGTCGTAGGTGGCGCCCACCATCAGTTCGATGTCGGCTTCCTCGATCTGGGCGAAGGTCGGGTTGATCACCCATTCGCCGTTGACGCGTGCTACGCGCACTTCGGAGATCGGGCCGTTGAAGGGTATGTCGCTGCAGGCGAGTGCGGCTGAAGCCGCGATGCCTGCGAGGGCGTCGGGAGCGTCGTTCTCGTCAGCGGAGAAGAGTGTCACGTTGACGAAGGTCTCTGCATGGTAGTTGTCGGGGAAGAGAGGGCGGAGCACGCGGTCTACGAGGCGCGACGTAAGGATCTCATAGTCGCTGGCGCGTCCTTCGCGTTTCAGAAAACCGCCGGGGTAACGTCCGATAGAGGCGTATTTTTCCTTGTACTCTACTGTGAGGGGCATGAAGTCGACACCCTCGTTTGCCTCCTGTGCGGAGCAGACGGTAGCGAGAAGCATGGTGTTGCCCATGCGCACTTCCACCGCACCATCTGCCTGTTTGGCGAGTTTGCCGGTCTCTATCGTAATAGTGCGGCCGTCGCCCAGCTCAATGGTTTTCTTGATTGGCTGTGGTTTCATTCTTGCTTAAGTTCTTTCTTGTTTTTCGTTACTGCTATTGGTGCGGGAAAGGCATCGAGCCGCATAGCCGCTCGATGCCTTTCTGCGTTCAGACTGCAAAGATAATACAATTTGTCGGATAATCCTAATTTTTAGCAGGTTTTTTCATCTTTCACCCGTGGACCGCTCTCTTCCTCCCCAGAGTCGGCATCCAGCCTCGCCATAGTTACCGCCGACGCGCGCCGTCTTTATTTGCAAATCAGCAGATTTTTTCGTATCTTTGCCAAAAAATGAGGATTATGAACCAATTGAGATACCCCGTAGGAATGCAGACCTTCTCGAAGATCATCAAGGAGGGATACGTATATGTAGATAAGACAAGCTATATCAAGACCCTGCTGGACCAGGGCCAGTTCATATTCCTGAGCCGTCCCCGTCGGTTTGGGAAGAGCCTTCTGCTGTCCACCCTCGAGGCGTACTTCGAGGGGCGACGCGAACTCTTCAAGGGGCTCGCCGCCGACTCCATGGACCTTGACTGGACTCCAAGGCCCGTGCTTCACTTCGACTTCAACGCAGAGAACTACAGCCTTGACGATGGTCTGGAGCACCGCCTTGACACCCTTCTCAGCGGTCTTGAGAACAAATACGGACAGGATTCCAGATTCACAACGCCCTCTCAGCGCTTCAGCTATCTGATAGAGGCCGCCTATAGGCAGACCGGGCGTGAGGTCGTCATACTCATCGATGAATATGACAAGCCATTGCTTGACATCGAGCACAATAAAGACCTCTTCGAGAAAAACCAGCGCATCCTCAAGAGCTTCTTCGGTAACCTCAAGAGCATGGACCGCTACATCCGATTCGCGTTCATCACCGGAGTGGCACGATTCAGCAAGGTCAGCATATTCAGCGACCTCAACAACCTCGACGACATATCGCTTGAGGACGCATATGCCGACATATGCGGCTGGAGTGAAGAGGAGCTGCTCCGATATTTCCGACATGGAATCCAGAGACTCGCCGAGAAACGCAAGGAGGATTTCGACACGACCCTCAAGGAACTTAGGGACTATTACGATGGATACCTGTTCACGGAAGAGGGTACGCGTCTGTACAATCCCTACAGTATGCTTAAGGCCCTCAAGAAAATGAGGATTGATCCATACTGGTTTGACAGCGGAACTCCGACGTTCCTTGCCCGTAGGATCAAGAGACAAGGTACATTCCCGCCGGACATCAACGGCAAGAAGTGCGACAGGGAGGCCCTGCAGGCCGTAGGACTCAACGACCGCAACCCCCTGCCCCTCATGTTCCAGACCGGATACCTCACCATCTACGACTACGACACGGATACCGGGCTGTACGAGCTCCGCTTCCCGAACAGGGAGGTAGAGAAGGGATTCTACCAGCAGCTGCTGAAGGTATACGTACCCGACACGACCGACCCTTTCAGTCCCTTTGACTTCACGCTCTTCAAGACCGACCTCGCCGAGGGTCGGCCTGAGGATTTCATGAAGAGGCTCGCCACGATGCTGAAGGGTCTCCCCTACGAAGACCATAAGGAGTCGACATACCGCGCCGTGACATTCCTCATCGCAGTCCTCAGCGGCACCCCGGCGCTCGCCGAGCGTCACGGCTACCGCGGCCGCTCAGACCTCGAGGTGTTCGCCGGAAGGAACATCTACATCTTCGAGTTCAAATACAACAAGAGCGTCAGGGAGGCAATGGACCAGATACATTCACGCGACTACGCCGGACGATACGCGATGGATTCCCGGCAGGTCTATCTGATCGGAGCCAACTTCATCGAGGACGCTGACAACCGCCGACTCGAATACGAGATAGAGGCATAACTTCCTGCCGGCGCGTGGGCGGTTGGGAAATCGCCCTTCCATACCTTACTTGGAGGCGTCTCCTCTCGGATGGGCGGCGTCGTAGGCCCGTCGGATGTCGGAAAATGTCAGGTGGGTGTAGATTTGCGTTGACTGCAGCGATGAGTGGCCGAGAAGTTCCTTCACCGAATTGATTTCCGCGCCGTCATTGAGCAGCGATGTGGCGAAGGTATGCCGTAGCGAGTGAGGGCTTTTGTGGGTGGCTCCTGTAGGCAATAGAAGTTTATGCACTATTTCGTAGATGGCGCGCCCCGACAGCTTGCCGCGCTTCGAGCAGATGAGCGGGGCCGGGGAGGGGAGGGTGTAGAGTCCGTCGCGTACGGTCTGCCACTCGCGTATCTCGTCGAGGAGCCGGTCGGCGACGGGGATAATGCGCGTCTTGTCGCGTTTTCCGTGCACCCTTATCTCCTTCTGATGGAAATCCACGTCGGCGTCGGTGATTTTAGCGAGTTCGTCGCGACGTATACCACAGGAGTAGAGTATGCTGATGATCAGTTTGTTGCGTATGTTCAGCGCCGGGTCTCCTCCGAGTATCGGATTGTCGAGGAGTTGCTCCATCTCCTGCTCTCTGACGAATTCCGGAAGCTTCCGTCCGATTTTGGCGAGTTGCACTTCCGCCGCGGGGTTGGAGGTGATGTCTCCTTGCTTCTGAATCCAGCGGAAGAAGGCCCGTGCGGCCTGCGTCTTGCGTCTCAGGCTTCGGGGGGAGAGTCCTTTGCGGGCCATGTCGGCGAGCCATGCGCGCACATCGGAAGTGGAGACGGCTGCTGCATCCTCCATCTCCTCTCCGCGGCCAAGGAAAGCGGCCAGCTCGCGAAGGTCGCGTCCGTAGGCATCCACGGTCAGCCGGCTCCGGTTGAGCTCCAGCTCCATATATTGAAGGAATTCGGTCAGCATCAGGTTTCAGTCGTCTGTTTATTCATGATTTATCATGATATATCATGATTCATAATTATGAATCATGAATCATGAATGTATATTATCAAACATCGTTCTAAAAAGGAAAAGGGGCTGTTTCCGTCGGAAACAGCCCTCTCTTATGGTTGTATCGTAGTGTAGGCTTGTCGATTACTCCTCGTTCTGACGCAGCTGCTGCACGTAGATGGCCTTGATCATTTTCTTGCGGTTGGTGACCGACGGCTTTTCGAATGCCTGACGGCTGCGGAGTTCCTTTACGATTCCTGTGCGCTCGAATTTGCGCTTGAATTTCTTGAGGGCTTTTTCGATGTTTTCGCCTTCTTTTACGGGTACGATAATCATGCTTTTGTTTTCTTGTTTTATGGGTTTGTATTTGTTTTCTTGGGTTGTAAGCGGAGTGTGCACAGCGTGCGCATTCCGTTTGCGGTTGCAAAATTACTCATAATTCGCAACCTGACAAAATTTTTCGGCTAAAAAATTGAATCTGTTTCTATTTTTTCAGTCGGCTACAACCTCCTTTCGCATGATTTTCAAAGTTAAAAAACTTAATTATTCACTCTCTTGGTAGGGACGCACGGCCCGTGCGTCCGCCCATCGGCAGTCGCTTCCGGGTTTTCGCCTGCAAAATTACAAAATTTTCCCGACATCACAAAATAAATCTTCGTTAGCTCGCCATTATCTTTTCTTTCCTCCGATTACCGCGTCTATTATCATCTTGCCTACCTTACGCTCGAGGCCTGCCTTTGTAGTCGGTATCCCTGTAGCGCGGGAAAACTCCCTCTTTGCCTTGGTCACACCCAAGGCCCGTTTCCATGAAAAGCTTAATCCGGGTATTTTCATTAACTGGTCAAGTGTTAAGAGTTAAGAGTTAAAGGGTTTATTTGGGGTTGTCGAGGAGCATTCTGGTTGATTCGAGTATCGGAAGGTTTGACTCCGTAGGCACGTAGATCACCGTCTTGTTGTTGAGGTCTGACTGCTGGCGCACCCAGAGATACTGTATGTAGGTTGGGGTGATGCTTCCGTTTTCGATGCGAATGGCCTCGGCCGCTCCCTTTGCGCGCTCTATCTCGGCCTGGGCGTTGAGTTTCTCTGCCTCGAGGTTGGCTTTTGCCTCCTCGATCTTGATCTTACGGTTCTGCTCCGCTTTCGCGAATTCCGCCTTTCCTTCCATCTCCTGGCTCCATACGTTATACCACGGACGGATGAATGCCATGGCTACTATTACTACTACGATGCCGGCCACTCCCCATAGGACTTTCTTGATCAGGCCGGGCGTGATGTTGCTTTGATTGTTTGAATACATGGTATTTTTCTTGTTTGATGTTAAACGATGCTACAAATATAGTGAATTTTCATCATAAAGTCAAGGAATCTGCAATGTTTCAGCGGAAAACCGTCGATTCGGCCGGAATTTAATTGAAACGTTGCAATTGAAATGCTTGGTCCGTCTGGCCGTGATGCACCTTGGAATCCGTGAGGAGGCAGGATGGATAGAGAAACGGCAGCCATCTTCACAGACGGCTGCCGCTAAGTGCTTTCCATAATACATTTTACTAACCTAACATCATGAAACTATTTTCTTACTTTATCTATAAGACACCTTAGCCCCCCGGAAGGTTTAATCTAAGGTGTGATTTTTTTATTTTTTCTGAAAGTCATGGCCTCTCGACAGCTGATGTGTCGCGCTTCGTCAGGCTACTGCTTCCAGCCGCTGCTGGAGGAGGCTGACGCTACGCCTCTTGACCGTTATCACGCTGCGGGCTCCACTATATCCCATTGTTTCAGCTATCTCGGCGGTCGACATTCCCTTGAGATAATACAGTTCCAACACAACGCGATGCTTATCCGGCAACTGCTCCAGTTCCGTCATGAGCATCTCGATCTTCTCAAGATGACTCATGTTTATGGCGTCCTCTTCCGCTTCACGGATACAGACGGTCTGGAATTCGGGACTGAACGAATCCTGGATATCAAGCGAATCCGTTCTCATGCCCCTTGTCATGATCTTGCAGGCTCTTTTCCATCCAAGACCGAAGAGATATGCCTTCCAGTTGCCGACCCTTTCTGTGCGTCCACGCTTTACGTTTTCGATCGCATCGATCCAGACATCACTGTAGATGCCTGCGATCTCATCGTCGCAGAGGGGGAAGCTCCGGCGTATGAAGTTGAAGAATGCCGGACGGAGGTCTTCGAAATATTCTTGAGCGAGTTGACAGATGAAGTTTTCCATTGAAAAAGAATATTATTTTAAGATAAAAAAAAATGCCGCGTCCCTAAGGACACGGCAAAATTCGGAAAAAATGTCGACATATGCCAATTTCTGCAACGTTGTAGGAAGAATCGGCGATTTATGGTAGAATTTGGTTGCAACGTTGCAGCTTAGGACACCGACTCAGAGATCGTCGTCGGCAAATGCAAATATTTCAGCAGCTTGTTTCAGGAATCTACGCGGAGGGGGGAGGCTGGAAGCCTCCGTTCCATGGGCTATGCGGTGGAGAGTGGGGTGGAGGGGGGAGGTGAGGCTGGCTATGGCCAATTATTACTTGTAGAACGTTATCCAGTTGGTGGCGTACTTGGTGGGTGAGGGGTGGATGTCGATGGTCACTCCTGTAATATCGTTGTTAGGTCACTTTGGACGTTGTCGATCTCGGTATATCCTGAGACTGGAAATCCGCTATCCAATACGTCGGTCTTAAAGCTGATTCGTTTCCCTCTACAAAGTAACTTGCCGATGTTTGCTACGAGATCTTGACGGTTATGTCTTCCATATAGAAAATTCGATCGCCCCAGCCATCGCCGAAGATACTCGGAGAATGGGTGGTGATGAAGAATTGAGCGTTTGGATTAAGACGCACAAGCAGACCGATCAGTTTGTATTGCCAACTGATGTCGAGTGAACTTTCGGGTTCGTCGATTAATACCACTGATTCTTTCTCGTCTAAAAGGAAAATCCGCAACATTAATAGAAGAATCTGTTTTTCACCGGAGGATAAATCGTCTGGAGCCAGTTTACCGTCCACTGAGTTGATAAAGAACTTGTTGTTCTCCAGTTTTATGGTTTTCCCGGAATCCTTGAAGAATACGTTGACTGAATCACAAAATGTCTTGACCCTTTTATCCACCATGGCTTTATAATCTTCAGAAGCATCAAGAGCTGATACCCTATAATAGAAAAGGGAAGGTCCATCCTTGAGATCATAAATATAATAATTAAGATCTTGTGTTAGGGCCGATTCTTTTCTGCGTTTATCTCTTGGGCTAAGATTATCGATAGATGGAACGTAGATATATGAATTGGCATTCCCGGCTCTTTTAGAAAGAGTCTCTTTTATTCCTGAGAGCAGAGTGGTCTTCCCACTGCCATTGATGCCTACAATAATGTTCACATCGGGATGTGGTTTAAACCTTACTGTATATTTATTCCATAGATTTACGTCAATTTCCGGAATCTTTATCTGTGCCATGTCGTATTCCTTTTAGCTAAAGATGGTATGGTCTAATGTCAGGGAACGAGCTTATTTACGGAATAGGGTCCAATAGTGTAAGTGTGCAATTTCTCGCCATTGGAAGAAACACTACGAAGTCTTACAGGCTCATAATCTGATTTGTGCGACCAACCCAGCCGTTGTCCTTTGGATTGGCTTTTGCTTCGCGTAGACCGTATGCCTTTCGTATTATTGTTAAATAAACTTCCCATATCGTTGTGTATTATCTTGCAAAAATAATAAAAGTTTTATTATGGAGCAAATTATTTACATAATATATCAGCAGCCTTTGTTGAAAAATTCACTTGTGTGTCAGCCCCTCCGCGTGTCAATTCCGGCGAAAGGATATCCAAAATGAAATAACAGTGTGTGGATGCCGATTTTGATTGACTCGTCACAGCTCAACCATAGCCCGACAATGCCCGAGGCCTGATACGTATGCCGGGCTGAATCCGTTCATTCATTTTGGCGGTATCTGAAATTGTCGTTATGGCCCCTCCCTTCACGCACGCGCGTACGCCCGACGACGACTTTTTATCTGGTTCTGATTTTGATACTGATTTTGATTTTGATACTGATCTATATCATAGGGCGCATCAGTGTGCATTGCTTTGCATGCTTTTGCATCGGAGTCTGCCGTCTCTGTCTGCAAATCTGTCGGCTGTTCATTTTCCTGGAGGTCGTTGACTGCTGCCCGTCGCTTCCTGTATGCTTCTTTACGGTGATGCCTCATATGGTCTATCTCGTTGCGTATGAAGCCGAATGCTAACGCTTCCATAGCGTCGGGCGATTCTGGAACTTTGCCGGAGGTTGAATATTCCACGATGGCTTCCATCACGTTCCATCGTTGCCTCAGGGGGAGTGCCTTCAGCGGCTGTATCCATGATTCGACGAAAAGGAATGATTTGGGATTCATATGTCTGGTTGTTTAGGGTTGATGTAATTTTACGTAGTTTGTCTGTGCGATGCAAAGTCTGCATGCTCCGGACACTGCAAAATTACAATGCATAGCTTATCGCCACACCTTATCCTGACAAAAACGAGGGGCTGCGGCGTAGTTCCGTGAGGACTAACCATCTTTCGTCTTGATTGCGTCGCATGCTGATTTTACTTCCCAGAAGATGTAGGCTCTGCCACGGAATGACGCCGCAGCCCAAAAGACGCCCCCTGCCAGGACTCAATCTTTCACAATGGAGGTATTCGCATATTACATTATAGGCTCTGAAGCTCAGATATTTGGATAAGTCCAAGATTTTTACTAACTTTGCGTCAAATCTAAATTTATTGAGATGAAAGACCTAAATCGGCTCAAAATAGTTTTATGCGAGAAGAAAAAGACCGGCAAATGGCTCTCAGAAGAGCTTGGAAAGAATGTCGCCACGGTTTCTAAATGGTGTACCAATTCAATTCAGCCGGATTTACCTACACTCAGTCGCATAGCCGAACTATTGGACGTTGACTTAAAAGATCTGATTCAAAGCACAAAGCAATTATGAACAAGCAGCAGCCCGCTTCTAAAATATTGGTATCTGCCGAGGTTATCGAACCTCTGTATCATCGTGCATCAGTCATTATTGAAGATGCGCGTGATAGAGCCTACCGTCAAGTCAACGAAAGCCTTATCCGTCGTAATTGGGAATTAGGTAAAATGATAGCAGAGGAAGAACTTAATGGCGAGAATCGTGCTAAATATGGCGCATCGATAATTAAAGAGCTGTCTAAACGACTTACAACGTCATACGGCAAAGGCTTTACGAAGCGTAATCTTTACAACTTCGTGTCCTTTTATAAGATGTATGGTTCGCTATATTCTTGCGAGAATGGAATTGTGCAATCAGTGATTGCACAATCTTCACCAATCTTATCGTGGACTCATTATTTGGTTCTCATTCAAGAACTTAATAATGATGCTCGCCGTTGGTATGAATCTGAAGCTGCCTCGCAAAATTGGAGTGTACGCACTCTCCAGCGTAATGTTAGTTCGCAATACTATTACCGTATACTGGCATCTCAGCGAAAAGACCTTGTCGAAAAAGAGATGCTGGAGCTTACCGCTCCTTTACAATCACCCGATCCTACAGAATTTATCAAGAATCCTGTTATTGGTGAATTTCTTGGTTTTACAGCCGATACTTCATTTCGTGAATCGGAGCTTGAGCAGGCTATCATTGACAATCTCGAAAAATTCCTGCTGGAACTTGGTAAAGGATTTGCATTCGTGGCCCGTCAGCAGCATATACATACTGAGAAACGTGATTACTATATCGACCTTGTTTTCTACAACTACATTCTAAAATGTTTTGTCTTGATTGACCTTAAAACCACCAAGATAGAACATCAGGATGTTGGCCAGATGGATATGTATATCAGAATGTACGATGAACTAAAACGTTCCAAGGATGACAATCCTACGATCGGAATACTTCTATGCGAAGATACGGACGATGATGTTGCCAGATACTCAGTGCTTCACGACAACGATCATATGTTTGCATCAAAATATATGACACTTATGCCATCACCCGACCAGCTCCGTGCCGAGATAGAACGACAGAAGGCGATTTACTATCTCAAAGCGAAGTCGATAGAGGAAGAATAATTATCAGAGTAACTAAAAAAGTAAGTTCAAAATAATAGTATGCCGTCACTCAACTGGATAGGTAAAGAGAAGATTATCACCCATCACGCCGAAGTGCCTTTTCGCGTGTTGGAGCATCGCTATGGTTTCAATAGCAAATGCCCTGACAGCACTGAGGCCATCGGTACGGGCAATAAGATAATCCACGGGGATAATCTTGCAGCTCTCAAATCGCTCCTTCCTGAATATGAAGGACGCATTGATTGTATTTATATAGATCCACCCTATAACACCGGCAACGAGAAATGGCGTTACAATGATAATGTCAATGATCCTCATATTCTCCGTTGGCTTGGCGAGATAGTGGGTGCCGAGGGTGAGGATTTCACGCGCCACGACAAGTGGCTCTGCATGATGTATCCGCGTCTCGTACTTTTGCGTCAGTTGCTCTCCGACAAGGGTGCAATCTTCATCTCGATAGACGATAACGAGGTGTCGCGTCTGCGTACAATCTGTGATGATATATTCGGTGCAAACTGTTTCAAGGGTGACGTAATCTGGCATAAGACCTATTCGCCCCGAAATGATTCCAAAGGGATTCCTACCGAGACAGACCATATCCTCGTTTACAGTAAGTCAAAGGATTGGCTACCGAAACGTTTGGAACGTGACGAAGAAATGGATGGAAAGTATAGTAATCCCGACAACGATACGGCTCCTTGGACAAGTAGTGATGCTTGCGCACCGAATGCAGCTACACATCAGGGAATGGTCTATGCTATTCAACATCCTTTTACGGGAGAGTTATTATATCCTTACAATAATGCTTGTTGGCGGTATGGGCAAGATCAAATGTTGGAATATTTCAAGGGTTGGTGCGAATATGAACTGCGCGAGTTGGATGACGCTGAAAAGCGTGCCGAGATATGCGGTGTTCCGGTTGAAACCGTGCGCCCGGGTGTAAAGGCGATAATGCTTAAAAACTCTCTCGAAGAATCACGCGAAAAGGCTCAAAATGTATTGGAGACCGGGCCGTGGCCGCGTTTTTATTTCACAAAGAACGGTCAGGGTGGTATTCGTCGTAAAACATACCTTACAGCTGTTGAGGGCAAACTGATAACCACCTTTTGGGACTATACCGAGGTTGGTCACACCGATGCTGCTACAAAGGAACTGAAAGCAATCTTCGGCGGTCGCAGTCCGTTTGAGACTCCTAAGCCTTCGTCTCTTATTGAGCGCATAGTGCAGGTTGCTACCGATGAAGATTCTATCGTCCTCGATGCTTTCGCCGGCAGTGGTTCAACTGCTCATGCTGTCCTTTCACAAAACAGCAAGGACAAGGGCAACCGCAAGTTTGTACTCGTGGAACTGATGGACTATGCCGAGGATATAACCGCAGAGCGAGTGCGCCGTGTGATGGCTGGTTATCCTTATAAGGGAAAGGTAAAGGAAGAGCTGTATCGCAAACCTTTGACTGCGGCAAATCTGGCGAAAGTGCCTCAGTTTTTGGCTGAGGCTAATGCTATCAGAGATTCTAATGCTGACCGTTTCACAAAGATTGCCAAGCCTACGGTGAAAGACAACGCAATAGTTGTCGTAGGTGAACTCAATGTAGACGGCACAATGCCCGGACTTGGCGGAGGTTTTGACTTCTATGAGTTGGGCGAAAAGCTCTTCACCGATGAAGATACTCTCAACGAGAATGTAGGGGAAGACAAAATCAGAGAGTATATCTATTACTCAGAGACACGTCAGCATCTTTCACGGCCTCAGAGTGAAGATTATCCCTATCTCCTCGACTACAAGGACGGCACTGGATATTTCTTCTACTACAAGCCTAAGGAACTCACAACTCTCAGCCCCGAAACACTGAATATAGTCCCCGTAAAGGCTGACCACTATGTGATTTATGCCGACATCTGCACCATCAGTGCTGACCAATTGGCTAAGATGAACATTACTTTCAAAAAGATTCCACGCGATATAAACCGATTCTGACCTATGGAACTGAAAAATTATCAACATCAGACGCTCAGGGATTTGGACGACTACATCCACGTTCTCAATGAGAGTAATTCGCTTTCAGAAGCCTTCCGTCGGTATTGGGAGGAATGTCGCGGTGTGTCTTTTCAAAGAATAGACACTAACTATCTGCGTCCATATTCAAATACAGTAAGGAATGTTCCGCGGGTTACTTTGAAAGTACCCACAGCCGGCGGCAAGACATTCATCGCCTGCAATGCAATCGGAAGAATCTTCCAGTCTTTGCAGATTGGTGATTTCCCGAAAGTTGTGGCATGGTTTGTGCCGAGTGATACCATCCTGAAACAGACTCTCGAAAAATTGCAGAATCCGGCTCATCCTTATCGTCAGACTATTGACGCGCTCTTTAACCATAAAGTTACGGTTGTGGATAAGGAGGCTGCCCTTCAGGGCAATGGCTTGAAGCCGGAACAGTTGCAGTCAGAGCTGGTGATTCTCGTATTGAGTGCCCAGTCGTTTGTAGAGACGGTAAAGGCTAAGAAAGATGTATCATCAGAGCAGAACAAGCCGAAAGCCTATCGCGAGAACGAGAATTTCTATGAGCAATCTAAGCATTACCCCCATCCCGAAAAACTTATTGCCGGAACTGACCCTACGGCATTGATTCAGGTAATAGCTCAGCAAAACCCTGTGGTGATTGTGGATGAAAGCCATAACTTCCGCACCAATCTGCGTGACGAAATGTTGGCAAACCTCAATCCGCGTTTCATCCTTGAACTGACAGCCACTCCGAGGGATAAGAGTAATATCGTGTCGTTTGTGGATGCAATGCAGTTGAAGAAGGAGAATATGGTGAAACTACCTGTTATCGTGGAAAACCGTAACTCTCCGCGCGATGTGCTCAGTGCAGCTATCAGAATGCGTAACAGTCTTGAGAAATTGGCTAAGGAGAATGAGGCAAACGGAGGAAGTTATATCCGTCCGATTGTCTTGTTTCAGGCTCAGCCGAAAACAGATGAAGACAATGTTACATTCGATAAGATTAAACAGCAACTGATTGATGTAGGTATTCCCGAGGATCAAATCAAGTTAAAGACTGCAAATAAGGACGAGCTGAAAGGTGTCGACCTTATGAGTCGCAACTGCGAAGTACGGTATATCATTACAGTCAATGCTCTTAAAGAGGGCTGGGATTGTCCGTTTGCTTATATTCTCGCCACGCTTGCCAATAAAACAAGTAAGATAGATGTCGAACAGATTTTAGGTCGCATTCTTCGTCAGCCTTATACCACTCAACACGGCATCAGCCTGTTGAATCTATCCTATGTATTCACCTCAAGCAATGATTTCCGTAACACCATCGACGGAATCATCCGGTCGTTGCAGAAAGTCGGTTTCAGCCGTAAGGATTTCCGGGATGTTACGCCTGAGCCTGTTGAGATTCAGACTCCGCAACCTCAGCCTGCATCGCAACCTTTGTTCCCTATTCAACCGGAGATTAACGAGGAGCAAAGTGAAGTCAATGATGAACTTGAACTTGGCATAAATGATGTGGAGGAGTTCAAAAACGAACTTACTGCGGAGAATGTGGCAACTGATATTCAACAGCTTCAGCAACAGGCTCAGCAAGTGAGCGACGAATATACTCAAATTATTGAACAACAAAGCGACAAGGGGGATATAGACCCGCTTGCATCTATAACTCCTCAGGAAATGTATTATCCGATAAACGAGCA
>JAAVHT010000091.1 GCA_014799565.1 Clostridiales bacterium
AGGTCATAGTAGCCCAGGGTACCGGCCGGGAGCCGTAAGGATACTGCCTTCTCCATGAACAGCTCACCATTGCTGGTGACAAACAGAGCAGCCAGATGATTATCCAACGGGTCATCGTCCTCTAAAATCTTCCAGTCTCCGAAATAGCTTTCCCCATCAATCCTCTCCCCGTTTTGATCCAGGAAGACAAAATCCCCCGGTTCGCCGGAAAAGCCTTTAGACGCAAAGGTCACCTTGGGATTGGTGCTGCCCAGGCGCAGCGACGTCCCCTCCGGGGCGGTAAAATCGGCCAGCACCATGACGGAAGTACGATCCCTCAGAACCTGGGTCACATGGAGCGTGGCCCCGTTGTCCTCCTTGGTGATGTCCACCGTCATAGCCCCGGGAACCAGAAGCTCCACAGCCTGGGTATCTTCCGGTGCTATGCCCAGGTAATCCAACAGCTTTCGGCTCAGTCCTGGCACAACCGCCGCTGTGGCCGCCGTCACCAGCAGGGCGGCGGCCGCCACGCCTACCACAACTCGTTTCCAATTTTTCATGGGTTTGTTCCTCCTCGCACCGTCCTGGAGGAGCTGGCGCAGCAGCTCTCGCTCCCGCGCGGGGGTTGGGGTCAGTCCGTCGAACATCTTATTTAATTCATGTCTGTCCATAACCTTCCTCCTCCAGCTTGAGTTTCAGTTTCTTCCGGGCCTGGGCCAGCCGGGAGCGCACGGTGGAGGGGTTCTCCCCCAGCATATCCGCGATCTCCCCGGTGGTGTAGCCCTGGTAGTAATGGAGATAGAGCACCAGCCGTTGGGGCTTTGGCAGCGCCGCCACCTGCTCCCACACCTCCTGGTGTTCGGGCTGCTCCCAGGTGAGCGTGTCCAGCGCCTCCTCCCCCGCCCGCCGGGTGTGCCACCAGTGCTTGAGCTGGTTGCGGCACTCGTTCCGGGCGGTGACGATCAGCCATGCCTTCTCGTGCTCCGGATCACGGAAGGGCTTGGGGTACTCCATCGCCTTTCGGAAAACCGTCTGGGCGGCGTCCTCCGCATCGGGTACGTTTTTCATCAGCACCAGGCAGATCTGATAGACCATGCCGAAGTGCCGCCGGTAGAGGTCGGCCAGCTCCTCAGTAGAACGGACACCACGCTGCATCAGGACACCTCCTTTTGGCTTTCTGTCTGATACACAATTGACGGGCCCAAATTGTTGATATGCTGGAAAAATTTTTTGCAAAAGCAAAGCGGACAGCCTGCGCTGCCCGCTTCGGTGTTTACAGCCCCTGGTGCAGCTTCGCCGCTGTCAGGGTATTTTTCATCAGCATGGCCCGGGTCATGGGCCCCACGCCGCCGGGAACCGGTGTAATGTATGAAGCCTTAACAGCAGCTTCCTCAAAGCATACGTCGCCGCACAGCTTGCCCTCGTCATTGCGGTTCATGGCCACGTCAATGACCACCGCGCCCTCCTTCACCATGTCGGCGGTGACCAACCCTGTTTTGCCTACGGCGGACACCAGGATGTCGGCGGAGGCGGCCAGCGCTTTCATGTCCGGCGTCTTGGAGTGGCACATCACCACCGTGCCGTTGGCGTGGAGCAGGAGCATGGCCATGGGCTTGCCCACGATGTTGGAGCGGCCCAGCACCACGCACCGCTTCCCCACCGGGTCAATGCCGTATTCCCGGAGCATCTCCATCACACCGCCGGGGGTACAGGGCTGGAATACAGGGGTACCAATGGTCAACTGGCCCACATTGTAGGGATGGAAGCAGTCCACGTCCTTGCCGGGGTCAATGGCCAACAGTACCTCTTTTTCATCCAAGCCTTTGGGCAGGGGCAACTGCACCAGGATGCCGTCGATGTCCGCCCTGCCGTTCAGCTCGGCAACCAGATCCAAAAGCTGTTTTTGAGTGGTCTCGGTAGGCAGGGCGTACTCCTCGCTGTAGAAACCGCACTCCTCACAATCCTTGCGCTTGCTGGTCACATACACCCGGGAAGCGGGATTATCCCCCACCAGGATCACTGCCAGACCAGGCCTCCGGGGCAGAGCCTGTGTCTCTTCCAGCACGTTCTTTTTCAGCTTGGCCGCCAGGGTCTTTCCATCAATCAGCGTCGCCGCCATCTTGCGTTTCCTCCTTCTTTTCTTCCTCAAGCGCGGCAGGCTCGGCAGAAGCCGCCACGGGGACAGTTTCCTCCGGTTCCGGCTCGGCGGTCTCTGCCGCACAAACTGTCTCCTCCGGCTCGGTTGGGATCTCCGCTGTCGAGGCAGGTTCCTCCTCCGGCTTTACAAAAGGCGGCGAGGCGGGCCCAGCGGTCTTGAGCCGCAGCACAAACAGCCCGATCCCTACTACCGCCGACACAATACCCAGCATCTGGGACGAACGGATTCCGGTGCCGAAGAAGTACAGGCTGTCGGTGCGCATTCCTTCGATCACCGCGCGGCCAAGGCCGTACCAGATCACGTAGCTGAGGAACATCTGACCATTGAACTTCCGCCCCCATGTCCGCGCCATCAGCACCAGCAAAACAAAACCCAGCAGATTCCACATGGACTCATAGAAGAAAGCGGGATGGACGCCCAAGGTGCCATCCAGGATGCTGTCGTACATCTGCTGGGACTCCAGCAGGCCGTCCCGCAGCAGATCATTGGCGATAGACTCCGAACACATCCGCCAAGGCAGCGTGGTCACTCCGCCATAGCACTCTACATTGACGAAATTACCCCAGCGGCCCACCATCTGGCCGATGAGCAGGCCGTAGGAGGTGATGTCCATGCCGCTCCAGAAATCCACCTTGCGCACCTTGCAAAAGATGACAGCGGAGATTATCGTGCCGATCACGCCGCCATAAATAGCCAACCCGCCATCCCAAAAGGCAACGGCATTGAGCAGGCTGAAGGAACCGTCCGCAGTGAAGCAGACCGTAGGGTTGAAAATCACGTAATAGGCTCTGGCTCCGATGATGGCCGACGGCACCACCACAAAAATGGCGTCCGTAATGACATCCGGATCCATGGAGAACCGGGGCGCCCGCCACAGCCCGTAGGCTACCGCCAGCAGGAAACCCGCCGCGATGATGACGCCATACCAATAGATATTGTGGCCAAAAACGGAAAATGCCACCCGATTCAGCTCAAATTCCAACCCAAGGCCGGGAAAAAAGACTGTATTTGTCATGGTCATTCCTCTTTATATCTGTTTATTCTTCCGGATCGATCACCGATAAGGCCGTTCTCTCCTCCACGCACCACTCCCGCAGCAGCGCCTCGCCATCGGTGCGATCGATGCTCTGGAATACCTGGGGAAAGCTGAGATAATCCTCCCCATCGAAATGAGCCTCGGCCAGTTCGATACAGGTGTCCTCCATGGAATTGAGGTGGCGCACCATAGAGCCGTAAGCCGCGTTTTTCAGCCGATCCCACAGCTCCTGGTCAATACCCTCTGTCCCCAGGCGGGCGGCCTCCTTCAGCACCTCGTCTCGTACCCGTTTCGGATCCCGGCTCTCCCCCTCCGCCATAATCCCGGCACAGCCGGGATACGCGTAATAAGAGCCGCCAAAGGAGCCGTTCAGCAGCCCCTGCTCATAGAGACGGTTATAAAGCGGCGCGGACGGGCTGAACAGCACATCGCACACCAACTCAGCCACCAGCCGCTGGCGCAAACCCTTCCCTCCGGCCGCGGGTGAACCCTTGAACCCCAGGGCAAACATGGGGATGGAAACCGGCATGGTCTGGCGAGTGAACTTCTCCCCCACCTCCACCGGCTCCTGCTCACCGTGATCCGCCACAGCTATTGAGGTGGGCGCGTCAGGCAGCACCTCCTGGGCAATGTCCGCCACCCGTTGAGGGTCGATATTCCCCGCCGCGCACAACACCATGTTTCCCGGTCGATAAAAGGCTCGATGACACTGGTAGAGGGTGTCCGCCGTAATGTGGGAGATGGACTCCACCGTTCCAACGATCCTGGTTCGCACAGAGTGGTGGACATACATCGCTTTCAGCATACAGGTATATGCCTGGTAGCCGGGGTCATCCTCGTACATCCGGATCTCCTGGGCAATGATGCCCTGCTCTTTGTCCACACTCTCCTGGGTAAACCAGGGCACCGACACAAAGGACAGCAAAGTACGCAGACTTTCCTCAAAGCCCTGTACGCCGTCAAAATAGTATCCAGTCATGGCGCAGGAGGTAAAGGCGTTGGGATCGGTGCCATTGGCGGCCATGATCTGGAGGGCATTTCCATCTTTGGTGTCAAAGGTCTTGTGTTCCAGAAAATGAGCCACCCCTGCCGGCGTTTCCAGCCAGTTGCCGTCCTCATCTCGGAAGCGCAGATCCATCCCTCCGTAGCGGGTGGCAAAAAAGGCGAACTGTTTGCCATATTCGGGGCGCACATCCACATAAATGTTCAGTCCATTGGGCAGCACACAGTGGTAAACAGTCTGGCCCAAGGCGGTGTACTCCAGTTTGTCCATGGCTCAGCCCTCCTTCCCGGTGAGACGGTATATGGTGTCCAGCTTCAGCTTTTGGGCGGCCTCCGCCACCCGGTCAGCTGTGACCTGTTCCACCTCCCGGGCAAGAGTCTCCCCCTCCCCGGCGGCACAGTGGAACAGCAGACCGGTGAGCCGGTCATCCTCCATCTGCCCCTGGCTGTCCTGCCGCCCCCGCAGGTCGCTGACCACCGAACGGATGGCGGCGTTCAGTTCTTCATCCGAGAAGCGGCCCCGGCGTACTTCGTCCAGCTGTTCCAGAATGGCCTCTTGGGCTCGGTCAAATTGAGCAAACTCCACCCCAGAGGACACCACCATCAGCCCCTTGAGCTTGTCCAGCGCGGAAGAGGCGTAGTAACACAAACTCATTTTCTCCCGCACATTGAGGAACAGCCTGGAGTTGGCGCCAGCGCCGAACAGGGTATTGCACACCAGCAGAGCGGGGTAATCATCGCTTTCCACAGTAGTCCCGCCGGTGCGGAAGCCCATGGCCAGCTTGCCCTGGGTCACGTCCATAGCCTCTGTCACCGTGCGGACAGAGCCCCTAGGCTCCGCAATCACCTGACAGCGCACCGGGGCATCCCGCCCCGTCAGCAATGGGGCAAACGCGCGTCGAACCGCGTCCTCCACACGCTCCGGCTGGGCCCCGCCTCCATAATAAAAGTTTACCTTGGCCCCAGACAACAGGGATTGATAGGCCGCCCACAGCTCATCTGGCTTCATGGCTTTGGCCTGATCCGCGTTTCCAAGCTTGTCCACCGCATAGGCTTCCCCTGCGCACATCTCTTGAATGAGCCGGAAGATAGCCCAACTCCGCTTGTCGTTCACCCGGGCCTGAATGCGGTCAGCCAAATTGGCGCCCTCCGACTCCACATAGTCCCGACGGAACACGCCGCCTTGGAGGGTGGGATCCAGAAGCACCTCCCCCATCAGTTTGGCCGCGGGCTCCAGCACCGCTGACCCGTCCAGCGCGTAGCGGTCATCAATGAAGCTGCACAAAAAGCTGACACATTGGCTCTCTCCTCGCTGCCGCACCACAGGGCCCAAAGACGCACCATACAGCGCGTCCGCGGCGGCGGAAAGCTTTTCCATATCCGGGTAATTCCGACTGCCCCGGCCAAGCACCTCCGGGATCAACGCCCCAGCGGTGGCGGTATCCGCGCTGAGCGGGATAGTGAGGGTCACCCCAAGAAGGCCGGTCTTGAACTTGTTTGTCTGGCTTACCGCCAGCTCTACCCCGTCCGCCAGCCGTTTCCAATGCTGCCGCATAGTGTTCCTCCTCTTGCATTTTTATTCTAAGGTAGTATTATACATCATCCGCTTCCATTTGACACCTGTTATTTTGCGCCGCAAGGTAAATTTTTTCTGAACACTTTGAAAAACATGGTATTTTCTCCTTGACTTTTGGCGTGGTCTGTGGTATAGTATCGCATTGTAAAGCTTAATAGCTTTACACAATATCTTGTGGAGGCGGGGTTCCATGAAAAATCAGGCATACCGTATGGCCATGCTGTTTGATTTTTACGGCGATCTGCTCACCGAGCGTCAGCGGGAATTCTATGACCTCTACTATAACGAGGATCTCTCCCTGGCTGAAATCGCGGAAAATTACGGCATTTCCCGCCAGGGTGTGCGGGATGTCATCGTCCGAGCCGAGGCGGCCATGACGGAAATTGAGGACAAAACCCACATCATCCGCCGCTTCCAGCAGTCCAAGGCTCCAATTGCCGCCATCAGTGACGCCGCTGACCGGCTGCTCCAGTCCATTGACCGGCGCAGCTACAGCGACGCCATGCTGGACGAGATTGCCCGCACCATCAAGGAAAATGTGGCCAAACTGGAGCAGGAGTAACTGTTATGGCATTTGAAAGTCTTACCGACAAGCTGTCCAACGTATTCAAACGCCTGCGGGGCAAGGGCCGCCTCACCGAGGCCGACGTAAAAGAGGCCATGAAGGAGATCAAGATGGCCCTCCTGGAAGCGGACGTCAACTTCAAGGTGGTCAAAAGCTTTGTGGCTTCCGTCACTGAGCGGGCCGTGGGACAGGACGTGATGGAATCCCTCACTCCTGCCCAGATGATCGTGAAGATCGTCAACGAGGAGCTGACCTCTCTGATGGGAGGCGGCGACAGCAAGCTGGCCATCTCCTCCGCCCCGCCTACCATTGTGATGTTGGTGGGCCTTCAAGGCGCGGGCAAAACCACCAATGGCGCCAAGCTGGCGGGGCTGATGAAAAAGCAGGGCAAGCGGCCCCTTCTGGCCGCCTGCGACGTGTACCGCCCCGCCGCCATCAAGCAGCTGGAAGTTGTAGGCGAGCAGCTGGATATTCCAGTGTTCCAGATGGGGCAGATCGACCCGGTGGACATCGCCAAGGCAGCTGTAGAGCACGCCAAAAAGCACGGAAACGACATGGTGTTCTTGGACACCGCCGGACGGCTCCACGTGGATGAGGCGCTGATGGACGAGCTGCGGCGCATCAAAGAGGCCGTCTCCCCCACCGAGATCCTGCTGGTAGTGGACGCTATGATCGGCCAGGATGCCGTCACCGCCGCCAAGGCCTTTGACGATGCGCTGGACATCGACGGCGTGATGCTCACCAAGCTGGACGGCGACGCCCGCGGCGGCGCGGCACTGTCCATCCGGGCAGTCACCGGCAAGCCCATCAAGTTTGCGGGTACCGGTGAAAAGCTGGACGCGGTAGAGGTATTCCACCCCGACCGCATGGCCAGCCGTATCTTGGGCATGGGCGACGTGCTCTCCCTCATTGAGAAGGCAGAGCAGAACCTGGACGCCAAAAAAGCCGCTGAGCAGATGGAGCGGCTGCGCAAGAACAAGTTCACCCTGGCCGACTTCTATGACCAGCTCATCCAGCTCAAGAGCATGGGTTCCATGCAGGATATCGCTGGAATGCTTCCGGGCATGGGCGGCAAAAAGCTGGATTTATCGGTGGACGAGGGCAACCTCAAGCGCATTGAGGCCATTATTCAGTCCATGACCCCCTATGAGCGGGAGAATCCCAATGTCCTCAACTCCAGCCGGAAAAAGCGCATCGCCGCTGGATCCGGCACCCAGGTGGTGGACGTGAACCGGCTGCTGAAGCAGTTCGACATGATCCAGCAGCTCACCCGGCAGTTTACCAACCCCAGAAAGGCCAAGGGACTGTTCGGGAAGTTCAAAGGCATGGGGATGCCCTTCTGACAGGGAGGCGGTTTTGATGGAATGCGCCAAGTGCGGAGTTGCTATGATGGACGCCAAGTTTTGCACCGGGGCACACGGCGTGCCCCCCTACCTAATGCGTAAGAAAAAGGGTGTTTTTGAGCCGGAGCATCGGTGCGGTGTGGATTGTTTCGTATGCCCTGTTTGCGGAGCGGTGGAGCTTTATGCACAAGACGCGCAAAAGCTCCTGCTGGACTAAATTCTGTTGGTTTACGTCCTTTTTGGACTTTTACCATAAATGAACGAACAACTTTTGGAGGTGAATATACAATGGTTAAGATTCGTCTGCGCCGCATGGGCGCTAAGAAGGCTCCCTTCTACCGCATCGTGGTGGCTGACTCCCGCTATCCCCGTGACGGCCGTTTCATCGAGGAGATCGGC
>JAAVHT010000092.1 GCA_014799565.1 Clostridiales bacterium
CCTCCCTCCCCCGCCGCCGGCGGGCCATGGCCCAGCAGTCCTCCTGGGCCAACCGGGCGGCTCAGGTGTCCAATATCCTGGAGGCCACCGGACTGTTTTGAAATTTTCGCCATGGACGGCCCGCCCTGACCCCAAAGGATTGTATAAGCCTACGAAAATGCGGACAGCTCTTGATTTCTGGATTTTTCTCCGATAAAATGGTATCATCCTTTGGAAATGAGGTGGCTGCCGTGAAGCGTCCCATTCCTGTCTGTCCGCGTTTCCGTCTTCACGGTGTCATTGCGTCCAAATTCTACAACTGAGCAAAGCAGGCTGCCCGCATATGCGCGGCGGCCTGTTTCGTTTTTTAAAGGAGGACTAGGAATGAAAAAAGTCGCCGTTATCATGGGCTCCGACTCCGACTGGCCAGTGGTCAAGGGGGCCTGCGCCCAGCTCAAAGAGTTCGGCATCCCCTACGAGGCCCACATTTTGAGCGCCCACCGCACCCCCGCCGCCGCCGCGGACTTCGCCAGAAGCGCCCGGGCCAACGGCTTCGGCGTGCTGATCTGCGCCGCGGGCATGGCCGCCCACCTGGCTGGGGCCTTCGCAGCCAACTCCACCCTGCCCGTCATCGGCATCCCCATGAAGGGCGGGGCCATGGACGGACTGGACGCCCTGCTGGCCACCGTCCAGATGCCCAGCGGCATTCCAGTGGCCACCGTGGCCATCAATGGGGCCAAGAACGCCGCCGTGCTGGCCGCTCAGATCCTGGCCGTGTCCGACGACGCCCTGGCGTTCAAGCTGGACGCCGCCCGGGATGAGATGGCCGCGCAGATCGCCTGGAAGGACACCAATTTGCAAACCGGGCTGGACTAATCAACATACTTTTTGAAAGGAAGTTACCATCATGCAGAAGATCGAGCAGCTCTACGAGGGCAAGGCTAAGAAAGTATTCGCCACCGAGGAGGAGGACATCGTCATCGTGTCCTACAAGGACGACGCCACCGCCTTTGACGGCCTGAAAAAGGGCACCATCACCGGCAAGGGAGCCATCAACAACCAGATGACCAACTTCCTCATGCAGCAGCTGGAGAAGGCGGGCGTGCCCACCCACTTTGTGGAGGAGCTGAGCGAGCGGGAGACCGCCGTGAAGAAGGTGGACATCGTCCCCCTGGAGGTCATCATCCGCAACATCTCCGCCGGCTCCTTCGCCAAGCGCTACGGCGTGGAGGAGGGCATCGTGTTCGACGCGCCCACCGTGGAGTTCTCCTACAAGAACGACGACCTCCACGACCCCCTCATCAACGACCACCATGCCGTGGCCCTGAAGCTGGCCACCTGGGAGGAAATCGAGCTCATCAAAAAGTACGCCTTCCAGGTCAACGACTTCCTCAAGGCAGAGCTTCTCGCCTGCGGCGTGACCTTGGTGGACTTCAAGCTGGAGTTCGGCAAGACCTCCGACGGCACCATTGTACTGGCCGACGAGATCAGCCCGGACACTTGCCGCTTCTGGGACTCCAAGACCGGCGAAAAGCTGGACAAGGACCGCTTCCGCCGGGATCTGGGCAACGTAGAGGGCGCTTATCAGGAGATGAGCCGCCGCCTCATGGGGAAATAAGCGATGGGCGGATTTTTTGGCGCGATCTCCAAGCGCGATGTCACCCTTGACATCTTTTTCGGCGTGGACTACCACTCCCATCTGGGCACCCGCCGGGGCGGCATGATTATCTACGACAAAGAGGACGGCTTCCAGCGGCAGATCCACTCCATCGAGAACACCCCCTTCCGCACCAAGTTCGAAAACGATCTGGAGAAGTTCCACGGCACAGCGGGCATTGGCTGCATCAGCGACACCGACCCTCAGCCCCTGCTGGTGCGCTCCCATCTGGGCCTGTTCGCCATCTCCACTGTGGGCATCATCAATAACGCCGACGCCCTGGTGGACGAATACTTCGACGGCCACACCCAGTTTATGGCCATGAGCTCCGGCAAGGTGAATTCCACTGAGTTGACCGCCGCCCTCATCAACCAGAAGAGCTCCTTGGTGGAGGGCATCCGCCACGCCCAGGAGGTCATCGACGGCTCGTCCACCATCCTCATCCTCACTCCCGACGGCATCATCGCCGCCCGGGACAGACTGGGCCGCCTGCCGGTACTCATCGGCAAAAACGACGAGGGCTGCTGCGTCTCCTTCGAGTCCTTCGCCTGCACCAAGCTGGGCTACGACAGCGCCTATGAGCTGGGCCCCGGCGAGATCGTCCGCATCACCTCCGAGGGCTGGGAGACCCTCTCCCCCGCCGGGGATAAGATGCGCATCTGCGCCTTTTTGTGGACCTATTACGGCTATCCCAACTCCAATTACGAGGGGATGAACGTGGAGGTCATGCGCTGCCGCAACGGCGAGATCATGGCCCGGGATGAGGCGGCTCGGGGCGTCCTGCCCGACGTGGACTGGGTGGCAGGCGTGCCCGACTCGGGCGTGCCCCACGCCATCGGCTACGCCAACCGCAGCGGCAAGCCCTTCGCCCGGCCCTTCGTCAAGTACACCCCCACCTGGCCCCGCTCCTTCATGCCCGCCAGCCAGGACGTGCGCAACCAGGTGGCGAAAATGAAGCAGATCCCTGTCCCCGAGCTGATCCAGGGCAAAAAGCTTTTGTTTGTGGACGACTCCATCGTCCGGGGCACCCAGCTGCGGGAGACGGTGGACTTCCTGTACGGCGCGGGGGCAAAGGAAGTGCATATGCGCTCCGCCTGCCCGCCCATCATGTACGGCTGCAAGTACCTGAACTTCTCCCGGAGCAACTCCGAAATGGAGCTGCTGGCCCGAACCATCGTCCAGGAGCTTGAGGGGGACGAGGGACAGCAGCATTTGGAGGAATACGCCGATTCTAACACAGAGCGGGGCCAGTGCCTGCTCAAGTCCATCTGTGAGAAGCTGGGCTTCGATTCCCTGGGCTACCAGTCCCTGGATGGGCTGCTGGAGGCCATCGGCATCGACAAAGATAAGATCTGCACCTATTGCTGGACTGGAAAAGAATAGGCGCTCGGAATGTTTCACGTGAAACATATGTTCTAATTACATTGTTTGGAGGTTTCGCTATGCAAGACTCCCATTCCGCGTCCTACGCCGCCGCCGGCGTGGACATTGAGGCCGGGTACAAGGGCGTACAGCTGATGAAGCAGCACGTGGAGCGCACCATGATCCCCGGCGTGGTCAGCGGCATCGGCGGCTTCGGCGGGCTGTTCGCCCCCGACCTGGCCGGCATGAAGGAGCCCATTCTGGTGTCCGGCACCGACGGCGTTGGCACCAAGATCCGGGTGGCCCAGCTGCTGGACAAGCACGACACCATCGGCATCGACGCCGTAGCCATGTGCGTCAACGACATTATCTGCTGCGGAGCCAAGCCCCTGTTCTTCCTGGACTACATCGCCATCGGCAAGAACGAGCCGGAGAAGGTGGCGGCCATGGTGGCCGGCGTGGCGGAGGGCTGCGTCCAGGCGGGATGCGCCCTCATCGGCGGCGAAACCGCCGAGCATCCCGGCGTCATGAACCCCGAGGACTACGACCTGGCGGGCTTCTCCGTGGGCATCGTGGACAAAGAGAAGATGATCGACAACACCAAAATGAAGGCCGGGGACGTGATCCTGGGCCTTGCCTCCAACGGCCTGCACTCCAACGGCTTCTCCCTGGTACGCAAGGTGTTCGACATCGAGCACGCCGACCTCAACAAGCCCCTGGACGAGCTGGACGGCAAGTCCCTGGGCGAGGAGCTGCTGGCTCCCACCAAAATCTACGTCAAGCCCGTACTGGCCGCCATGGAGGCCGCCCGGGTGTACGGCGTCAGCCACATCACCGGCGGCGGCTTCTTCGAGAACATCCCCCGCTGCCTGCCCCAGCGGCTGACCGCCAAAATCGACAAGTCCGCCCTGCAAATTCCTCCCATCTTCTCCCTGCTCCAGAAAACCGGCGATATCCCCGAGCGGGATATGTTCAACACCTTCAACATGGGCGTCGGCATGGTGCTGGTGGTGGACAAAGAGGACGTGGTCAAGGCCGTGGCCGCCCTGGACGGAGCGGGCTGCCCTGCCCGGGTCATCGGCGAGGTGATTCCCGGCGACGGGGGCGTGGAGCTGTTATGAGCAAGGTGAAGCGCATCGCCGTGCTGGTGTCCGGCGGCGGCACCAACCTGCAAGCCCTCATCGACGCCCAGCGCCGGGGGGACATCATCAACGGGGAAATCGCCGCCGTCATCGCCTCCAAGCCCGGGGTTTACGCCCTGGAGCGGGCCAAAAAGGCCAATATCCCCGGCTATGTGGTGGCCCGGAAGGATTACCCCTCCAACCAGGCCATGACCGTGGCGCTGGTGGACAAGCTCAAATCGCTGGACATTGACCTGGTGGTGCTGGCGGGGTTCATGGTCATCCTCACGGAGGAGATGGTGCGGGCCTACCCCAACGCCATTCTGAACGTCCACCCCGCCCTCATCCCCTCCTTCTGCGGGGAGGGGTACTACGGCCTCCACGTCCATGAAAAGGCGCTGGAATACGGGGTCAAGGTGTCCGGCGCCACCGTCCACTTCGTCAGCGAGGAGTGCGACGGCGGGCCCATCGTGCTGCAAAAGGCTGTGGCAGTGGAGGAAAACGACACCCCGGAAACCCTCCAGCGCCGCATTATGGAGCAGGCGGAGTGGGTCATCCTGCCCCGGGCCGTGTCCCTGTTCTGCCAGGGACGCTTGAAGGTGGAGGGCCGAACCGTCCGCATTTTGAAGCCGTTAAATCTTTCAAAGGAGTGTCTGCAATGATCGACATGACCGAATATTTACAGAATAACCCCTACCCCGGCCGGGGCATTATGCTGGGCCGCTCCGCCGACAATAAGTGCGCCGTCATCGCCTACTTCATCATGGGCCGCAGCGAGAACAGCCGCAACCGGGTCTTTGAGGAGACGGACGACGGCATCCGCACCCGCGCCTTTGACGAGAGCAAGATGACCGACCCCTCCCTCATCATCTATCACCCGGTGCGGGTCATGGACAATGGCATCACCATCGTCACCAACGGCGACCAGACCGACACCATCCGGGACAACATCCTGGCGGGCCACTGCTACCGCCACGCCCTGAACACCCGCACCTTCGAGCCCGACGGCCCCAACTACACCCCCCGTATCTCCGGCGTGGTGAAGCCCAACGGCTCCTACGATCTGTCCATCCTCAAGAGCCTGGACGGCGACCCCTCCTGCGCCTGCCGGTACTTCTACGAGTACGAGGCCCCCAAGGCGGGGGTGGGCCACTTCATCCACACCTATGAGAGCGACGGCAATCCCCTGCCCTCCTTCCAGGGCGAGCCGCGGATGGTGTCCATCACCGCCCCCGACGCGGAGACCCTGGCGGGCGATTTGTGGCTGGCGCTGAACGACGACAACAAGGTGTCCCTGTTCGTGCGGTATATCGACCTGGAGACCGGGGACGACGAGACGTCCATCATCAATAAGCACTGGTGAGCTGGGGGTCTTTATGTACTGGAAAGCGATTGTGTCCACATTGGCCGCGTGGTTCATTGGGCTGGTTTTAGACGTAAATATCGAAATTCCCCAACTCTACGGCTATGGTTTTTTATGTTTTCGGGTTCTTTTCCCCATGTTAGCTATGGGAATCTGCATCCTGCGCGCCATCCAGAAAAGCAAGGATAAATAGGGAGGACGATCCACTATGACAGAATTAGAGCTGAAATACGGCTGCAATCCCAACCAGAAGCCCGCCCGCATTTTCATGGAAAACGGTGAGCTGCCCTTGGAGGTGCTCAACGGCAAGCCGGGGTACATCAACTTCATGGACGCGCTGAACTCCTGGCAGCTGGTGAAAGCGCTGAAAAAGGCCACCGGCCTGCCCGCCGCCGCCTCCTTCAAGCACGTCTCCCCCGCCGGGGCGGCCCTGGGCCTGCCCCTAACCGACGTGGAGCGGCACATCTACTTCGCCCCCGAGGGGGAACTGTCCCCCATCGCCTGCGCCTACATCCGGGCCCGGGGCGCGGATCGGCTGTGCTCCTTCGGCGACTGGGCGGCGCTGTCCGATGAGTGCGACGCGGATACCGCCCGGTTCCTGGCCCTGGAGGTGTCCGACGGCGTCATCGCCCCCGGCTACACCGACGAGGCACTGGAAATCCTCAAAACCAAGCGCAAGGGCGGCTACAACGTGGTGAAGATCGACCCCGAGTATGTTCCCGCCCCCATCGAGCGCCGGAACATCTTCGGCATCACCTTCGAGCAGGGGTACAATGATCTGGCCATCGACGAGGCCATGCTGGAAAACATCGTCACCACCAACAAGGATCTGCCCCAGCAGGCCAGGCACGATATGATCCTGTCCCTCATCACGCTGAAGTACACCCAATCCAATTCCGTGTGCTACGTGAAGGACGGCATGACCATCGGCGTGGGCGCCGGCCAGCAGAGCCGCATCCACTGCACCCGTCTGGCGGGGAATAAGGCCGACATTTGGTGGCTGCGGCAGCACCCGAAGGTGCTGGCCCTCCAGTTCGTGGACGGCATCCGCCGCCCCGACCGGGACAACGCCATCGACCTGTACATCTCCGACGAGCATGACGACGTGCTGGCCGAGAGCGTATGGCAGAACACCTTTAAAGTGAAGCCCGACGTGCTCACCGAGGAGGAGAAAAAGGACTGGATCGCCCAGATGTCCGGGGTGACCGTGGGCTCCGACGCCTTCTTCCCCTTCGGGGACAACGTGGAGCGGGCCTTTAAGTCCGGGGTCAAGTACATCGCCCAGCCCGGCGGCTCTATCCGGGACGACCAGGTCATCGCCACCGCCGACAAGCACGATATGGTCATGGCCTTCACCGGGATGAGATTGTTCCATCATTAGAAGCGCGAGCGTAGGCTGGCAGGCCCGGATGGACTGGAGCGAGGGTGAGCGATGGGGCCGCAGGCCCCAGAGACCAGCCCGAGTCGGAGGGAAGCCGGGCCGTCAAGCCAGCCCAACGCGAACGTGACAATCGGGAGGATTCTTATGAAAGTTTTAGTCGTAGGCTCCGGCGGGCGCGAGCACGCCATCTGCTGGAAGCTGGCGCAGTCGCCCAAGGTGACAGCGCTGTACTGCGCCCCCGGCAACGCGGGCATCGCCCAGGTGGCCAAGTGCGTGAATGTCAAAGCCACCGACGTGGACGGCATGGTGCGCTGGGCAAAGGACAACGCCATGGACTTTGTGGTGGTGGCCCCGGACGACCCCCTGGCCTTAGGGCTGGTGGACGCGCTGGAAGCGGCGGGCATCCCCACCTTCGGCCCCCGGGCCAACGCCGCCATCATCGAGGCCAGCAAGGCGTTCTCCAAGGAATTGATGAAGAAGTACCACATCCCCACCGCCAAATACGAGACCTTCACCGAGCTGGACAAGGCCCTCAGTTACATCGAGGCGCAGGGCGCGCCCATCGTGGTCAAGGCGGACGGGCTGGCCCTGGGCAAGGGCGTGGTGGTGGCCGCCACCGTGGACGAGGCCAAGACCGCCGCCCGGGAGATGATGGAGGACAAGAAGTTCGGCGAATCCGGCTCCACTGTGGTCATTGAGGAGTGCATGACTGGGCCGGAGGTCACTGTGCTGGCCTTTGCCGACGGGGAGCACGTGCGGCCCATGCCTGCCAGCCAGGACCACAAGCGGGCCTATGACGGCAATCAGGGCCCCAACACCGGCGGCATGGGGGCCATCTCCCCCCCGCCCCAGTACACCCCGGACATTGCCCAGCGGTGCATGGATGAGATTTTCCAACCCACCATCCGGGCGCTGAAGGCGGAGGGACGGCCCTTCCATGGGGTCATCTACTTCGGCCTGATGCTCACCCCGGACGGCCCCCGCGTAGTGGAGTACAACGCCCGGTTCGGCGACCCGGAGTGCCAGGCGGTGCTCTCCCTGCTGGAGGGCGATTTGATGGACATCTTCACCGCCTGCCGGGAAGGGACGCTGGATCAGGCGGATCTGCGCTGGAAAGACAGTGCCGCCTGCTGCCTGGTGCTGGCCTCCGGCGGCTACCCCCTGGACTATAAGAAGGGCTATCCCATCTCCGGGCTGGAGGAAGCGGGCAAATTCGCTGTGGTGTTCCATGCGGGCACCGCCGAGAAGGACGGACAGATCGTCACCAACGGCGGGCGGGTGCTGGGAGTCACCGCCCTGGGAGGCACCCTGGATCAGGCCATTGCCAACGCCTACGCCGCCGCAAAGCCCATCTCCTTCACCGATATGCACTTCCGCACCGATATCGGGCGGGCATTCTGAATCATTTGTCCTCCCTCGTCCCTGGCGGGGGAGGACTTTTCACCACTCCATAGATCACAATCGAGACAGGAGGCCGGAGCCATGGACAAGCTGTTGGAACAGGATCTGTACGGCCCGGTGCGGGACTACCTGGAAGGGCTGGGCTATGAGGTGAAGGGCGAGGTGAAAGACTGCGACGTCACCGCCCTGCGGGACGGCGAGCTCATCGTGGTGGAGCTGAAGCGGGGCTTCACCCTGGAGCTGATTTACCAGGCTCTGGATCGGCAGCGGGTGGCCGACGGGGTGTATGTGGCGGTGCCCCTGCCCAAACGGGGCTATATGTCCCCCCATGTCCGGGAGATGCAGTCCCTGTGCCGGCGGCTGGAGCTGGGGCTGATCTTCGTGGGCTTCACCCAGAAGGGCGTGCCCCAGATCGACGTGGTAGTCCATCCCAAGGAGGCATCCGCCCCGCGGCGGGACAAAAAGCGCCGTCTGGCTATCATCCGGGAGCATGAGAGCCGCACCGGCAGCGCCAACACCGGCGGCGTGACCCGGAAAAAGATCCTGACGGCCTATAAGGAGCAGGCCCTGCGGACCGCCCGAATTCTGCGCGAGGCCGGCCCCGCCCGGGTGGAGGATGTAAAACAGATGGGCGGCCCCGCCAACGCCGCCGCCATCCTGGGGCGCAACGTGCTGGGGTGGTTCGACCGGGAGCTTGGCCCGGACGGGCGGAAATACCTCTACCGGGTGAACCAAAAAGGGCTGGAGGCGCTGGAGCTGTACCAGGACATCCCATAAAACCGCTAATAACGGACTGAGCCCCGCGCCACAGGCGCGGGGCTCTTTTGGCTTTATGTCAACTCTCGAATTTTGTCCGCTGTGAGATAGCCGCCCCGCACGGGGAAGGGCTGTCCCGCCGGGTCTCCGAATACGACACGCCCCCCGATCAGCTCCGTTCTGCGCTCCCCGTCCCGGTAGACACACTCGTAACCGTAAAAGGCCCTGAGGATCAGATCCGCCCGGGCGGCCTCCATGTCCGGGGTCACCGTCCAGTCCGCCTCCGTTGGCAGGGGCCAGTACTCCCCCGGCCCCTGGAGCTGGGCGTTTGCCAGCACGTCGGGCAGACTATTTACCAGCTTGTGAACCATGCCGGGTACTTTTTCGTACACCTTCTCCATGTAGGTCTGGTGATCCTCCCGCTCGGCCAGCAGGAACCGCTCCTGGAGCAAAATCTCCCCGGTGTCGAAGTCCGCCGCCATTTTGTGGGCGGTGACGCCGCCGAATTCCACCCTCTCCAGAATGAGTTTTGGCATGGGCCACGACCCACGGCCCACGGGCAGAGGGGTGGGGTGGAAGTTCACCATGGGGAATGCGTCTGTGATGGGAGCGCGGTAGTAGTAGCCCGCGCACACCAAAAGCTCACAACCCGCCCCCGCCAGTTCGTCCAGGTCAGCGGCAGTGATGCGGCTTAACGTATAGGGTATCCCCCGCTCCTCCGCCGTGCGGAGGACAGCGGTGTTGAATTCCGTCACGTTATCCACCGGGCAGGTGAACAGCTTGAGCACCTGGCACCCCTCGTCCAGCAGAGCGTCCAGCACGGGCTTCAGCAGGTCGATGCCCAGATAGGCGATTTTCATAGCGTTTCCCCCAAATGGTTCGTTTCACCGGCGGCAGTCTTATCAGCCTGCCGCCATATCCACCACTTTGTCAAAGGCCGCCAGCTTCGGCTGGCTGAACTGGTGGGACACCACCAGCAGCGTCCTGTCCCGGATGGACAGCAGCAAATCCTCAATGCGCTCCGCTGTCCCCTCATCCAGGTTGGCCAGCGGCTCGTCCAGGATGAGCACGTCCGTGTCCCGCAGCAGGGCCCGGGCCAGACAGATGCGCTTTTTCTCCCCGCCGGAAAAATTCGCGCCGTTTTCCGTCACCATTTGATCCAGGGCTGACCGGTTGGCAAACCGATCCAGTCCCACGCTGTTCAGCGTGTCCAGCAGTCTGTCCTCTGGGATGTCCCGATACATGGTCAGGTTATTGCGCAGGGTGTCGTGGAACAGAACGGCCTCCTGACGCACCACCGTCGTCCGGGCATAGGGATCCCCCGCCTCCCGGATGGGCACGCCGTCTATGGTAATCTCCCCCGCGTCCGGGTCATAGTAGCGCAGCAGCAAATTCACCGCCGTGGTCTTGCCGCATCCGCTGGGCCCTTTCAGCAGATACCGTTCACCCTTCCGGATAGCGAGGTCAAAGCCCTCCAGCACCGCCTCCCGGCCCTCATAGCCAAAGCTCACTCCGCAAAAGCGGATGTCCCGGCGCAGTCCAGCGGCTGTCCCGGCCATCAGCTCCCGGGGCGGCGGCTCCACAAACCGCTCCATCTCCCGGCAGGCGGGCCGGATGGCCGAAAGCTGACGGACGATGTCCGCCAGCGAGATGATCGGATAGGACAGCTGGTCGATCATCCCGATGGCCACAAAGAAGTCCCCGGCGGAAAAGTCCCCCCGGAGCACCAGCCACGCGGAGCAGGCCAGCACAATGAAGTAGGACAGATAGGACATCAGCGTGGTAATCAGTTGGGACACTGCCCCCAGCCGCAGATCCCCCAGCAGCTTTTCCGCCGCGTTCTCGTTGAGCCGCCGGAACCTGGCCAGGATTTTGTCCTCAATGGCAAAATTTTTGATAAGCTCAAATCCGTGGAGCCAGTCGGTCATCCCGGACAGGGCCTCCTCCACCGCCTTGAAATAGGCCGCCTGCGCCTGCTGCAAACGCTTTTCAATGAGCTTTGGGACGTAAAGCGGCGTGGTCAGCAGGGCGATGGTGAGCAGGGCGATCCGCCAGTCCAGCAGGAACAGCGCGCCGCTCACCAGCACGATCTTGAACAGGATCGCCCAGAACAGCGGCAGCATACAGAAGCGGCGGGAGCGGATGGTATCCGCCTCATTGGTATATTTGGCGATATACTCTCCCTGGGGCCTCTCCTTGTAGGCCACGTAGTCCCGCCGGAGGGCGCTCTCGAAGATGTCCCTCTTCAGCGCCATGACACAGCCCGCGGCAAATCGGTCTCCCAGCCGTTTGTAAAGGTAAGAAAACAGCACTTCGCCCAAAATGAAGCCCGCCAGGGTCAGGGCGTAGCCCAGCGCCGCCGCGGCCTCCCCGGCGATGGCGCAGTCCAGTACGTTGCCCTTGAAAAACTGCAAAACCACCGCGAACAGGCTGCTGGTGAGCGTACAAATCAAAGCCCCCGCGAGCCAGGGGCGGTTTTGACCTTCATATTGTTTCATGTGAACCTCCTATGCCAAAAAGCGATAGAAGGATTCCATTCAATTTCCTTCTACCGTTTAGAAGGAAATTCTCAACTTCACCATATTGCGTCCCTTCTTTCCCCTGCGCGCGGGCAGATCACAGCGCTTCCGGCCCGGTGCGCTTGATATGATGTTTATTATATCAGGCGGGCCGGACGCTGTCAAACCGCCTCCGAAGGCGGACTTTTGCGGCCCTCTCCCGTTTCTATGTCGAATGGTGGGTTTTCCCCGCAAAAAATGATTGACAAAAGGGTTCCAAACCGCTATAGTGTATCTCGCAATCCGTGAAACCCTGAGAAGCGCGGAGAAACGGACAGTGAGGGAGCGAAGCAGTCCCACGGACTGCTGGGACCGGTCGGTCTCCCGTAGGGAGAATGACGGTCCCTCGCGAACCGGTCGGTCTGGGGAGCGTCATTCAGCCTGCGGCTGAACGACCGCTCCGGCAGTGCAAGCACTGCCCACCGAACGCCCTGGCCGTTTTGCAGCGTGACAATGAGAAGCGCGAGCACGAAGGTGCGTCTCAGGGAATATAACGAGGGAGCTGACAAAACACTCATCATTAGAAATGGGGGAGGATAAATGTCCAAGGAGCTGATCCGCCTGTCGGACTGTGTCATGTCCTACGGCGACGAGGTCGTGCTCGACCACATCAATCTGTATATCAACGATAAGGAATTCCTCACGCTGCTGGGCCCCAGCGGGTGCGGCAAGACAACCACGCTTAGGATCATAGGCGGGTTTTTGTCGCCGACCGCCGGGGACGTTTTGTTTGACGGCGTGAGGATCAATGATGTCCCGCCCTATCAGCGGGCGGTGAACACCGTGTTCCAGCGCTACGCCCTGTTCCCGCACCTCAACGTGTTTGAGAACGTGGCCTTTGGCCTGCGCATCCCCAAGGCGGATGGGTCGGGCCGGAAGGTGAAGCTCCCGGAGGCGGAGATCCACCAGCGGGTGATGGAAATGCTGGAGGTCGTCAACCTCAAGGGCTTTGAGAAGCGCCCGGTGTCCGCCCTGTCAGGCGGGCAGCAGCAGCGGGTGGCCATCGCCAGGGCCCTGGTGAACCGGCCCCGCGTCCTGCTGCTGGACGAGCCGTTGGGCGCGCTGGATATGCGCCTGCGCAAGGATATGCAGAACGAGCTGAAGCGGATCCAGCAGGAGATGGAGATCACCTTCATCTATGTGACCCACGACCAGGAGGAGGCGCTGGCCATGTCCGACACCGTGGTGGTGATGGACGGCGGGCGCATCCAGCAGATCGGCACACCCGAGGACATTTACAACGAGCCGAAAAACGCCTTTGTGGCGGACTTCATCGGCGAGTCCAACATCATCGACGGCATCATGCGCGCCGACGGTGTGGTGGAAATCTTCAACCGTAAATTTCAGTGCTTAGATAAGGGTTTCGACAAGGACGAGCCCGTGGACGTGGTCATTCGGCCCGAGGACGTGGACATCGTGGACGAGGCCGCCGGCCAGCTCCGGGGCACCGTCACCTCCGTCACCTTCAAGGGCGTCCACTACGACACCATTGTGGACTTCTACGGCTTCAAGTGGCTCATCCAGACCACCGACTTCTGCCCGGTGGACAGCCACATCGGCATCAAGATCGACCCGGACGGCATCCACGTCATGAAAAAGAGCCAGTACTCCGGGATGTTTGGGGATTACTCCTCCTATTCCGAGGAATACGAGGAGCTGGACGTGGTGGAGCCTGAGGACGAGGATGGAGAGGAGAGTGACTCCCAGGAGGGCGGCTATGAAGAATAGGCGCGCCTGGTTCGCTTTCCCCTATGTGATCTGGATGGCGTTGTTCGTGGTCATCCCCATCATCATCATGGCGGTGTACGCCTTTACCGCCGCCGACCCCGTCACCAACGCCTCCTACGCCACAATGGCAAACTTCACCGGCATGGGCATTTATCTGTCCGTGTTCCTGCGCTCCTTCTGGCTGGCCCTGCTGGCCACGCTGGTGTGCCTGCTCATCGGCTACCCGGTGGCCTACTGGATGGCCAAGGAGGGCCCCCGGTTCCAGCGCATTGCCATGGCCCTCATCATGCTGCCCATGTGGATGAATTTCCTGCTGCGTACCTACTCCTGGATGTCCATCCTGGAGAACAACGGGCTTTTGAACCAGCTTTTCCGGGCGGTCGGCCTGCTGGATCTGCTGGGGGTGGAGTATATCCAGATGATCGGCACCTCCGGCGCGGTGGTGCTGGGCATGGTGTATAACTACCTGCCCTTCATGATCCTGCCCATCTACTCCGTCATTGTCAAGCTGGACGGCTCTCTGCTGGAGGCCGCCCGGGATCTGGGGGCGGACGGCGTGCGGGTGTTCTCCAAGGTGATCTTCCCTCTGTCCCTGCCGGGGATTTTATCCGGGGTGACTATGGTGTTCGTCCCCTCGGTGTCCACCTTCGCCATCTCCAACCTGCTGGGCGGCGGCAACCAGATGATGCTGGGCGACCTCATTGAACTGCAATTTTTTGTTGGGGTCTACAATCCCCACCTGGGCGCGGCCATCTCCATGGTGATGATGGTTATCGTCGTGGTGTGCATGGTAGTCATGAACCACTTCGGCGAGGGCGAGGAACAGGCGGTGATCATGTGAAAAAGCAAAGCCGTATCGGCAGCCGCATCTTCATCGGCCTGACCTTCCTGTTTTTGTATCTGCCCATTTTCCTGCTCATCATCTTCTCCTTCAACGCCGGGGATTCCAGCGCGGTGTGGAAGGGTTTCTCCCTGAACTGGTACGTCTCCCTGTTCCAGAACAGCCTCATCATGGAGAGCCTGTACACCACTTTGTTGGTGTCCCTGCTGGCCACCGCCATCGCCACCGTGGCCGGCACATTCGCCGCCATCGGCCTGTACGCCCTCCCCCGCCGCAGGCGGGACGCCCTTCTGGTGGTCAACGACATCCCCATGATGAACGCGGATATCGTCACCGGCGTATCCCTGTGCCTGTTCTTCGTGGCCTTCTTCCAGGGCTGGGGGGCGTTCGCCAACTGGTTCAACAGTGTGCAGAGCGTCGTGGCGCTGCCCGACAAGCTGCATCTGGGCTTTACCACCATGCTGCTGGCTCATGTCGCCTTCAACATCCCTTATGTCATTTTGAACGTGGCTCCCAAGCTGCGGCAGATGGACAAGAACCTGGTGGACGCGGCTCAGGATCTGGGCTGCACCTGGATGCAGGCGTTCTGGAAAGTCATCCTGCCCGAGATCAAACCGGGCATCGTGTCCGGGGCGCTCATTGCCTTCACCATGTCCATCGACGACTTCGTCATCTCCTACTTCACCGCAGGATCGTCCACCTCCACCCTGGCCATGCGCATCTACTCCATGACCAAAAAGCGCATCACCCCGGAGGTCAACGCGGTGTCCACCCTGCTGTTCCTGTCGGTGCTGGTGCTGCTGGTGGCCAACAACGTCCGGGAGATCCGGCAGGAGCGCCGCGCCGCCAGCCAGGAGATCCGGGAGCCCTCCTTCTTGGAAAAGCTGTCCATGCGCTTCAACCAGCCCTCCTATCGGTGGGTGCGCCGGGGCGTAACGGCGGTTATGGCCTGCGTCTTTGTGGTGGTGGTTGTCCTGCTCACCGGGGCCACCAGCTCCCAGCCGGTGGTCAACGTGTGCTCCTGGGGCGAGTATATCGACGAGGATCTCATCACCCAGTTCGAGGAAGAGACCGGCATCCGGGTGAACTACCAGACCGCTGAGAGCAATGAGGCGCTGTACTCCCTGCTGAAAAGCGGCGGCGCGGACTATGACGTGATCGTCCCCTCCGACTATATGATCTCCCAGCTCATTGAGGAGGATATGCTGGAGGAGCTGGACTACAGCCAGATCCCCAACTTCGAGCTGATCGACCAGCGCTTCCGCAACCTGCCCTACGACCCGGAGAACAAGTACACCGTCCCCTACACCTGGGGCACCCTGGGCCTCATCTACAACGCCAACATGGTGGACGAAGATCTGGATAGCTGGGGCGCACTGTACGGCGATGAATACGCCGGAAGCGTGCTGCTTATCAACAACTCCCGGGACGCGCTGGGCGCGGCATTGCTCCATCTGGGCTACTCGGTGAACACCACCGACGAGGCGGAAATCCGGGAGGCCTTCGGCCTCATCTCCGACGCCAGCCGCCGGGGCGTGTTCCAAGGCAAGGTGATGGATCAGGTGTTCCAGAAGATGGAGGGCGGCAATGCCGCCATCGCCTCCTACTACGCCGGGGACTACCTATCCATGCTGGAAAATCAGGCGGACGGGGTAGACCTGTGCTACGTGATCCCCGAGGAAGGGGCCAACTGGTTTGTGGACGCCATGTGCGTGCTCAAGGACGCCCCTCACTATGAGAACGCCATGAAGTGGATCAACTTCATCGCCTCCACCGACGCCAACCTGGCCAACATGGACTATATCTGGTACGCCTCCCCCAACGCCGAGGCGCTGGAGCAGTATCCCGCCTACTATGAGGAGCTGTACGGCGAGGAGCTTGACCCCGAGCTGTACGAGATCATGGCCGCCCCTGCCGACGTGCTGGAGCGGTGCGAAATGTACACCGTGCTTCCCCGGGCCACCCGGGCGCTGTACAATGATCTGTGGATTCAGCTTGGAACCTAAAAACACAAAAATCGCCGGAGGGCCTCCGCCCTCCGGCGGTTTTTTGTTCCAGCCAGGGTTTGACTATTGTCCGCCGATGTTGTATAATGTCTTGATTCTCTGTATTTGGGGGTGGGTTTCGTGTACCGCTCCCAGGTCATTCCCCTCCGCCCCGTAGGGGCGGAGCGGAGATATTCCTCGTGGGGGGTGAGCTTCGTGTGGGTTGCCGATCAATGGAAGGACTATGAACTGCTGGACTGCGGCAGGGGCGAAAAGCTGGAGCGCTGGGGCGATAAGCTGCTGGTGCGGCCCGACCCCCAGGCCATCTGGAACGCCCCCCGGAACCACCGGGGCTGGAAAAAGCACGACGCCCGGTACGCCCGCTCCAACACTGGCGGGGGCCAATGGGCGGACAAGAGCGTTCCCCAGCGGTGGCAGGTGCGTTACAAAGACCTCACCTTCAACGTGGGGCTGATGAACTTCAAGCACACCGGCGTGTTCCCCGAGCAGGCCGCCAACTGGGACTTTGCCCGGGAGCAGATCCAAAAGGCCGGACGGCCCATCAGCGTGCTGAACCTGTTTGCCTACACCGGCGGGGCCACCATCGCCTGCGCGGCGGCGGGGGCCAGCGTATGCCACGTAGACGCGGCAAAGGGTATGGTGCAGTGGGCCCGTGACAACGCCAAGTCCTCCGGGCTGGAGGACAAGCCCATCCGCTGGATCGTGGACGACTGCGGCAAGTTCGTGGAGCGGGAAATCCGGCGCGGGCGCAAATATGACGCCATCATCATGGATCCGCCGTCCTACGGGCGGGGGCCCTCCGGCGAGGTGTGGAAGCTGGAGGAAAATCTGTACCCCTTCGTGGAGCTGGTGGCGGGGGTGCTGTCCGACGAGCCGCTGTTCGTGATTTTGAATTCCTACACCACGGGGCTGGCCCCGTCGGTGCTCACCTACATTTTGCAGACCGTCATCGGCGGAAAATTCGGCGGGCACACCGTGTCCGATGAGCTGGGCCTGCCCGTCACCCAGACCGGCCTGGCTCTGCCCTGCGGAGCCACGGGGCGGTGGACAGCGAAGCGCTGAGCAGGCGTCTGCGAGGGAGCTTGGAACGAAGCCATGGGCGGGCCATAGGCCCGCTTAGGCCTGGGGCGGCAAAGCCGCCTAACGGCGAG